>DATBBK010000250.1:0-11689 GCA_036271035.1 Thermoanaerobaculia bacterium | reverse complement strand
TGGCGGATTCGACCGCGCCGAGCACGCCGGCGTTGAGCACGTGGCCGCCGAGCGCCTCGCGAGCCGTCATCGCGACGATCTGACGGGGAGAGCGGACGCGTCGCGGTGTGAGGGAACCCGGGTATCGGGGAGTCATTGAGGCGAGCCTACTCCTCGGCTCGGCCCCGTCGCCGTGAAAAGTTGGCTATTTTCCCCAGAGCATCTTGATCGACACGACGAACATGAATCCGCCGAACATCCGGCGCAGCGTCAGGTCCGAGACCGGCTCGACGAGCCTCGCGCCCAGGTAGGCGCCGAGCACGAGGCCCACCGCGAGCAGGAGCGAGTAGCCGATGTTCAGGTTGCCGTTCTTCCAGTAGACCCAAGCGGACAGCGCGCCGACCGGAAGCAGCAGCGCGCCGAGCGACGTGCCGACCGCGGCGTGCTGTCGCATGCCGTAGAGGATCGCGAGGGCGGGCACGATGACGAGACCGCCGCCGATCCCGAACATGCCGGCGAACACTCCGGCGAGGAGACCCACGAGGATCAGGCCGACGCTCTGCATGTCTCCTCCTCTTCCTCTTCGGAGCCGCGAGAGTTCAGGAGCTCAGGCCGACCCCTCGGCGAGCGCGAGCCCGGTCTCGTGCGAGTCGGTCCCCTGTCGGATCTCCATCGCCGCGTCGGGCGCGTTCGTCGTGATCGAGGCGACACCCGCCGCGAGCAACTTGCGGACCTCGTCCGGCTCGTCCACGGTCCACGGATGCACGGACAGACCGGCCGCGGCCGCCTGCTGGAGCAGCGCCGGCGTGACGAGGTCGCGACGCGGCGCGATCGCGTCGACGGGCGGGAAGAGCGGCGCGGGCTGCCCCGCCGCGGGCAGCGCGACCGCGTGGTCGAAGATGAACGAGAGCGCCGCTTCCCTGTCGGTCTCGCGCATGCGCTTGAGGAACTCCGCGTCGAACGAGGCGACGAGACAGCGGTGGGACACGCCGAACGCCGAAGCGAGCCTCGCGACGCGGCGCGCCATCGTTCCGTGCGGCATTCCCGGACCGGTCTTCACCTCCACGATGTACCGCAGCTTCGGCCCGTAGCGGTGGAAGACCTGCTCGAGCCGCGGGATCCGGTACTCGCCGAGCTCCGACGGGATGACCAGCTTCTCGATCTCGCGTGCGGTGAACGTGCGCACGGGGATCTTCTGCGAGCCGAGGACGACGTCGTCGTCGTGGAACAGGACGGCCTCGCCGTCGCGGGTCAGGCGGACGTCGATCTCGACGGCATCCACGCCGAAGCTCTCGGCGAAGTCGAGGCTGTCGAGCGTGTTCTCGCGGGCCCGCCGCGGCGCGCCGCGATGGCCGACGATCCAGGTGGCGTGGGGGTCCTTCCATTCGTTCATGGCGGGGGGATTATGCGCGATTCGCGCGTCGCCCCCGGTTCGTAGGGGCGGGGCTCGACCCCGCCTGCGTCCATCTGCATTGCGGGCGGCCGCAAGGGCCGCCCCTACGAGTGCAATGGAGAGGACGGCGAGCCGTCGACCTCGGCGACGATCTTCTCCAGCGCCTCCACCGGATCCGGCGCCGAAGTGATCGGGCGGCCGATGACGAGGATGTCCGCGCCCGCCGCGACGGCCGCCGCCGGGGTCGCGACGCGCTTCTGATCCTGCACGTCCGCGCCCGCGGGACGGATGCCCGGCACCACCGTCAGGAATCCCGGACCGCACGCCTTGCGGATCCCCGGCAGGTCCGTCGCCGAGCAGACGACACCGTCGAGGCCGCACGACTGCGCGAGCGCCGCGAGCCGCGTCGCGACCTCGTGCGGACCGCCCTCGATCGGAAGCTCGGCGAGGCAGTGCGCGTCGAGGGACGTCAGAAGCGTCACGGCGATGATCTTCTCGAGTCCCGCACGCGTGGCCGCCTGGCGGGCCGCCTCCATCATCGCGCGTCCGCCCGATGCGTGGACGTTCACCATCGCGGCGCCCGATCGTGCGGCCGACGCGACCGCGCCAGCGACCGTCGCCGGGATGTCGTGGAACTTCAGATCGAGGAAGACGCGAGCGCCCGCGGCGGCGACCTCGCTAACCAGCGACGGTCCCTCCGCCGTGAACGCCTCGAGGCCGACCTTGAGCCAGCCGACCCGTCCGGAGAGGCGGCGCGCCATCGCGAGCACCTCGTCGCGCGTCGGGAAGTCGAGCGCGACGCAGATCCGATCCGACGCCGCCGTCACGGCCTCAACCCTCCGCCCCCGCGGCGCCACCGACCGGCGTGCGGAGCGCGCGCCCGACGAGGTCGCCCACGGCGACGGCGCGCTCGGCGCAATACGCCGCGAGCTCGTGCACCAGCCGCTGCGACACTCCGGGATCCTTGAAGTTCGCCGTGCCGACCTGGACGGCCGTTGCGCCCGCGGCGAGGAACTCGAGAACGTCCGACAGCTCCGCGATCCCGCCGATCCCCATCAGCGGCACGCCGGGCAGAGCCTTCGCGACCTGGTAGACCATCCTCACGGCGATCGGCCGGATCGCCGGACCGGAGAGCCCTCCCGTGCCGAACGAGATGCGCGGCCGTGCGGTGATCGGGTCGATCGCCATGCCGACGAACGTGTTGACGAGCGACAGGATGTCGGCTCCTCCCTCGCGCGCCGCCCGCGCGGATTCCACGAGATCCGGCGCGTTGGGCGACAGCTTGACGATGAGCGGCCGCGTCGTCGCCGCGCGGACCTTCGACACGAGCGAGCGGGTCAGCGGCGGCGAGTTGCCGAAGAGCATTCCGCCCTGGCGCACGTTGGGACACGAGATGTTCAGCTCCACCGCCGCGATGCCGTCCGCCCCCTCGAGCGCGCGCACGACGGTGACGTAGTCGTCTTCGAGATCGCCCCACACGTTGGCGATGACGGTCGCGCCCAGCCCGCGCAGCTTCGGCAGCTTCTCGGTCAAAAACGCCTCGATGCCGACGTTCTGGAGGCCGATCGCGTTCAGCATCCCCGACGGCGTCTCGCAGATCCGTGGCGGCGGATTGCCGGCGTGCGGGCGCAGCGAGAGCCCCTTGGTGCAGAGTCCGCCGATGACGGCGAGGTCGACGAAGTCCGTGAACTCGAGGCCGTAGCCGAAGGTGCCCGAGGCCGTGGTGATCGGGTTCTGGAGCGAGAGCGGGCCGAGTTGTACGGCGAGGGAGCTCATGACGCGACCCCACGTCGTTGCGGCGTCATCCTGAGCCTGAGCGCAGCGAAGGGGAAGGATCCCCGACTCGAAGCGGCACGGCGAGAAATGCGGGGATCCTTCGTCGCTCCGCTCCTCAGGATGACGTACACGCCACGCGTCAAGACCACTTGATCTTCTCCGGGCTCAGGATCGGCCCCTCCGTGCAGCTCACGATGAACGGCTTGTCGACCGCCGGAATCACGCATCCGAGGCAGACGCCGAATCCGCAGCCCATCTCCGCCTCGGTCGAGAACTCGGCGGCCACCCCGGCCTTCCCGACGACCCTGGCGAGCGAGCCGAACATCGGCATCGGCCCGCACGCGTAGACGCGCGCATACCGCGCGCCTTTCTCGAGCCTTCGCGCGAGCGCCTCCGTGACGAACCCCTTCTCGCCGAGCGAGCCGTCGTCGGACGTGAGGACCGTCTCGCCGCGCACGAGTCCGTCGAAGCGCCTGCGGATCGAGAGCTCGCGCTCGTTCCGGCCTCCGAGGTAGAAGTCGCAGGGCACGCCCGCTTTGCGGAGCGCCTTGAGCAGCATCGGAAACGGCGCCGCGCCGATGCCGCCGGCGACGATCGCCGCCCGCTCGCCCTTCGCGAATCCGTCCACGCCGAACGAGTTTCCGAGCGGACCGAGCAGCCGGACCTCGGCCATCTCGGGTAGCGTCTCGAGCGCAGCGGTGCCCGCGCCGATCGTCTTGATCAGGAGCTCGACGTTTCCCGCGAGCGGCTCCGCGTCGGCGACGGAGTACGCCCGGCGCAGGTAGGGCCGCGAGCGGCCGGGGACCTCGACCATCACGAACTGTCCGGGACGGATCGCGTCCGAGAGGGCCGGGGATCGAAACGTCACGGAGAAGAGGCCCGGCGCGAAGGTCTCGCGCCGCAGGAGAGACGCTGCGTGGTCGGCTTTCACCGAGGGGGCATTCTACGTGACGGGAGCAACGCCCATCCCGAGGAGTCCCGGTTCGCTTAAACGGCGCGGATCTTGTTCACGGAGTGGGAGAGGCGGCGGCCGAAAGGTGGATGCCTCTGCCGCGGAGAGGGGCGGCCGGGGTCTACACCTCGATGGTCTCGTTCAAGTCCTTCGGCTCCTCCCGGCGCGCCTTCTCGATGCAGCGTTCGCAGTAAAGCCTGCCGCTGATCTCGCCTTCCGGTCGTGCGTAGCTTCCGCATCCGTGGCACCGCCGAAGCGAACGGTGGTTCGCGTCGGCCAGTAGGACGGGTTGCGCTTCTCGTCTCATAGGGTTCCTTGCTCCTTTCCGAGCACGACTCGATAGAGCACGAGTCATACCCGGTTGCCAATTGCTCGAAATGTGAGGGTTACGCGGCGCGGGCGCCTCGCGCCCGTCACCCAGCCAGCGAAATCAGTCCAGGAAAGAGGTCAATCCAGGGATCAGTATGCCGTAACGCGGTCGAGCGCGCCACGGATGTGCGAGACCTGCGGAAGGATGTAGTCCTCGACCCGCGGCTGGTACGCGACGAACGTGTCCGTCGCGGCGACGCGCTCGACCGCGGCGTCCAGATAGTCGAAGAGCTCCGAAGAGATGCGCGCCGCGATCTCCGCGCCGTAGCCCCAGGAGATTGGATCCTCGTAGACGACGATCGCGCGCGACGTCTTCTTCACCGACGCCGCGATCGCCTCCCAGTCGTACGGCGACAGCGTGCGCAGATCGAGGATCTCGACGGACTTGCCCGTCTCCTCGCTGAACGCCTTCGCCGCCTGCCACGAGCGGTACACGGTCGCGCCGTAGGTCACGATCGTGACGTCGGCGCCCTCCTGGACCATCGCCGCCTTGCCGAACGGCACCATGTAGTCCGGCCCGGGATACACGCCCTTGTTGTGCGTCTGCCGGTAGAGGTGCTTGTGCTCCATGAAGATGACCGGATCGTCGCAGCGGATCGCGGTGCGCAGGAGCCCGTTCGCGTCGAGCGCGTTCGAGGGCATCACGACTCGCAGCCCCGGGATGTGCGTCATCAGGACCGCGCCGGACTGCGAGTGGTAGACCGCGCCGCCGCCGATGTATCCGCCCGCGGCGACGCGGATGACGAGGGGGCATGAGAACGCGTTGCCAGAACGCCACCGCAGGTTCGCCATCTCGTTGCGAATCTGCATGTACGCCGGCCAGATGTAGTCGAAGAACTGGATCTCGACGACGGGCTTCAGCCCGCGGACCGCCATCCCGACCGCGCGGCCGACGATGTTCGCCTCCGCGAGCGGCGAGTTGAAGACGCGCTCCGGTCCGTACAGGCGCTGCAGTCCGGCGGTGACCTTGAAGACGCCGCCCTTGCCCTTGCACTCGTCGAGCACCGAGGGCCGCGACGCGTCGGCGACGTCCTCGCCGAACATGACCATCGCGGGGTTGTGCTTCATCTCGTCCTTGAGGCACGCGTTCAGCAGGTCGACCATCGTCGTCGGCTGCGCGCCCTCGGCGAAGACGGGCTGCGTCGAGAACGCGGCCGAGGTCGGGTCGACGTCGGGCGAGTAGACGTAGTCGTAGGCGGAGTCCGGCTCGGGGAGCTCGGCCGCGAGAGCCCGATCTGCGGCGTCGTTGATCTCCGCGTCGACCTCGGCGTGGAGCTTCTCGAGCTCGGGGGCGCCGAGGACTCCCTCGTCGAGGAGGAACCGCGACATGCGACGCACCGGGTCACGCTCGAGGTCGCGCTCGCGCTCCGCCTTCGGGCGGTACATCGCCTCGTCGTCCGAGAGCGAGTGGCTGTACGGCCGCACGACGTGGGCGTGGACGAGCGCCGGACCGAGCCGCTTGCGGCAGTACTCCGTCGCTTCGCGCAGCGCGTCGTAGGACTCGAGGAAGTCGGTGCCGTCGACCTCGCCGACGAAAAGGTTCGGGAAGCTCTTCACGAGCTTCGAGATCGAGCCGCCCGGCGTGTTGACCTCGACCGGGACCGAGATGGCGTAGCCGTTGTCCTGGATGAGGAAGAGCACGGGCGCCTTGAGGTTGCTCGCCGACGAGAGCGCCTCCCAGAACTCGCCCTCGGACGTCTGCCCCTCGCCGCCCGACACGTAGACGACCTCGTCCTTCTCCCAGCCGCCCAGCGCCCCGATCGCCGGGACCCGCGCCTTGAGCATTCCTGCCTCGGCCGCGCCCACCCCGTGCAGGAACTGCATCCCCGTGCAGGAGGACTTGGACATGATGTTCAGGCGCTTGTGGGCCCAGTGCGCGGGCATCTGCCGGCCGGCGGACGCCGGGTCGTCCTTGGCGCCGACGGACTGCAGGAACATCTCGTACGGCGTAACCCCGAGCTGGAGGATGAGGGCGCGGTCGCGGTAGTAGCACTCGAACCAGTCGTAGCCCGGGCGCAGCACCATCCCCGCCGCGGTCGCGACCGCCTCGTGCCCGACGCTGTTGATCTGGAAGTAGATGCGGTTCTGCCGCTTGAGCTGGATCTCCTTGTCGTCGAACCGCCGCGACAGGTAGATGTTGCGGTAGGCGGCGACGAGGGAGGCGGAGTCGAGCCCCCGCCAGCGGTCGGTGCGGATCTCGGTGGCCATGAGGGAGTCGAAAATATAGCAAACGCGAGGCGAGTTCAGCCGGACGCGCCGTTTTCACGAGAGCCGTGAGCCGTGAAATGAAAAGACCGCCAAATCGGCGGTCTCGTCGTCTTCTCGGCTTACGGCTTACGGCTCACGACCGCCGTGGGCCCTAAAACAGCTTCACGAACCCCCAGAGCTCGAGCGCAACGAGCCCGAGCGTGAGCACGAGAAACAGGACGGCCTTCAGGTCCGGCCGGCGACTTTCCATCAGCGGTTCCATTGAGTTTCCGGGCGGATTAGCAGAAGGCATGCCATCACTCTGAAGTACGCGTCCAGAGTGGAAAACGTTTACCGGACGCGCTTGTTATGCTCCGCGCGATGAGCGCGTCCCGGCCCGTGCCCGCCTATCCGCCGGCCCCCTCGCGGCCCCCGGCGCCGGACCTGTCCTCGATCGACCCGAAGCTCGACCTGGAGCGGGAGATCACGGCGCTCAAGCGACAAAAAAACGCAGTCCTTCTCGCCCATTACTACCAAGAAGAGGCCATCCAGGACCTGGCGGACTTCGTCGGCGACTCTCTCGATCTGTCCCGGAAGGCGCAGCAGAGCGACGCGAAGATCATCGCGTTCGCCGGCGTCCGGTTCATGGCCGAGACCGCCAAGATTTTGAATCCCACCCGGAAAGTCGTGCTTCCGGACTACGAGGCGGGATGCTCGCTCGAGGACTCCTGTCCCCCCGACGCGTTCCGCCGCTGGCGCGAGGAGCACCCGGGCGCCGTTTCGCTGACCTATATCAACTGCTCGGCGGCCGTGAAGGCGCTCTCCGACATCATCGTGACGTCCTCGAACGCCGAGAAGATCGTCCGCTCGATCCCGGAGGACCGCGAGATCGTCTTCGCCCCCGACCGGCACCTCGGCGCGTTTCTCTCGAAGACGCTGAATCGCCCGATGACGCTGTGGCCGGGCACCTGCATCGTCCACGAGCAGTTCTCCGAGCGCGAGATCCTCAAGCTGAAGGCGCGCTACCCCGACGCGAAGATCGCCGCGCACCCCGAGTGCCCCGAGGCGATCCTCGCGCACGCGGACCACGTCGGCTCGACGCGCTCGATCCTGAGCTACGTCACGACGGCGCCGGGCAAGCGGTTTTTGATCGCGACCGAGGAAGGGATCATCCACCAGATGAAGAAGCTCGCGCCGGAGCGCGAGTACATCCCGATCCCTCCGGACAACGGCTGCATGTGCAACGAGTGCCCGTTCATGAAGCTCAACACGCTCGAGAAGCTCTACCTGTGCCTGCGCGACGAGCGGCCGGAGATCGTCCTGCCGGAGGATCTGCGCAAGGCGGCGGAGAAGCCGCTGTTGCGGATGCTGGAGCTTTCGTAGGGCTCGCGTCCATAAGCACGTCATCCTGAGGCGCGAAGCGCCGAAGGATCCCCGGATCGACCGCCACCGTTCCCGCGGCGCTTCGAGTCGCGGATCCTCCCCTTCGCTTCGCTCAGGGTCAGGATGACGCGAACGTTCGATTCGACCGCGAACCCTCCTTCAGTGTATCGCCGCGGCGCTCACCGGCGCGCCGCCCTTCCGCCGCGGGAACAGGAGCAGCAGCGGAATGCACAGCAGGAAGAAGTACCCAACCACCCGGAACGCGTCCATGTACGTCATCAGAAACGTCTGCTGCGCGACCGTTCCCTCGAGCGCCGCGTACGACTGCTGCTGCGCCTGCCACGCCGTCGCGCCGTGGGACATGAAGCCGTTCGTCATCGCGCTCATTCGCGCGCGCAGCGCTGGGTCGTATTCCGAGACGTAGCGCAGCAGGTTCTGGCGGTGCGTCCAGCTGCGCGACGTGATGTACGTCGTGATGAGCGCGACGCCGAACGAGCCGCCGAGCTGCCGCATCATGTTGGTCAGCCCCGACCCCTGCGCGATCGACGCGCCCCGGAGGCCGGAGAGCGCCAGCGTCGTCAGCGGCACGAACAGGAGCCCCAGCCCGATACCGCGCAGCACGAGCGGCCAGAAGAAGTCCTCCCGCCCCGACACCAGCGTCGAGTGCGACAGCATCCGCGTGAACGCGAAGAACGTGAGGAATCCGGCCGCGTTCATCAGCTGCGCCGGCACGCCCTTCTGGAGCAGCTTGCCGACGATCGGCATCATCACGGCGGTCGCGAGGCTGCCGGGCAGAAGGATCAGTCCCGTCTGCATCGCCGAGAATCCGAGCAGATTCTGCGCGAACACGGGGAAGACGAAGACGGAGGAGTAGAGGCCGAACCCGAGGATGAAGGTGAACAGCGTGCCGACGGCGAGCGAGCGGTCCTTGAGCACGTGCAGGTCGACGACGGGGTGCTCCGCGGTCAGCTCGCGAACGACGAATCCGACCAGACCGACCACCGCCACGATCGTCAGCACCACGATGTATGTCGCCGAGAACCAGTCATCGCGCTCCCCGCGCTCGAGGACGACCTGCAGCGAACCGATGCCCACGATGAGCAGGATGATCCCGGCCCAGTCGACGCCGCCGACCTGACGCTTGTGCTCGGGGTCGCGGATGAAGCCGACCGTGAGCAGGGTCGCGACCAGGCCGATCGGCAGGTTGACGTAGAAGACCCACGGCCACGAGTAGTTGTCGGTGATCCAGCCGCCGAGCGTCGGGCCGATCGTCGGACCGACCACGACGCCGAGGCCGAAAAGCCCGTTCGCGAAGCCGAGCTCCTCGGGCGGGAACGTCTCGACGAGGATGGCCTGCGACGTCGCGAGGAGCGCGCCTCCGCCCGCGCCCTGGATGAAGCGGAAGATGACGAGCTCCCAGATGTTCGTCGCGTGGCCGCAGAAGAACGACGCGACCGTGAACAGGATGATCGATCCGGCGAAGTAGTTGCGGCGGCCGAAGACCGTGGAGAGCCAGCCCGCCATCGGCACCACGATGACGTTCGCCACGACATAGGACGTGACGACCCAGGCGACCTCGTCGAGCGTCGCGCCCAGGTTGCCCATCATCTGGGGCAGCGCGACGTTGACGATGGAGGTGTCGACGAGCTCGATGACGGAGGCCAGGATCACCGTGACGGTGATGATCCACTTGCGAGCTCCCTGCTCGCTCATCGAGCCGGCGGCGGACTCTGGGGAGGGCTCTCCCGGACGTCGACGATCGCGTTGACACTCATGCCGGCGCGCAGGCGGCGCTCGGGATCGGGCGGCTCGTCGAACACGATCTTCACGGGCACCCGCTGGACGACCTTCGTGAAGTTGCCGGTCGCGTTGTCGGGCGGCAGCAGCGCGAAGCGCGCGCCGGTCGCCGCGGCGATCGACTCCACGTGCCCGTGCAGGTCGCGCTTCGGATACGCGTCCACCTGGATGATCGCCTTCTGTCCGACGTGCATCTTCTTGAGCTGGGTCTCCTTGTAGTTGGCGACGACCCAGGGCTCCGCATCGCTCACGATCGCGAGCAGGGGCTGGCCGGGCTGGACGAACTGGCCGACCTCGACGCTCTTCTTCGTCACCCAGCCCGCGCCGGGCGCCGTCACGGTCGTGTAGGAGAGCTGCAGCTTCGCGAGGTCGAGGTCCGCCTGCTTCTGCGCGATCTTCGCTCCCGCGGCGGCGACCTGCTCGCCCTGCGCCTGCGTCTGAGCGGCCGACGCCTCGGAGGCGGCCTTCGCGGCGTCGTACTGCTGCTGCGAGATCTCCTCCTTCTGACGCAGCGCCTGGTAGCGCTCCAGGTCGGCGGCGGCACGGCGGTGCTCCGTCTCCGCGGCGGAGACGGACGATCGAGACGCGCCGGCGGCGGCGCGGGCGTTCGCGAGATCGGCCGCGGCCGTGGCCAGCTTCGCCCTCAGGTCGCGGTCGTCGATCCGCAGGAGCAGCTGCCCCTTCTCGACCCTCTGATTGTCCTCGACGAGCACCTCGGTGACGTGTCCGCCGACCTTCGGGATCACGGGCTCGACGTGCGACTCGATCTGCGCGTCGTCGGTCTCGGCGTGATCCCGGTAGAAGTGGATCGTCCGGTATCCATAGATGCCACCGGCGATCAGGACGATCGCGAGGATGGACCAGACGATCACGCGGCGTGTGCGGTTCTTGCGCGGCTTCGGCTCGGCCGCTCCGGCCGGCTTCTCGGGCGACGGAGCGGCCTCGCGTGGCCGCTCGCGCGGCGTGGCGGCGGGCTCGGGGCGGGCGTCGGCGTCGGTGCTCATCGCGGTGTGTCTCCCACGAGCTCACGGATGCGGCCCGTCGCCCTCCAGAGGTCGTAGCGCGCCCGGTCGCGGTCGGCGCCGGCGGCGATGCGGTCCGCCTGGGCCGCGACGAGCGATGCCTGCGCGTTGTCCACTTCGATCGATGGCGCGACTCCGGCCTGGAATCGGTCGCGCGCGAGCGTGAGCTCCTCGTTCGCCAGGCGCAGCGACTCGACCGACACCTGCACGCGCTCGCGCGCGCTGCCGAAGGCGAGGACCGCGCGCCGGACCTCCTCCTCGATCTGCCGGTCGAGCTCGATCCTCTGGAACCCGAGCTCGCGCCGGCGGCTCTCGGCCTCCGCGATGCGCGCCGTCAATTCCCCGCCGGTGAAGATCGGCACGGAGACGAGGCCCACGATCTGCCGCGTCCAGAGCAGGTCGTCGATGTGGTTTCCGTTGTAGCCGCCCTGGAACTGCGCCGAGAGCGTCGGGAGCCGGCCGGCGCGCTCGGCGGCGATCGTGAGCTCCTCGGCGCGGTCCTCCGCCGCGAGCGTCTCGAGCTCCGGCCGGTCGCGCCGCGCGCGCGCGAGCTCCGCCTCCGGATCCGGCACCGGCTCGTCGACGCTGGCAGGCGCGTCCACGGCGAGCTCGCTCGTCTGATCGGCGCCGATGGCGTGTAGCAGAGCGAGGCGCGCGGCGTCGCGCGCGTTGCGCGCCGTGAGCAGGGCCTGCTGCTGCCGCGAGAGCGCGACCTCGGCGCGGGTCGTATCGAGCTTCGTCCCGGTTCCGTTCCGCCTCTGGTCGTCGGCGAGGTCGCGAAGATGCGTGAACAGCTCGACGTTCGCCTGCGCCGCCTCGACGCTCGCGATC
>DATBBK010000249.1:0-6680 GCA_036271035.1 Thermoanaerobaculia bacterium | reverse complement strand
GTGGAACGACACGAGATCGAGCTCCCTGCCGAGCTTGCGATGGTCGCGCGCCCGAGCCTCCTCCTGCTGCTTCAGGTACTCGTCGAGGTCCTTCTGCGTCAGGAAGCACGCGCCGTAGATGCGCTGGAGCATCGGGTTCTTATCGTCGCCCTTCCAGTACGCGCCGGCCGTGTGCGTGAGCTTGAAGACGCCCAGGCGGCCAGTCGATGGCACGTGCGGCCCCCGGCAGAGGTCGATGAAGTCCTTCTGCCGGTAGCAGGAGACGTGATCGTCCGGGATCCCCTTGATGATCTCCACCTTCAGCGGGTCGTTCTGGTCCGAGAAGATGCGGATCGCGGCATCCTTGGACATCTCGAGGCGCTCGACCGAGTCGTCCTCGGCGACGATCTTCCGCATCTCGGCCTCGATCGCCGTCAGGTCCTCCGGGGTGAACGGCCTCGCCGGGAGGAAGTCGTAGTAGTAGCCGTTGTCGATCGCGGGCCCGATGCCGATCTGCACCTCGGGGAAGAGGCGCTTCACCGCGTGCGCCGTGAGGTGCGCCGTCGAGTGACGGTACAGCCCGAGCGCGTCCGGCGACTTCGCCGTGACGATCTCGATCGCGGCGTCCTTGTCCACGCGCGCGGCGAGGTCCACGAGACGGCCGTCGATCTTGCCCGCGAGAGCGTCCTTCGCGAGCCGCGGGCCGATCCCCTCGGCGATCTCGCGCAGGCTCGCGCCCGCGGGAACTGTCCGCGTCTTCCCGTCGGGGAGTGTGATCGTCACCGTCTCGGCCAGGGCTTCCATTCTCCCTTTTCTTCCTCTTTCTTCGTGCGAACAAAAAAACGCGGGGAACCCCCGCGTCGTGACGAGACTCTGGTAGGCGCTAACGGGATCGAACCGTTGACCTCATCCGTGTGAAGGATGCGCTCTCCCAGCTGAGCTAAGCGCCTGTGTTCGAAGAACTGGTAGGCTCGAGCGGATTTGAACCGCTGACCCCCACAGTGTCAATGTGGTGCTCTCCCCCTGAGCTACGAGCCTGCTCTTCGATCCCGCGCGAAACCGCGCGGGGGGCTGCCGGCCGGAAGCCGCGAGGCATTTTGATCCCGGCCCTCGTCCCGAATTGTGTAAAGACCGATCCGGCGACCCCGCCGGGAACGCGGAGGTTACCAGAGCGCCCGCACCGGGGCAAACGAGCGGCCCTCCGCCGGCGCGCCTCGCTCCCGCTCCGAAAGCGCCCGGCCAAGAGACGTAATCAAAGAGCTCGCCATCGCGTACCGCAACCAGGAGTACGCGCCGCCCTGCTACACTGATTCCAACTCCCGAATGTCGTCCGCCATCAGCGCCACGCTCGCCTCGCTCTCCCGGCGATGGGGCGCGCTTCGCGCGGCGCGGGCCGAGGCCGCCGCCGCACGCGAGTTCTGGGACGCCGGAGCGCCGGGCGAGCCCGAGGACCGCTGGTGGGGCTCCCAGCCGCTGGTCCGGCGCGCGATCAACCGCCGAGTGACCGGCGATCCGCACCGCTGGCCCATGGAATGGTTCACCGCCCGCCACGTTCCGGCTCCCCTGCCGCTCGGGCTCTCGATCGGCTGCGGCACCGGCCGGCTCGAGCGCGACGTCCTCATGAAGGGCGTCTGCGAGCGGATGGACGCCATCGACTTCTCCCCCGAGTCCATCACCGAGGCGCGCCGCGGCGCCGAGGAGGAGGGACTGGCGCGGCGCCTGCGCTACCGCGTCGAGGACATCCACGCCATGGAGCTGCCGCGCGAGACGTACGACATCGTCTTCTTTCACGGGTCGCTCCACCACCTCCGCAACGTCGAGGGCGCGCTCGAGCAGGTTCGCGACGCGCTCAAGCCGGGCGGACTCGTCTACGTCGACGAGTACATGGGCCCGTCGCGCTCGGAGTGGACCGACGCGATGTGGGGCTTCGCGCGCAGCGCCTTCGACGCGCTGTCCGACGAGCTCAAGAACCGGCCCGAGCTCGCGATCCCGCTGCCCTTCGACGACCCGTCCGAGTCGGTGCGGTCGAGCGCGATCCTGCCCGCCTGCCGGCGCCTCTTCGAGATCGTCGAGGATCGCCCGTACGGGGGCAACGTGCTCTGGTTCGTCTTCCCCTGCCTCGACGTCGCGCGCCTGCGCGAGGACACGACGGGAGCGCTGACGCGCCTGATCGCGCTCGAGGATCACCTGCTCGAGCGCGGCTGGGTGGAGTCGTACTTCCGGGTGCTCGTCGCGCGCAAGCCGGCGTGAGTCGGGCCTCGGTCTCCGATTTCCGCCTCGGAGTCTTCGCCCTCCTCGTCTTCGACCTGATCCTCTTCGCACCGCTGCTCACGACGAACACGGTCATCTCGTCGCACGACTTCGTGCGCGCGCATCACCCGTGGCGGATGACCGACCGCGGAGTGCTCGAGGCGGAGAACCGGCTGCTCTCGGACCCGGCGGCATCCGGCGAGACCACTCTCGTGCGCTTCCACGGCGTGCCGCGCGCGTTCTTCTGGAATCCGTGGGTCTCCTCAGGCGCGATGGGACCGATCCTCCTCGCCCAGGGCTTCCTCTCGCCGTTCACGCTCATTCCGGCGATGGTCCTGCCCGAGGCCGGCATCGAGACCGGCATCCTGTTCCTCAAGTTTCAGTTCGCCTTCGCGGCGATGTACGCGTTTCTCCGGAGCCGCCGCTTCACCGACGCGGCCGCCGCGACGGGCGCGGCCGCGTGGGCGTTCTCGACCGGCCTGGCGGTCTGGGGCCTCTGGATGCAGAGCTCGGTCGCCGTGACGTACCCGCTGCTGCTCATGTCCGTCGACCGCGCGTTCGACGAAGGCAACGCCGCTCGCGCTCTACGGTTCGCGACGCTGTCGGCTCTGCTCTGTCTCGCGGGGGGATTCCCCCACTGGATCCTCTTCGGCGGAATCGCGGCGTCGCTGTATCTCCTGTTGCGCGCCGCCGCAGCCCGCGGACGCGGAACGCTCCGAGCGGTCGGGCGGCTGGCGGCCGCGTGCGCGATCGCCGGAGCCCTCCTGCTCCCGGCGATCCTCGCGACCGCGCGGTTCCTTCGCGCGTCGGACTACGGCAGCCTGCGCCGCGGCATGGGCGCGTCCTTCGCGCTGCCGCTGCGTCACCTGCGGCTGTACGCGCTGCCCGACTACCAGGGGACGCCGCGCCGCGACGACTATCGGGGCGTCGGCTGGATCCCCGGCGACAACTACATCGAGGTCTCCGCCGGGCTCGGCGTGGCCGCGGTCGGCCTCGCGTTCGTCGGCCTGGCCTCGCTCGGGCGGCGGAGAGAAGGCCTGTTCGCGGCGATCCTCGGCGCCGCGGTCGCGATCCCGCTCTACGCGGGCGGCGGACTCCTCGCCGCGATCGGGCGGCTGCCCCTGCTCGACATCGGACTATTCGCGCGGGCGAAGATCCTCATCGTGTTCGCCGCGGCGATCCTCGCCGCGTGCGGCGCGGAGTCGCTCGAGCGCCTCGCCGAGGCGCGAGGCCTGCGACGCGCCGTGGCGGACGCGCTCCCCTTCCTCGTTGCCGTCCCGCTCGCGTTCCTCGCGCTCGATTTCTATCCGGTGTGCCGGCCCGACGAGGCGGTATTCGCGGACACGCCCGGCATTCGCCGGCTGCGCGAGATCACGGAGGGTGGCGGGCGCTTCGCGGCCGCCGGCTGGACGCTCATCCCCAACGTGTCGGAGGCCCTCGAGATCGAGGACGCGCGCGGCCACTTCCTGCTCGACGCGCCGTACCGGAGGCTCCTGTCGGCGGCGGACCCGAGCCCCTTCGGACGCTTCGGAACCTATCTCGTCTTCGATCCGTCGACCCTCGACACCGACTCTCCCGTTCTGGACCTGCTCGGCGTCCGCGCGCTCGCCGCGCCGCCCGGCGCGCGCCGTCCGGTCGGCGCGGAGGTCGAGTCGCGCGACGCGGCGCCGTTCTCGCCGGACGCGCCGGCCTCGGAGGGCGGCGCGCCGCCCCGGGCCGACGACGCGGCGGCGCGGCTCGTCTACGACGGCCCCGACATGACGCTGTTCGAGAGGCGGGGCGCGTTCGACCGGTTCTGGCTCGTCTCCGCGGCGAGACCCGGGGGCTTCGAGGAGGCGCGCGTCGCGTCCCGGGAGGAGCTCGCCCGAGCGGTGTTCGTGCCGCCCGCCGACGCCGCCCGGCTCGGCGCGCCCGGCTTCGGCTCCGATACCGCCGCGGGAGCCGTGCACGTCGTCGCTCTCTCCGCGGAGCGCTTCGCCATCGAGACGGACGCGGCCGCTCCCACCGTGCTCGCGTCCAGCCAGAAGCTGCAGCGGCCGTACTGGAGGATCTTCGTCGACGGCGTCGAGACCGGCGCGGTCACCGCGGACGGGCTGTTCGCCGCCGTGCCGCTGCCCGCCGGACGGCATCGCGTCGAGGGGCGGTTCGAGATGCCGCGGAGGGAGCTTCTCGTCTCGGCCGCGGGCGCGCTGGCCCTGATCGTCGTCCTGGCGGCGGCCCGGCGGCCGCGGGTCCGGACCGCCTGAGGCGCGCCGGCGCGCGGAACCTGAAAGAATCCGCGGCGCGATGAAGCTGGTCGTCCAGGTTCCCGCCTTCAACGAGGGGGAGACGATCGCCCGCGCGATCGCCGCCCTGCCGCGCTCCGTCCAGGGCTTCGACGCCGTCGAGACGCTCGTCGTCGACGACGGCTCGACCGACGGGACGTGCGAGAAGGCGCGCGCCGCGGGTGCGACCCGCGTCCTGCGCCTGACGACCAACCGCGGGCTCGCCGAGGCCTTCTCGGCGGGGCTCGCCGCGTCGCTGGAGATGGGCGCCGACGTCATCGTGAACTTCGACGCGGACCTTCAGTACGACGCCGCGGACATCCCGGCTCTCGTCGCGCCGATCCTCGACGGCAGCGCCGACTTCACGATCGGCGACCGCGGACCCGCGGAGCTCGCGCACTTCTCGCCCACGAAGCGGCTGCTGCAGCGCGCGGGCAGCTGGGTCGTGCGGCAGGCCTCGGGCATCCAGGTCCACGACGCGGTCTCCGGCTTCCGCGCGCTCTCGCGCGAGGCGGCGCGGCGCATCAACGTCTTCTCGAAGCTCACGTACACGCTCGAGACGCTGATCCAGGCGGGCTACAAGGGCCTGCGCGTCGTATCGGTCCCGGTGCGGGCGCACCCGCCGGTGCGGCCGTCGCGCCTGTTCGCCTCCACGACGAAGTACGTGCTCCTGCAGGGCGCGAACGTCCTGCGCATCACGGCGCTGTACAAGCCGATGAAGATCTTCTCGATCGCGGGCGCCCTCTTCTTCGCCGCCGGGGTCGTGCTCGCCCTTCGGTTCCTCGCGTACTACTTCTTCGGCGCGAACCCGGGAGGGCACGTCCAGTCGCTGATCCTGTCGGCCGTGCTGATCGTCGTGGGCGTGCAGACTCTGCTCATCGCGCTGCTCGCCGACATCGTGGCGATCAACCGCCGATTGCTGGAGGAGATGAAGCTCCGGGGCGACCCGGCGAGAAAGCCTTGAGGTTTCTGGTTACGTGTTTCGGGTTTCTTGTTGGGGCCGCCGAAACCAGGAACCAGGACCAGAAACCAGCAACCCTCCTACGCCCAGTCCCCCGCCTTGCGCGAGAGCACCGGCGCGCCCTCGAGAAACGTCAAGACCCCCTTCGTGGAGTCGGCGACGCCGAAGAGGATCCTCGCCTCACGTCGCGCGAAGCCGTACCGTATGGCGACGTCGAACTGCTGCAGGAGCGGATCGAAGAATCCGCCGATGTTCGCGAGCACGATGGGCTTGCCGTGGATGCCCATCTGCTTCCACGTGATCATCTCGATGATCTCCTCCAGCGTGCCGAAGCCGCCGGGGAACGCGACGAAGCCGTCCGAGAGGTCGAACATCAGCTGCTCGCGCTCGTGCATCGATCCGACGACCTTCAGCTCCGTCAGCCCGCGATGCGCGACCTCGCGCCCCTCGAGCGCCTTCGGGATCACGCCGGTGACCTTGCCGCCCGCGGCGAGTGTCTCGTCGGCGAGGGCGCCCATCAACCCGACCGAGGCGCCGCCGTAGATCAGCCGGACGCCGCGCTTCGCGATCTCGCGGCCGAGGGCGCGGATCTCGGCCTCGATCGCGGGATCGGCGGTGGGGCTCGACGCGCAGTAGACGCAGACGGATCTCAAGTCCATGGCGCTAGGGTAACCCGGAGGGGCGAAAGGCTCCTACGACTTACGATTTGCGAAGCGGCTGCCCGGCGAGTCGACCGCGAGTCCCTTCGCGCACAGCGGACACTCCGCCTCGGGCCACGACGGAACGGACAGCGACAGGAGCGAGCGCGCCGGCACGGTGAACGCGTCCTTCGGAACGCCGCGATTCACGATCGAGCCGACGGCGACGACGCGGCCGCCAGCCGCCTCCACCGCAGCCGCCGCCTCGCGCGTCGACTTTCCCGTCGTGAAGACGTCCTCGACGACGACGACGGGCTCCCCCGCCTCGAGCGCGAACCCGCGGCGCAGCGAGAAGGCCCCGTCCTTCCGCTCGACGAACATCGCGCGCACGTCGAGGGCGCGCGCCGTCTCCTGCCCGATGACGACGCCGCCCAGCGCGGGCGAAACGACCGCGCGCGCGGCGTACGCGCGAAGCGCCTCGCCGAGCTCGTCTCCCGCCTGCGCGGCGCGGCGCGGCCACATCAAGAGGCGCGCGCACTGGAGGTAGCGGTCCGAATGCAATCCGGAGGAGAGGCGGAAGTGGCCGGT
>DATBBK010000248.1:0-6947 GCA_036271035.1 Thermoanaerobaculia bacterium | reverse complement strand
AGCTCGGACGACTGGATCTCCTTCTGCCGGTAGGTTCGGTAGTCGTCGATGACCCACGTCACGCCGACGATCGCGAAGCAGGTCGCGACACGCGCGGCGCCGCCGAAGGCGAGCGTCGCGAGGAACATCGCCGCGAACTCGCGCGCGCCCTCGCCGGGGTCGAGGAAGTGCCAGAACACGTTCGTGAGGAGCAGGTGGACGAGCGCGGCGCACGCGGATCCCGCGACGAGGAAGAGGACGCGCACGACCGCGTGCCCGCGGGCGGGTCGGAGACGGCGCGCGAGCCGCATGATCGCCGGCGTCAGCAGCGCCCAGAGATACGCGGTGACGAGGCTCGCGCCGAGCGACTCGCCCCAGGGCAGCGCGAGGCGGGGCTGAAGCGACGGACCGCGGAGGAAGCGCTGCGCGGCGATGAAGACGCCGACGCCGGTCCATACGGCGAGGATCTCGAGCGCCTTGCGTCGGCGCGCGTCGGGCCCGGCCGCGCCGGCCGTGAGGCGCACGCTTCCCGAGATGGGTCCCGTGACCGGCCGCTCGCCGGCCGCGCGAAACGAGACAGCCGGCTCCTCGGGCGCGCCCCGGGCCGTGCGGCGCGCCGAAGCGCCCGGCTCGGTGGGAATGCGGAACGGGAGGGCCGCCGACCTCATTCGGAGCGGGAGATCAGACGGCGAGCCGCCGGAACTCCTTCAGCCTCTCGCGATAGGTGCTCGACAGCGTCAGCTTGGTGCCGTCCTTCAACGTCACCGCGTAGTCGCCGTTGAACCACGGGTGCATCTCGCGAATCTTCTCGATGTTGACGATCGTCGAGCGGTGGATGCGGAAGAACTTCTTCGGATCGAGCTTGCCCTCGATGCCGGACGTCGTCTCGTGGTACAGGTAGACGTCCTTGCCGACGTGCAGCCGGACGTTGTTGCGCGAGGACTCGATCCAGTCGACGTCGGCGACCTTCAGGAAGACGCTCCGGTCGTCACGCTTGATGAGCAGCCACTCCGGGTAGGCGCGCTCGCGCTGGATGTCGTCGAGCAGCGCGCTCAACGCGATCTTCAGATCGCGAGAGGAGCTGCGGTCGACCTCGGCGCGCGCGCGCTCGACGGCCGCGTGCAGGCGCTCGCTCGAGAAGGGCTTCATGAGGTAGTCGACCGCGTGCGCCTCGAAGGCCTTCAGGGCGTAGCGGTCGAACGCGGTGACGAAGATGACGGCCGGCAGGTCGGGGCCTTCGAGGCTGCCGAGGACGCCGAAGCCGTCGAGGCCCGGCATCTGGACATCGAGCAGGACGAGCTGCGGCTTCATCTCGTTGATCGCCTGGACGGCCTCGAAGCCGTCGCCGCACTCGCCGATGATCTCGATGTCGGGCTCCTCCTGGAGGCCGTTGCGCACCCATTCCCGCGCGAGGGGCTCATCGTCCACGATCAGGGTCCGAATCTTCATCCCTCACCTCCGCTCATCCGGAAAAACGTGATGCAGCGTGATACGTAAAGGAACCAAAGGAGTTAACGAGATATGCCGCGCGTATTCGACCCAAGATTCCGGACGAAAGGTTCAAGAATCGGAACGAAAGGCACGGATGGCCGGACGGAGATGTGACATTTCGGGACGAAATCCGCGGATTGGCGGACGGAAGCGCGGAATGACGTACATTCGTGCGAGATTTCGTCCCTGAGCGGAGGGATCCGTCATGCAGAATTTTCCGAGAATGTCGAAATCGTGCCCCTTGGGAATCGCCGCCGTCGCTGCGGTCGTGGCTCTCGCCGGGTGCACGTCCCGGGCGGCGACTCCCGGAGCGCCTGCTCCCACGCCGCCCCCCGTCGTGAATCCGCCGCAGCTGGCGCCGACGCGCGCCGCGCTGGCGGTGACGCCGGCCGCGGTCGCCGCCGCGGACGGGTTCGCGTCGGCGGTCCGTCCGGTCCTGGTCGCGCGCTGCACGCCGTGCCACGAGCCCGGCGGCAAGATGTACGAGCGGATGCCGTTCGACCGTTCCGGGACGATCGCGTCGCATCGCGACGGCGTGCTCCGGCGCCTGAAGGGCGACGACCGCGAGGCGGTCGCGAAGTGGCTCGAGAGTCAGCCGGCCGCCGCTCCGGTGGCGCTCGCCGGCGAGGCGACCCGCTAGCGACGGCGGCCGCGCGGACGCGTCCCGCGGGCCGCGTTCTTGGGACAACCATGGCGGCGCGGAGTCCGTACGGATGGCCATGCTGACGAACGCCTTCGCGCTCCTGCTCGCCGCGGCACTGGCACCGGCACCGAGTCCCACGCCGGCCCCGGCGCCCTCCCGCACGATCTTCCTGAACATCAACCCGTCGTGGTCGCCGGACGGCCGGCGCCTCGTCTTCCAGAGCGAACGGGAGGGGCACACGCAGCTCTACGTGATCGGCGCCGACGGCGCGGGCGAGCGGCGGCTCACCTGGAGCCTCGGCGAGGACACGCACCCCGCGTGGTCGCCCGACGGGGCATGGATCCTCTTCGACTCGGACCGCGACGGCGTGTGGAACCTGTACGCGATCCGGCCGGACGGCGGCGACGAGAGGCGCCTGACGCATCCCGGCGCGCAGAGGACGGACGAGTTCGCGCGGCATCCGTTCTGGTCACCGGACGGGAGGCGCGTCGTGTTCGACTCCGACCGCGCCGGCGAAGGTCACACCGAGGTCTACGTCGCGAACGCGGACGGGACGGATCCGCGCCGCCTCACGCGATCGGACGGCGCGGGGCACGCGTCGTTCTCGCCGGACGGCCGTCGCATCGTGTACTCCGCGGGCAAGGCGAAGGGGGCGGACGTCTGGATCATGGACGCCGACGGCGCGAACGCGCGGCGGCTTACCAGCGCGCCCGGCGGGGACGCGGGCGCGAAGATGTCGCCGGACGGGCGCACGATCGCGTTCTTCTCCGAGCGCGACGGCGGCAAGCCGGAGATCTACGCCATGGACGCGGACGGCGGGAATCCGAGGAACCTGACGCGGAACTCGGCGACCGAGTACGAGCTCAACTGGTCGCCGGACGGAAAGCGGATCGCGTACTACTCGGACGCGCCGGGGCGGTTCGAGATCTTCGTCATGGACGCGGACGGCGGCAATCCGAAGCCCGTCACGAGCACGGGCTACGAGAACGCGTGGCCGGCCTGGTCCCCGGACGGGCGCCGCATCGTGTTCGGCTCGACGCGCGAGGGCAGCGACTGGGAGATCTGGACGATGAACGCGGACGGCGGCGCGCCGCGGCGGCTGACGTCGTCGCCCGGCCGCGACGCGCACCCGCAGTGGTCGCGCGATGGGAAGAGGATCCTCTTCCAGTCGCCGCGGGACTGGGAGGTCGAGGGGCAGGTGTCGCTGTACGAGATCCCGGAGGAGGGAGGAGACGCCAAGCGATTGATTGGGACCGGCGCGTTCGATGGCGTCCCCGAGCCGTCGCGGGACGGCAAGCGTCTGGCGTTCATGCGAGGACGCCTCCGCGGCGAGAAGTATCACTGGGACCTCTGGCTCGCGGACGCCGACGGCAAGAATTCGCGCGCGCTGACCGAGAACGCATGGAGCAGCCAGGTCCCGACGTGGGGCCCGGGCGACCGGACGATCGCGTTTCACGCGGACCCGATGGGGCAGAACCGCCTCTTCTCGATGGACGTCGCGACGACGAACGTCACGCCGCTGTTGATCGGCAGCGGCGACTTCGTCGACGAGGTGCCGTCGTATTCGCCGGACGGGTCCCGAATCGCGTTCGTCTCGACGCGCGGCGGGACGCGGGACCTCTACCTGCTCGACGTCGGCAGCGGACGTGTGTCGCCGCTGACGGAGGGAATGGACGTCTGGTCGCAGGCGAGCTGGTCGCCGGACGGGCGTCGGATCCTGTTCTCGGCGAAGACGTCGGAACTCGACGACGTCTACGTGATCAACGTGGACGGGACGGGACTCACGCGGCTGACAAAGGGGTTGGCGGGGGTGCGGTGAAATCTTTCCTGTCATCCCGAGCGCAGCGAGGGATCCCTTTCGGCGCCGGGCTGCGATCGACTCGTGCAGTGCGGAAGAAGGGGGGGGCCTCGTCGCTCGCTCCTCGGGATGACAGGTAAAGCGCTGGTCGGCGGACGGAAGAGGTTTCGTTGAAGACGTCGGACCTCGACGACGTCTACGTGATCGACGTGGGCGGGACGGGACTGACGCGGCTGACGAAGGGCTGGTGCGGTAGCGTCTCGGACCTCGGTTCGTAGGGGCGGCCCTTGCGGCCGCCCGCTCAGACGGAGCTGTCGCGGCCGATGTTCGTTCGAGAGGGGGCGGGGGCAAGCCCCGCCCCTGCGGCCGGGGCCA
The DNA here is from genome assembly GCA_036271035.1 of Thermoanaerobaculia bacterium. Taxonomy (GTDB): domain Bacteria; phylum Acidobacteriota; class Thermoanaerobaculia; order UBA5066; family Gp7-AA6; genus DAHUXD01. The sequence goes on along the minus strand of DATBBK010000248.1, from coordinate 2,661 downwards.
GGCGCGGAGCGCCTCTACGACACCTTCCGATACGTCCCGTCGAACTCCGTCTTCCACGTCCGCCCGCCGTCGCTCGATCTCTCCCAGTGCTGGCGGACCGTGCCGCCCGACTGGGGCGTCCACGTGATCCGCTGCTTCTCGGCGCGGCCGCCGTCGGCCGGCAGCTCTCCCTGCAGCGTCATCCGGCCCTTCTCGAATCGTCCCTCGAGGACGAGCACCGTGCCCGCGTCGTCCACCCATGTCTGGCGCCACTTGCGCGCGGGCGCGTCGTAGGTGTTCAGGCTCGTGCCGCGCGACCCGGTCGCGCCGCTCCACTCCTCGCGAAGCGCGCAGCCGCCGAGGAGCGGCGTGATGCGATTCCGTCCCGCGGGCTTGCCGGTCGGGAGCGTGACGTTCCACTCGCCGATCCAGAAATCGAACTGGCGATGCTCCGTCGACGTGCACGGCCGCGGCGACGCGGCCTGCTGAGATGGAGCGTCGGAGGTCTCGCGCGCGACCTCCGCGTCGCCGACCGTGAGAGCCAGGATCCCGGCGAGCGCGGGCAGCGCGGCGAACATGTCGCCACGTTAGGACGCGCGCGTCGCCGCGGCAACGTCCCGCGGACGAGCCATTCGAAACTCGGGACGAAGCGAGACGTTCCGGGGAGCTCGAGAGCGACAACGGAAACTCGTGACCTTCCGACCGCCGGCTTCCGAAGATCTCCTCACGAGATTCTTCGGAACGAGTGCGCCTTAATCGTCAGCCAGACCTGAGCGCCCGGGGCGAGCGCGAGCTCGTGCTCCGCCGCGCGCGTCAGGCGGACCGTCCAAGGGATGCCCTCGGCCTCGACGCGGACCCACGTTCCCGTCTCGTCCTCGCGGACGGCGACCACGCGCCCGAAGAGCCGATTGCGCGCCGACACGCCCTCGGGCGCCGTGGCCGACACAAGGATGTCCTCGGGCGCGACCGAGAACACCGTCCGCCCCGGCGGCGCCGCGTCCGACGGCGCCGGCACGATCAGGCGCCCGCCGTTCGAGTGGAACACCGCCGTCTCGCCGGCCCCCTCGCCGCGCGGCTCGAGGACGCCGGCGAGCACGTTCTCGTAGCGGGCCGCCGGGTCGACGCGCTCGGATGCCATGGCGGCGAGGACCCGGTCCACGGGACCGTGGCGGACGACCTCGCCGCGCCGCAGCAGGATCGCCTCCTCCGCGACGGCGGCGGCCTCGCCCGCGTTGTGCGTCACGTAGAGGAAGGGGACGCCCACCGCGTCGCGGACGCGCAGCAGGTACGGGAGGATCCGCTCCTTCAGCTCGACGTCGAGCGCCGCGAGGGGCTCGTCGAGCAGCAGGAGCCTCGGCTGCGTGGCGAGGGCGCGCGCGAGCGCGACGCGCTGACGCTCGCCGCCCGATATCGCGTTCGGGAAGCGCCGCAGCAGAGGACCGATCTCGAGGATCTCGACCAGCTCCTGGAAGAGCTGCGCCGGCGCTCCGCCCTTCAGCCCGAACCGAACGTTGGCGGCGACGTCGCGGTGCGGGAAGAGCAGCGCGTCCTGCGGCACGTACCCGACGCCGCGCCTCTCGGGCGGAAGGCGGATACCCGGCGTGTCGTCCATCAGAGCGACGCCGTCCACGCTGATCCGGCCTCTCGCGCGCGGCCGCAGCCCGGCGATCGTCTCGAGCAGCGACGTCTTGCCGGACCCGGACGGGCCCAGCACCGCGATGCCACCGGCGAGCTCCGCCTCGACGCGCAGCGTGAAGCGCGGCAGCGGCAGCCGGACGTCGAGCCGGATCACGAGAGGTCCGCCTCCTTCGCGTCGGTTCTATGAGCGCGGCGCGAGGTCAGGATCTCGGTGGCGAGGACGGCCGCGAAGGCGAGGACGACCGTCACGGCGACGAGGCGCATCGCGGCGTCGTCCTGACCGATGTGGCTCCGCTGGAAGATCGCGAGCGCGAGCGTCTGCGTGCGCCCGGGGATGTTGCCGGCGACGAGGATCGTCGCGCCGAACTCTCCCAGCGCGCGGGAGAACGCGAGGAGCGTGCCGGCGGCGATCCCGCGCCAGGCGAGCGGGAGCGCGACGCGCCGGAACGCCGCCGACTGCGAGTCGCCCAGGGTCCGCGCCATCGCCAGAAGGCGCGGGTCGACCTCCTCGAAGGCCGTTCGCGCGAACCGCACGAGGAAGGGCAGAGACATGACGGCGCTCGCGATCACCACGGCGCGCGCGGTGAAGAGGATCTCGATGCCGGCGGACTCCAGGACGCGCCCGAGCGGACCGTTGCGGCGCAGCGTCGTCAACAGCAGCAGGCCGACGGCGGTCGGCGGCAGCACGAGCGGCAGCGAGAGGATCGTCTCGGCCAGCGTTCGAACCGGCCCGCGCGAACGCGAGAGCGCCCAGCCCATGGCCACGCCGATGGGCAGGTTCACCAGCGTCGCGATCGCGGCGACGCGGACGGTCAGCCAGAGGATCCCGAGATCTTCGGCGCTCAAGACTCAGGGAAGGTTACGAAGCCCCGCTTCGTGAAGACGGCGCGGCCCTCGGGGCCCGACAGGAAGGCGACGAACGCCTCGGCGGAGGCGGGGTTCTTCGAGCCCGGCAGCGCGGCCACCGAGTACGTGATCGGCGGGCCGTCGGCGACCGTCATGGCGACCTTCGTGCCCTTGCCGACGGCCGCGTCGGTCGCGTAA
>DATBBK010000247.1:0-9769 GCA_036271035.1 Thermoanaerobaculia bacterium | reverse complement strand
GCAGCCTATACGAAGCCGCAACCGCAAAGTTATGGGACGTTACGGAAGTGCCCGGCTCGGTGACGGGCGGAGAAGGACCGGCCCGCAAGTCCCGCGGCGACTTAGTCGCCTACGGAAAGCAGCAGGCCGCAAGTCAGGCCCGCGCGCTTCGATGGCGTCAGGTCTTTCGTTCTCGTCGCTGTTTTGCAGCGTGGCAGGATGGATTTCGCGTCGTCGCTCCGAAAACGCGAAGACCTGACCCCGGGCGCGGCTCAGCGGCTCAGCGGCTCAGCGCCTCAGCGCCTCAGTACTCCGCGAACGCGTCGTCCGGGTAGCAATACAGCCAGCGCTCGCCCGGCTCCGCCGACGCGATGACCGGGTGGCCCGACGCCGCCGCGTGCTTGCTCGCGTGCTGGTTCGGCGACGAGTCGCAGCATCGCGTGCCGCCGCATTCCTGACAGGTCCGCAGGTGAACCCATCTCGCGCCGATCTTCACGCAGTCCTCGCACTCGCGCTTCTTCGGTGGCTTCTTCACGTTCTCGACCGCCTCGATGTGGGTGCAGGCGCCGTCGGCCATCTCGTCCTCCTGTTCCGACCCGGGCCCAACATATGACGAGCGGCGTGCGTTCATGAAACCCGCCGGCTCTCCTGTCGTATGTCTAGGGGAAGGAGAGGCAAGCCGATGAAGAGACGAGAATTCCTCGCCGGCGCCGCGTCGCTGGGCGTGCTGTCGATGGTCCCGGGCGGGCCGCTGCGGGCCTCGGATCCGGGCGGCTCGGGAGGCGCGCCGCCCCTGAAGCCGCCGACGACGGGTCCGATCCGCGTGGCCGTCGCGCTGACGGACGGGGCAACCGTGATCGACTTCGCCGGGCCCTGGGAGGTGTACCAGGACGTCGACGTTCCCGGCGACGACACGGGATTCCGCCTCTTCACGGTCGGCGACTCGACGAAGCCGGTGCGCGGCTCCGCGGGTCTGCAGCTGGTTCCCGACTACGCGTTTCAGGACGCGCCGCAGCCGCACCTGATCGTCGTCGGCGCGCAGCGCGGGAGCCCGGCGCTCACCGCGTGGCTGCAGTCGACCAGCCCGAAGACGGACCTCACGATGTCGGTCTGCACGGGCGCGTTCCAGCTCGGCAAGGCGGGCCTCCTGAAGGGCAAGGCCGCCACGACGCATCACGACTTCTACGACCGCTTCGCGAAGGCCTTCCCCGACGTCGAGCTGCGTCGCGGCCTGCGCTTCGTCGAGTCGTCGGCGACGCTGGCCACGGCGGGAGGGCTGTCCTCGGGCATCGACCTCGCGCTGCGCGTCGTCGAGCGCTACTACGGCCGCGACGTCGCCGCGCGCACCGCGGCGTACATGGAGTATCAGAGCAAGGGCTGGATGAGCGGCTAGCCGGAGGCCGGACCGGAGCCGCCGGCGGGCGGCGGGGGGCCGTCCCGTCCGACGCCGAGCGCGTCCGCGACGCAGTTGATGTAGTTGAACCACGACGCGATCAGCGTGATCTGGAGGATGCCGGTGTCGTCGAAGCCGGCGGCGCGGAGCCGGTCGTGGTGGGCCGGCCCGATGCGCGTCGCGTCGCGCGTCAGCTCCACGGCGTAGTCGAGCATGACGCGCTCACGCTCCTCGATCGGAGCCGTGCGGTAGTCCCGGCGCAGCGCCGCGACCAGCTCCTCGTCCAGGGTCACCCGACGCAGAAACTCTGCGTGCGACTCGATTCAATAGTGGCAGTGGTTCGTCAGGGAGACGACCGTCGCGATCATCTCGTGCTGACGCCGCTGCAGCGGGAGCTCCGGGGACATGAGCGCGCCGAACGTGGCGAACGCGTGGTACAGCGCCTGGGGAATCAGCGAATGCGACGCGACGATGCCCTGCGCCTGGTCCGCGACGACCCGCGTCGGCTCCGCGTACTCGCGCGGGTAGAGCGCGCGCTCCTTCGCGAGTGCGTCGCGCAGCGCCTGGTTCGCCTCGGATTCGGGAATCGTCTTGATCCAGGTCATGCGGCGACTCTAACCCGCCCTCCGGCGCAGGAGGCCGTGCGCCGCGCCGGCCGCGAGCACGACGAGTGTTCCGGCCAGCGCCGGGATCGGCTGCGCCGCCGCGACCGCGGCCGCGACGCCGGCGAGAAGGACGAGAAAGAGGACCGGCGTCAGGGGATAGAGCGGCGCGCGGAAGCCGGGCGAGACGGGCTCGTCCCGGCGGAGCCGGAACAGCGCGGCCGCCGCGGCGATGAGGAACAGCAGCATCGGGAACATGAAGAATCCGACGATCTGCCGGAAGGAGCCGGCGAGCGCGAGGACGCTGGCGAGCACGGCGAGAAGGATCGTGCCGCGCGCCGGGCGCGAGGGCCGCGCGTCACTGCGGACCAGGCGGCGGGGCAGCGCGCCGTCGCCGGCCATCGCGAGGTACATGTGTGGCGCCATCAGCAGCAGGGCCGCCGCGCTCCCGGCCGCCGAGAGCACGATCGCGGCGGCGAGCACGGCCGGACCGCGCGCGCCGAGCAGCGCCGTGCCGGCCCGCGTCGCGAACGCGGCCGGATCGGTCACGGCCGCGGCAGGAACGAGATAGAGGAACGCCACCGTGGTCGCGACGTAGGCGAGCGCGGTGGCGCCGACGCCGAGGAGCAGGGCTCGCGCCGCGGTCCGCCGCGGATCGCGCACGCGGTCCGCGACGCGCGCCGCCTCCCAGAAACCGCCGAAGGAATAGAAGACGCCGACGATCCCGATCGCGAGCGCCTCGCCGAGAGGCTTCGCGCCGTGCGGCCGCGTCGCCGGGGCGAGGACCCGGCTCCAGTCGCCGGCGCCGCCCGCGAACGCGAGGAGCACGAAGGCGGCGATGATCGCGAGCTTCAGCGCCGTCAGCACGGAAATGAACCGGGCGCCGGCCCGGAGCCCGAGCAGCGGCGGGACGGCGAGAGTCCAGATCGCGGCGATCGCGATCCATCGCGGCGCGACGGACCTTCCCGGAAGTAGGATCGCGGCGTAACCGGCGAGCCCCGCGGCGAGCGCGCCGGTGATGCCGGGGTCGAGCACGAGCAGGCACTGCCAGCCGTAGAGCGCGGCGAGCCGGCCGCCCCACGCCCGCCGGATGTAGGCGTAGAGGCCGCCCCCGGCGGGGACGCGCGCCGCGAGCTCGCCGAACGTCATCGCGCCGCAGAGGACGAGGGCGCTGACGCCAACCCACAGCGCGAGGACCCAGCGCGGCGAGGCCAGTGTGCCGAGGATCTCCGCCGGCGTCAGGAAGACGCCGACGCCGATCGTGTGACCGACCACGAGCGCGGTCGTCGGCCACAGCGACAGGTCGTGGCCTCGCTCGCCGGCCTCGGCTCCCGATTCCGTTTTCACGGCTTCCAAACGGTGGAACGCTACCGGGGAGCGTGCGTCCGGGCAAGACGCCCCAAGCAGTTCCCGATGACCCGACGCCCCCTCGCGCCCTAGACTCCGGCCGTGACACCGACGCGCCGGATGGTTCTCGCCGCGTTGGCCGCGGCCGCTGCGCTCGCCGCGCCGGCCGACGTCTCTCGCGGGGCGGGAGCCGCCGCGCCGCGGGCGATCGTGATCCGCCACGCGACGCTCGTCCCGATGGACTCGGAGCGGACCGTCGCGAGCCAGACCGTCGTCGTCCGGGATGGCCGGATCCAGGCCGTCGCGCCCGACGGAACCATCCCGGTTCCCGCCGATGCGATCCTCTACGACGCCGACGGCGCGTACGTCGTGCCGGGTCTGATCGACATGCACGTCCACGTGCGCACGGCGGATCTCGCGGCGTACCTCGACGCCGGTGTCACGTCCGTGCGGAACATGTGGGGCACGACGGGCCTGCCCGCGGTCATCGCACAGATCGAGAGCGGCGAGTTGGACGGGCCGGCGATCTACTCGGCGAGCCCGGGCCTCGACGCGAACCCGCCGTCGTGGCCGCAGACCCAGATCGTCGAGGATCCCGCGCTCGCGGACGGCGTCGTCGCGGCGCAGGTCGCGGCGGGATGGCGCTTCATCAAGATCTACAACCGCCTCTCACCCGAGGTGTTCGACGCGATCGTCGCGTCCGCCCGGCAGCGCGGGATCCGCGTCGTGGGGCACGTGCCGTTCGCGGTTCCGATCGCGCACGCGCTGGACTCGGGGATGGCGTCGATCGAGCACCTGACGGGATACGGCGTCGCGGTCACCACGGACTCGGGCGCGTCGGCGGCGAACGCGTGGATCCACGTGGACGCCTCGAGGATGCCCGCGCTCGCGGCGCGAACCGCCTCGGCCGGGTCGTGGAACTGCCCGACGATGTCGGTCATCGAGGTCATCACGCGTTCGACCGACGGCCCGACCCGCGCCGCCGTGCTCGGCAACCGCGCGCTCTTCGTCCGGGCGCTGCGCGACGCGGGCGCGCGCCTGCTCGCCGGCACCGACTCCGGGATCGGCTATACCGCGGCGGGGGTCTCGCTCCACGACGAGCTCGCGGACCTCGTGGCCGCCGGCCTGACGCCGTACGAGGCGATCCGCGCGGCGACGTCCGGAGCGGCGGAGTTCCTCGGCGACGGCGACGAGATCGGGACGATCGCGGCGGGGCGTCGCGCGGATCTGCTCGTCGTCGGGCGCAATCCGCTCGAGGACGTCGACGCGCTCCGCGAGCCGACGCTCGTCATGCGCGGCGGCGCGTGGCACCGGCGGGGTGCGGCCCGCGCGCCGGAACCGCCCGGTCAGAAGGACCGCGCGCCGCGTGACGTGACCCGCCCACACGAGGACTGAGCGGCCAGATTCCGGCAGACGGATTGCACGGTCATGAGGCCTGCGAAAGGAGTGCCTCATGACGAAGGACACGTCCCCTGAACAGGACGCCCGGCCGAAGAGCAGCGACACGAAATCGGAGCCGGAAGAAATCCACCGGCACGAGAAGCATCGCCGCCACGGGTATCGCGGCTATCCCAACAACACCGACGTCGGCGGCGCCATCCATCACGGCAGTGGAATGGGGGGCGTCGGCGCCACCCAGGGCTCGGGCGGCGGCTCCGGGTCGATCTTCACCGACAAGACGAGGGAGTCCGTCGAGGAGCTCGCCGATGAGGAGGACGAGAAGTAGGGGCGAGGCGTAACGTATTAGCCGCGGCTAATGTGTCGCAGACGAAAGAGGCGCCGGACGGCGAGACCGCCCGGCGCCTTCGAATTCCGAATCCGATTCCGACCCGCTAGCTGCAGCAGCAGGACGAGACGATCTCTCCGGTGAGCGTGCAGACCATGTGTCCGTCCTTTTCCACGCAGCAGCAGCTCTCGACCTTGGCGCCCGTCAGCTCGCACGTCATTGCGGTGCTCGCCGGCAACGGCGCGAGCGAGGCGAGAACGAAAATCGCCAGACCCGCGATCAGCTTCTTCATCGTCATCTCCTTTTCACGGTTCGTCGAAAACGAGAGCCGTCGATCGGAGGACGACGATCAGTTCCGCATCGGCCGAAACGACCCCGGACCGGCAAACGTCGGAACGGCGGCGGCGCTCGGGATCGCGAACGGTGCGGCGGCCGTCACGCGAATGAGAGCGACGGGAGCCGGCGCGAGCGCCGCCGGCGCCGGGACGAGAGCGCGATCCGCGCGCGTCGTCTTGCAGAACGAGAGGGGACAGGGCGAGCAGTCGTCCCCGCAGCAGCTCGCGCCGCGGGCGCCGGCGGTCCAGCCGGGCAGGGCGAGCAGCGCGGCGGCGATGAGGCAGGCGAACACGGCCCGGGCCATCCTCGGCACCCACCAAGGATAGCGCCGCCGGACGGCGCCGGCGCGATGCATTCGCATCCGGAGTCCGGCGGCCGGTCATCGTCTGTCCGCCTCCCCGTGCGATGCTGGGCCGACTCCAGGGAGGAACCCATGAGCGCGCCCCCACCCTCCGCCGCTCCAAAGGCGGCCGTCCCCGCTCCCGTCCCGTCCGTCCCGCCGCCCCGGCACTGCGACGTCATCATGAAGGGCGGCATCACGAGCGGCGTCGTCTATCCCGCCGCCGGCGTGGCGCTCGCGCGGCGGTACACCCTGCGCAGCATCGGGGGAGCGAGCGCCGGAGCGATCGCGGCGGCGCTCTTCGCGGCCGCCGAGTTCCGGCGCTCCGCGCGCGGCTCGAGCGCGGGGTTCGACGAGCTCGCGACATACCCCGCGACGTTCGGCTCGACGACGCCGTCGGGCACGTCGTTCCTGCTCGCTCTCGTCCGCCCGGCGCCCGACGCGCGGCGGCTGTTCCGTCTCCTCCTCGCGTTTCTCGGACCGGATCGCTGGCGCAAGGCGCTTCGCGTCGCGGGCACGGCGCTCGTGCAGTACGCGGGCGCGTTCGTGATCGGCCTCGTGCCGGCGGCCGCGCTCGTGATCTACGCGTCGCGCGCGAGCGACAGCCTCGTCACGCGACTCGTGGTGCTCCTCCTCTCGCTCCTGCCGCTGCTGCTCGGCATCACCGTTCCGTTCGTCGTGGCCGTGTTCCTGGATCTCGTCCGGGCGACGACGCGGCACGGCTTCGGGATCTGCACGGGTCAGGGCGACCCGGCCGCGCCGGGCGATCCGCCGCCGCTCACGGACTGGCTCGAGACGCGGCTCGACGCCGTCGCGTTCGGGAACGATCGGGGCGGAGACCGGCCGGATGGGTACGCGCCTGAGGACCCGCTCACGTTCGCCGACCTCTGGGGCGCGCCGACGGAGGACGACCGCCGCCGTCTCGAGGTCGACGCGGGCGGCCGGCGCATCAACCTCGAGGTCATGACGACGAACCTCACGCAGGGCCGGCCGTACCGCCTGCCGTTCGAATCCGACCGCCTGTTCTTCGACCCCGCAGAGCTCGGCCGGCTCTTCTCGCCGCGGATCGTGGAGTTCATGAAGCGCCACCGGCGCCGCTCGTCCGACCACGACCCGCGCCTCACCGCGATCGCGGAGCAGAAGGGCCTCGTCCCGCTGCCGCGCGCCGGAGACATTCCGGTCGTCGTCGCGGTGCGCATGAGCCTCAGCTTTCCGGTGCTCGTCAGCGCGGTCCCGCTGTGGGGCTTCGACTTCAGCTGGGCGGCGAAGGACGCGAGCGGCGCTCCCGGCGAGCCGCGGCTGACGCGGTGCTGGTTCACCGACGGCGGGATCACGAGCAACTTTCCGATCCACTTCTTCGACGGACCGATCCCGCGCTGGCCGACGTTCGCGTTCGACCTGACGCCCTTCCACCCGCGCTTTGCGTACGACCCGAAGGACGAGACGAAGAACGTCTGGCTGCCGAGCACGAACGGCGACGGCCTGACGGAGGTCTGGTCCAACCCGCCCGAGGGCGGGAGGGCGTCCGAGCTGTTCTGGTTCCTCGCGCGGATCGTCGACACGATGCAGAACTGGCGCGACAACATCCAGCTCAAGGTCCCCGGCTATCGGGATCGCGTCGCTCAGATCCACCTCCGAGACGAGGAGGGCGGCATCAACCTGACGATGCCGCCGGAGCTCATCGCGGCCCTGAGCGAGCGGGGCGGCTACGCCGCGAGTGTGCTCGCGGAGCGCTTCTCCGATCAGCCGCCGTCCGGCACGATCCTGACGTGGGACAACCACTGCTGGGTGCGGCTGCGCTCGATGATGAGTCTGCTCGAGCAGAACGTCGCGAAGATCGAGCGAGCGTTCTCGCAGAGGGAGGGGACGAAGACATACGGGGCGCTCGAAGAGCGGCCGCCGTCGTATCGCTTCGCGGACTCGGCCTCGGCGCGCGCGATGCTGGCGGAGCTCGACGCGCTCGCGGCCGGATGGGCGCAGAAGCCGGGCTCGTTCGGGGCGAACGCGCCGAAGCCGGCGCCGGAGCTGCGGGTCATGCCGCGCGTTTGACGGGCGGGCAGGTCGGCTGTTCTCCGCGGACCGGCGGGACTCGGTGCTCAGTGCGGTGTCTGGACCTCCGCGGCTCGCGCGAGCCATGGCTTGAAGAACGCGGGCTGCTCCTTGAGCCGTTCGATCGGCCTCGGCGTTCGTGCGACGACCCCGGGAGTCGAGGCGGGTGCGGCGGTCGGTGCAGCCGCGACGGCGGTCGGCGTCGCGGGCGCAGCGGCGACCGCCGCCGGGGCAGCCTGCGGCTCGGTCGACGCGGCCGCGCCGATTCCGTTCGCGCCGACGGCCGTCGCGAAGATGATCAACGAGTTGACGACGTAGAAGGCGACGCGGGGACCGACACTCAGTTTCTTGTCGCCGAAGACCAGCAGGCCGCAGACGAAGCTCAGCACGAGCGCGACCCACTTCCCCGGCAGGGAGAAGTTGTTCGACAGCGCGTTCGTCAGGAGCATGACGAGGGTGCCGGCCACTCCGGGCGTGATCATGGACTTGGCATCGAGGAAGTTGTCCATCGCCTGCCTCCCTTCGGACGAGATCGGGGTGAGCTTATCGGGAGACGCGAGGCCGCGGACGTGGACACAAAAAGGGGCGCCGCAGCGCAGCGCCCCTCTGGCGAAACGGAAACCGATTCCGAGGCTAGTACTTCGGCTTGGTCGTGATCTGCGTGGCGACCGTCTTTCCGTCCTTGTCCATCGTCGCGAACATCACCGTGGCTCCCTCCGTCGGCGAGCCGCCGCTGACCTTCGTGCTGTCGTCCCAGTACACCGTCGTCTCCTTGCCCGAATCGTCCTTCACGGTCATGCTCTTCGAGGCGCTGTCCACTTTCGTGACCGTTCCGGTCATCATCTTTCCCGACATCTTTTCGGTCTTCTGGGACGCGTCCTGGGCGAACACCACCGATGCCACGCTGAACCCGAGCACGAGACAGAGCGCGAGAACTCGTTTCATGAGACCTCCTTGGAGTTGGAAGGGCTGCGAAAGGCAGCAATTCCGTTGACCACGTGATTCCTCTGGACTCCACCGCATAGACCTCGGCCCGCTACTCGGGAAAGAGGCGGGAGAGGAGCCGGTACCCAACCGGTGACTCCGGGCATCGCGGCCAGATCCGTGCAAGATGCGTGCTCAGCGCCAGGACATCGGGAGCCGATCGGGACGGGTCCGTGCGTCCTGCTAGGCTCCGGGCGCCGCCGTCGAGGAGGACTTGTCATGCGGATCAGGGCCGTTTCCCGCTCCGAGGCCTCGTGACGCGCTCGTCGCGCCGCGCGGCCGCCGTGACGCTCGTTGCGCTGGCGCTTCTTCGCGTTCCCGCCCTCCCCGAGGCCGCGACGCCGCCGGCCCCCAAGCCCGCCGACGTGCAGGCGTCCTCGAAGCAGGAGCAGAAGGTCCGGACGTTCGCGCTCAACAAGTACAAGCGCGAGCTCGACGGGCAGTGGCAGGGGATCCGGCTCGCCTCCGACGGGAACGTCTACTTCGCGAGCTCGACGCACTCGGCCCACCACGGCGCGTCGTTCTTCAAGTATGACACGAAGACCGGCGAGATCACCGAGCTCGTCCACGAGATCACGGAGGTCTGCGGCGAGGACGTCGCCACGAATCCGCAGGGCAAGATCCACAGCGACGTCGTCGAGGCGAACGGCTGGCTCTACATGGCGACGCACTTCTCGGCGGAGAAGCCGGACTCCTACAAGACGTGGACCGGCTCGCACGCGCTGGGCTACGAGCTCGCGACCGGCAAGATGCGGGACTACGGCGTCATCCGGCCCGGCTTCACCGCGTACTCCGGCGTCGGGGTCGACCCGAAGCGGAACTACCTCTACGTGTTTCTGCTGAGCCACGACGCCGCGCTGCCGTCGTGCGTGTTCCGCATCGACACCGTGAGCGGCGAAAAGAAGGACCTCGGGCCGGTCAGCCCCGCGGGCGGGGGCGGACTCGAGAACGGTTCCTTCTGGATGTTCGTGGATCAGCGCGGCGACGTCTGGTTCTCGGTCAAGAACCAGAAC
>DATBBK010000246.1:0-25301 GCA_036271035.1 Thermoanaerobaculia bacterium | reverse complement strand
CTTCCGCGGCGTGCAACTCGACCAGAAGGATTTCGACTATCCGATCTATCTTCAGGGGATGGTGGACGCGATCGGACTGAACTGGCTCAAGCCCGTGCAGGACGTGCGGACGAACCCCGTCGTGCACTTCGTCATCGAGCGCGACGGCACGATCTCGGACGCGCGCCTCGTGACCTCGAGCGGCTTCCCCTTCGTGGACCGAGCGGCGCTGCGCGCCGTGCTCGCGTCCTCCCCGCTGCCCCCGCTGCCGGCCGGCTACCCCGGCCCGCACCTCGGCATCCAGGTGGTGTTCGAATGAGACGACTCTCGACCGGAACGCTCGCCTCTCGCATCGGACTCGCCGTCCTGACCCTCGTGATTCTCGCGGCCGCGGCCGCGGCGCAGGCGCCGCCCGCTCCCGCCCCGACGCCCGCGCCGGCGGAGGACATCCAGGTCACGATCCGCGGCGGGGCCGGCCGGCGGCTCGCTCTCGCCGTACCGTCGCTCTACACGCCCGGCGCCGAGCTGCAGTCCAAGATCGCGGATCCCTTCACGGCGACGCTGCGCTCCGACCTCGACTATGCCGGCGCGTTCACCGTCGCCGAGCCGGCGCTCTATCCTCCCGCCCAGTACCGCGACCCGACCACCGGCGACGCCGCGGACCGCTGGCTCGGCACCGGCGCGGAGGCTCTCGTCGACACGCGCGCGACGGTGACCGGCGAGACCGTGGCCGTCGAGGCGCGGGTCTGGGACCTCAAGTCGAAGAAGCTCATCATGGGCCGGAAGTACACGGGCGGCGCGGGCTACGTCGAGCGGATCGCGCACACCCTCGCGAACGACATCGTGAAGTACTTCACCGGCAAGACCGGGACGTTCCTCTCGACGATCCTCTTCGTGACCGAGCAGGCCGGAACGAAGGAGATCTTCGCCATGGACTTCGACGGCCGCAACGTCCGCCAGCTCACGTCGCACAAGTCGATCGCGATCAACCCGAGCGGCTCGGGGGCGCGCGCCGTGTACACGAACTACGTCAGGCTGTACCCGCAGATCTGGACGATGAACCTCGATGGCAGCGACAAGAAGGAAGTGCAGACGGGCGTCGAGCTCAACGCGTCTCCGTCTTTGTCGCCCGACGGCGCGACGATCGCATTCGCGGGATCGTCGAAGGGCAACACCGACATCTACACGGTCGGCGTCAACGGCGGCTCGCTGCGGCGGCTCACGACGAGCCGCGCGCTCGAGGCGTCGCCGGCGTGGTCGCCGACGGGGAGGCAGATCGTCTACACGTCCGACCTGACCGGCACGCCGCAGATCTACGTCATGGACGCGGACGGCGGCGGCGCGCGCCGCGTCACGTACGCGGGCAACTGGAACGACGAGGCCACGTTCTCGCCGGACGGCGCGCGCATCGCGTTCGCGTGCCGCAACGAGGGCGACTTCAACGTCTGCGTGATGGACCTCGCGAGCGGCCAGACCGTGCAGGTCACCGCGGAGGGGTCCAACGGGCATCCGACGTGGTCGCCCGACGGCGAGAAGATCGTCTACTCGTCGCGCCGCGGAAACTCGACGCAGATCTACTCGATGGACGCAAACGGGCAGAACAAGCGGCAGCTCACCCAGGGAGGCAATCACACGCAACCGGCGTGGCTTCCGTGACGCGAGAGCGCGCTCTCGTGCGCGAGTTTCTGTGCTTTCGGCAAGTTCTTTGCTATGATCAACTTCCGGTGGGCACCGACAAACGTCGGGCGCCTCTGTCCAATCGACATAGGAGTTAGGGAATGGAGAGAAGTCGCAAGTTGCTGCCGATCGTGGCGCTCGCATGCGTCGCCGTGGTTGCGTTTTCCACCGGATGCAAGAAGAAGGCTCCGACGACGGCCCAGGAGGCCCGGCCTCCGGTGACGGCCAAGCCGGACACCGGCACGAACGTGCCGCCCCCCGCGACGGCCGCCCCCAACCGTGACGTCGAGGCCAACGTGCTGAACGAAGACCTCACACTCATGAACAAGAAGGGGTACCTGACCGACGCGTTCTTCGACTACGACCAGTCCGACCTGCGCGAGGACGCGCGCTCGGCGCTGGCGGCGAACGCGACGTGGCTGAAGAAGTACCCCTCCATCCAGATCCTCGTCGAGGGACACTGCGACGAGCGCGGCACCGCGGCGTACAACCTGGCGCTCGGCGACAAGCGCGCGAACGCGGTCAAGGAATACCTGAACTCGCTCGGCATCGACGGCTCGCGCGTGCGCACGGTCTCCTACGGCAAGGAGCGGCCCTTCTGCACGGAATCCACCGAAAGCTGCTGGCAGCAGAACCGCCGCGGCCACGTCGTCATCACGGCCAAGTAACCTTGCGGGTCCCCTTCTCCCTCCGGGTGGCCGGACCGCTCGCCGCGGCGCTCGCGGCGGTCGCGGCGTCCGGCTGCGTGTCGTCCGAGGACATCGACGGGCTCCACCGTCAGATGAGCGACATCCAGAAGCAGCTCCAGACGCTGGAGCGCAAGTCCTCGAGCAAGGAAGAGGTCGACAAGGTCAACCAGAACGTCGCGACGCAGACGTCGCAGCTTCTGAAGTCGAACGCCGACACGGCCGTCAAGCTCGGCGAGCTGACCACCAAGATGGAGCAGCTCGAGGCGAAGCTCGAGGACACGAACCGTCGCCTCTCGCAGCTCTCGCAGCAGATCGCCGAGACGCAGGGCGAGCTCGCGCGGCTGCGGGGCGGCGCGGCGCCCGCGACCGGCGGTGCGGCGGCGCCTCCGGCCGGCGCACCGGGAGCGGCCGCCACCCCGGGACCGGGCGGCGCCGCGGCGGCGAGACCCGCCGGAGCGGGCCCGACGCCCTCGCAGCTCTACGACACCGCGTACGCCGACTACTCCAAGGGGCGCTACGCGCTCGCCATCCAGGGGTTCGAGGACTACCTCGCGTCATACCCGAACACGGACCTCTCCGACAACGCCGAGTACTGGATCGGCGAGTCGCACTTCGCGCAGAAGAAGTACGCCGAGTCGATCGCCGACTTCGAGAAGCTCCTCAAGCAGTGGCCCTCGAGTGACAAGGCCGCGGCCGCCCTGCTCAAGAAGGGCTACGCGATGCTCGAGACGGGCCAGAAGCCCGAGGCCGTCGTGCAGCTCCAGTACGTCGTCCACGAGTTTCCGACCTCCGAGGAGGCGCGGCTGGCCAAGGCGCGCCTGAAGACGATCGGAGTGGACACCCGGTAGCCGGCGGCCGGCCCGACCCCGGGTCGCCCCGTGATCGTGTATAGTTCGCCGCTCGAATCCCGGCCACCGCTGATCGCTGGCACCCCGACGGGTCCCCGGCAGCGCGGCCCGATCACCTGAGAGAGAGGCACATGGCCAACATCAAGTCCGCCGAGAAGAGGATCCGCACGTCCGCCCAGAAGCGCGCGCGCAATCGGACGCGCGTCGCGCGCCTGCGCACCGCCGTCAAGAAATACGGCCAGACCGACGCCGCGAAACGCCGCGAGGCCGTACCCGCCACGCACTCGGAGATCGACCGGGCGCTGGCCAAGGGCGTGATCCACCGCAACGCCGCGGCGCGCTACAAGAGCCGGCTGGCGAAGAAGGCCGCGGCGAAGTGACTCTGCGCGTGCGAAACACGCGCTGTCATCCCGAGAGCGAAGCGACGAGGGATCCCGCGTCGTTTCGCGCCGCCGCCCCGGCCGAGTCCCCTGCGTAGGAGGACCGGCCCGCAAGTCCCGCGGCGACTCAGTCGCCTACGAATCGCGACACCCCGCAAGTCCGGCCTGCGCGCTTCGATGGGGTCAGGCCTCCGTTTTCGGAGCTCCTTCCCGAGCGGGCGAAATCGATCTCGCGGCGTCGCTCCGAAAATCGGACGCCTGACCCCGAGCACGTCATCCGGGAATCGGCCGCGCGGCATACCATCCGGCGTGTCGGAGATCGGGCCTAGAACCCCTCCAGCAGGCTCGTGACCAGCGCCTGCGCAAAGCGCCCGGCGACCCGGTCGATGGCGTCGTTCTCGAGGTCCACGTAGGAGGCCGCCGTCGCCGCGTACGAGTAGTTGTCGCGGAACGTGTAGGCCGGGTTCTCCCACAGCACCTTCCCCTCGGGGACGGTCTTGAGCGAGACGCGCGCCGTGACCTGGACCTGGTAGTCCGTCGCGCGGCCCTGGTTGTCGAACGCGACAGGAAACAGGTTGAACCCAAGCACGGCGCCGGTCAGTGCCGCATCGGCGCCCGCGGCCCCGGCCTGCACCTTGAACCGGCCCCGCGACGCGAGCTCGCGGGCGATCTCGCCCGAGAACCGCTGCTCGATCTGGACGCGCTGCGTCGCGTTCTCGAACGTCGTGAACTGGACGACGCGGATGTTGTCCGGCAGCGACGAGCCCTTACCGACGAGCGCGTAGCCGCAGCCGGATGCGGCGAACGCCGAGACGAGGAGGACCGCGAGGGCGACCGCGGCGCGAGCGGAACGAGCGAGCGACGGCGACTCCAGCCGGCGGCTCACCGGGCGACGTTCCGGGCGCTCACCGCACGACCACGTTCAGCAGGCGGTCCGGGACGAATACCGTGCGCGTGATCTCCCGGCCCTCGAACCACGAGCGAATGCGCTCGTCTTCACGGGCTCGCGCCATCGCCTCGCTCTCCGACGCACCGCGCGCGACGGAGAGCTTGCCGCGCACCTTGCCGTTGACCTGCACGACGAGCACGACGTCCGTCGAAAGCGCGAGCGCCGGGTCCGCGTGCGGCCACGCCTGGTCGAGGAGAAACCCGGGATGGCCGAGCCGCTCCCAGAGCTCCTGCGTCACGTGCGGCGCGACCGGGTGCAGCAGCTCGAGGAGCGTATCCGCCGCCTCTCGGATCGCCGCCGGCGACTCCCCTCCCGACTCCAGGGCGTCGGCCAGCGCCTTCTGGAACTCCATGAGCGCCGCCACCGCGGTGTGCGGGTGGAAGCGGTCGAAGTCGTCGGTCACGCGCTCGATCGTGCGGTGGGTCCAGCGGCGAAGGCCCGTGTCGCCCGACGCGGACGCGGACACCGCGGCCTGCCCCACGCCCGTCACCTCGGCGGCGCGCGAGACGGTCTCCCAGACGCGGTTGAGGAAGCGGTGCGCGCCCGCGACGCCGTCCTCGGACCACTCGGATTCCTTCTCGGGCGGCCCGATGAACATCGTCGCGAGGCGAACGGTGTCCGCGCCGTAGCGCGCGATCAGATCGTCCGGCGACACCGTGTTGCCGCGGGACTTCGACATCTTCTCGACCTTGCCGGTCGCCGGGTTGAGGCTCGTGATCATGCCCTGGTTGAAGAGCCTCTCGAACGGCTCCTCGATCGACACGAGCTTCATGTCGTAGAGGACGCGGCAGATGAACCGCGCGTAGAGCAGGTGCAGGATCGCGTGCTCGATGCCGCCGATGTACTGGTCGACCGGCATCCACCGCTCGACGCGCTCCGTATCGACGATCCGCTCGGCGTCGGCCGGATTGAGGAAGCGGAGGTAGTACCAGGACGAGTCCACGAACGTGTCCATGGTGTCCGTCTCGCGCCGGGCGGGCCCGCCGCACTTCGGGCACGTGGTCTTGACGAACGCCTCGGACTGCTCGAGCGGGTTGCCCTCGGCGCCGCGGAACGCGACGTCGTCCGGCAGGCGCACCGGGAGGTCGGCGTCGGGGACGGGAACCACTCCGCACGTCGGGCAGTGGATCGCGGGGATGGGCGTGCCCCAGTAGC
Organism: Thermoanaerobaculia bacterium; assembly: GCA_036271035.1. GTDB lineage: Bacteria > Acidobacteriota > Thermoanaerobaculia > UBA5066 > Gp7-AA6 > DAHUXD01. The sequence goes on along the minus strand of DATBBK010000246.1, from coordinate 19,624 downwards.
GCTGGCGCGAGATGAGCCAGTCGCGCAGGCGATAGCCGACGCGTCCGCGTCCGAAGCCCTTCTCCTCGAGCCAACGGATCGCCACGGAGATCGCCTCGGGACCGTTCGGCGTGCCGTCCCAGCTCCCCGAGTGGACGAGCACGCCGCCGTGCGGCAGCGCCTCGTTCATCGCGGCGCCGTCGGGATCGGCGTCGCCGACGCGGTACACCGGCCGGACGGCGAGTCCGTACTTGCGGGCGAACTCGAAGTCGCGCTCGTCGTGCGCCGGCACGCCCATGATCGCGCCCGTCCCGTACTCGGGCAGGACGAAGTTCGCGAGCCACACGGGGATCGTCTCGCCCGTCGCCGGGTTGATGCCGAGGACGCCCGTGTCGAGCCCTTCCTTCTCGCCGCCCTCGGCCTCCCGCTCGAGGCGCGACTCGCGCCGCACGCGCTCGACGAACGTCTCGATCTCGGCGCGCCGGGGCGACCGCGCCGCGAGCTGAGGCACGGCCGGGTGCTCCGGCGCCAGGGCCAGGAACGTCGCGCCGTAGAGCGTGTCCGGCCGGGTCGTGAAGACCGTCAGCGGTTCCGTCAGCCCGTCGATCCGGAAGAAGACCTCCGCACCCTCCGAGCGCCCGATCCAGTTCCGCTGCATGGTCTTCACGCGGTCGGACCAGTGGGTCAGGCGATCGAGCCCCTCGAGGAGGCGGTCCGCGTAGTCCGTGACCCGGAAGAACCACTGCGTCAGGTCGCGGATCTCGACGGCGTCGCCTGACCGCTCGCAGCGCCCGTCCACGACCTGCTCGTTGGCGAGCACGGTGCGGCAGCCCGGGCACCAGTTCACGGGCGCCGTCTTGCGGTAGGCCAGCCCCTGCTCCCACATCCGGAGGAAGAGCCACTGGTTCCAGCGGTAGTAGTCCGGGTCGCAGGACGCCAGCTCCTTCGACCAGTCGTAGAGGCAGCCGAGCGCGTAGAGCTGCTCCTTCATGCGGCCGATATTCGCGAGCGTGTACTCCCTCGGGTGCACGCCGCTCTGGATCGCCGCGTTCTCCGCCGGCAGGCCGAAGGCGTCCCAGCCCATCGGGTTCAGCGCCTTCCGGCCCGCCATCCGCATGCGCCGGTAGAGCGCGTCGCCCAGGATGTAGTTGCGGCCGTGGCCCACGTGGAGGCGGCTGCCCGACGGGTACGGGTACATGTTCAGCATGTAGTACTCGCCGCCCGGGACGGACGTGTCGACGTAGGCCGCGCGCTCGTCGGCCCAGCGCCGCTGCCAGCGCGGCTCGATCATCGAGGGGTGATACCGGTCGAACATCGGGGCGCGAATATAACCGACTTGTCGAGCCTGCCGGTCGTCCGCGCGGGGCTGCTCCCGCCGGATCCCGCCGTCCGGCGCGGACGCGGACGTATTAGCTGCGGCTAATACTTTCCGGAGTCGCGCCGGGGCTCGGGCGCGTCGGACGCGGTCGGCCGCACGCGGAGCGAGACCTCCCCGACCTTCCAGACCGGGAAGTCGAGAGCGCCCGACGTCTCCGTTCGCGCGAGCGTGAGATGGCCCGGCCGCTCGAGTGCGCGCCGGCCGAACGGGACGTAGCGGCAGTCGACGACGTTGATGGACGCGGACGGATCCGAGAAGACGTATCCGCGGTCCGGGTAGTAGATCTCGATCCAGCGGTGGTAGACGCCGCCGATCGACGCGTCGTATCCGGCGGCACTCGTCGGCGTCCGCAGTATTCCCTGGACCGTTCGCGCGGAGATCCCCGCGCGGCGCAGAAGGTCGACGGCGAGCTCGGCGAATCCGACGCAGTGCGCGCGCCGGGTCGCGAACACCGCGGCGGGATCCTGGCGCCGGTCGCGGTCGGGGTCGTACCGGACCTCCGACGCGATGCCCGAGAGGATCCGCTCGACGGCCTGCGCCTGCGTGCGCGCGCCGGAAGTCCGGGCCGTGACCCAGGCGTCGCGCTCGAGCGACGGCGGAGGCGCCGGCTCGGTCGCGCGCGAGGGAAACGGGGCACGGCTCTGCAACGGCGCGGCGCTCACGTGAACCGTCAGCGAGAGGCTGCCGTCCGTGGCGCGCGAGACGGCCAGCGAGTAGCCGTCGTTGTCGTACTGGTCGAAGAGGGCGGCGTCCGGACCGGCGGCGCGATAGACGGCAATCTCGTCGGCGGCCGCCCGTCCGGAGGCGGCGATCGCAGCGGCGAGTCCGAGCACGAGCGCGACGACCCGTGGGCCGGGCATCACGGCGAGGGAGCCTCGCCGCGGCGGCCCTTCAGCACGCCGTCCAGGATGCCGTTGATGAACTGGGACGACTTCGGCGTCGAGAACCGCTTCGCGATCTCCAGCGCCTCGTCGATGACGACCGGTCGGGGCGTCTCCGGCTCGTGCAGCAGCTCGAACAGCGCGAGGCGGAGGATGTTCCGGTCGACGACCGGCATCCGCGCGAGGCGCCAGTGGTCGGCCTGGCGGGAGATGATCGCGTCGAGGTCCTCGCGGTGCTCGAGCGTGCCCGACACGAGCCGCCGCGTGAAGTCCTGGATGCCCTCGGGCGAGTTCTTCAGGTCGTCCGAGCGGCCGAACATCTCCGTCGGCTCGGTGCCCGAGACGTCGTTCTCGTAAAGCATCTGCAGCGCGAGCTCCCGCGCCTTGCGTCGCGCACCCATGGCTAGCCGATCACCGCTTGAATTCCTGCTTGAGCCGCTTCCGGAGGTTTGCCATCTCGATGGCGGCCTCGGCCGCCTCGACGCCCTTCTCGACGCGTCCGCGGGCCTGCTCCATCGTGTCGCAGGTCAGGATCCCGAAACCGACGGGGACGCCCGTCTGCGCGGCCAGCGAGGCCAGGGCTCCGGCCACGGAGTGACCCAGCACCGAGTGATGGCTCGTCTCGCCTCGGACGATGGCGGCGAGCGCGACGACCGCGTCGGGCCGGCCGGTGTCGATGAGCGACCGCACGCCGGCCGGAACCTCGAACGCGCCCGGCACCCGCACGACGACGACGTCCCGCTCGAGCGCCCCGCGGCGCCGGAGCGTATCGAGCGCCGACTCGAGCATCCCGTCCGTGACCGTCGGGTTCCAGCGCGCGCAGACCACGCCGAGACGGAGGCCGCGGGCCACGAGGGTTCCCTCGACGTGTCTGGGCGAGAAAGACACTGCCGCTCGCCGCGGCGCGCGAATGCTCAAGGAGCGGCCTCTCAGGAGACGTGGAGTCTAGCAGGTCGGCGCGGTCGCCGCGGTGACGCGGCGCAGAAGCAAGGCCGCCGCGGTGATGCGGCGCAGAGCGGTATCGCCGCGCTGACGCGGCGCGCCCGGGAGCCCGCCGTCAGCGCCGGCGCTTCGCCGTGCCCGCCGCCTTCCTCCCCCCGGGCGGCTTCTTCGCGCCGTCTCCGAACAGGCGCGAGAGCTCCTCGGCGTCGCCGAAGTTCCTCCGATACCGGGCGATGAAGTCCCCGGGCGCGTAGCGCGGCGGCTGCGGCCCGAGCGACTCGATCCCGAAGACCGCCGAGATGCTGCCGATGCGTCCGGCGACCGGCCACGGCGCGCCGATGCGGAGCCCGCGCAAGAGACCGGCGCGGTACATGTCGCCGACGCCCGTCGGATCCACGGCCTCCGACTCGACCTTCGCCGCCGGGATGGCGTGCGTCTCGCGGCCGCCGCGCCCGTCCGGGGCGTGGATCGTCGAGCCGTCCGGACCGTGGGTCACGATCACGACGGGCGCCTCGCGCTCGAGCTGCTCGCGCGAGAGCCCCGTCTTGTGCGTCAGGATCCCGAACTCGTAGTCGTTGACGATCAGGATCGCGGCGCCTCGCAGGCCCTCCCGCATCTCCTCGCCGGAAAGCCGGGTTACCTGCTGGCTCGGGTCGTAGAGGAACGGGATTCCGGCGGCGCGGCAGTCCGCCGTCAGCTGCGCCATCGCCGGAGGGTCGTTCGGCGAGATCACCACGAACGCGATCGTCGAAAGCCCCGCCGCGGCGAGCCGGAGCCCGCGCGCCCGCGCCATGGCGCCCGTGTAGAAGGACGCGAGCTGGTTCTGGTCCTGATCGGTGGAGACGAAGAAGGAGGCCGTGAAGACGTCCGGCTCGATGCGGAGCCACGAGACGTCCACGCCGTCTCGCGCGAGCTTCTCGCGGTACGGCTCGGCGTCCTTGCCCGCCGTGGCGAGCAGGACCGGTCTCTCGCCGAGCAGCGCGAGGCCGTACGCGATGTTCGGGCCGCAGCCGCCGGGCACGCGCCGCATCTCGTCGACCAGGAACGAGACCGACAGACGGTGCATCTTGTCCGGAATCAGATGCTCGGTGAACTTCCCCGGGAACGTCATCAGGTAGTCGAAGGCGACGGACCCCGTGACCACGATGCGCTTGCCCGGGGCGATCGTCGGCGCGCCCTTCGAATCGGCGGGTCGTTGAGCCGTGGGGCGCGAGCCCCGAGCGGAGCTGGTGCGCTCGCGAGTCGGCTTTCGGCTCGCCGCCGACGGTTGACGGGTCCGGGTCTTCTTCTTCACAGATACCTCCCCGCGATGGGTCTGAGCCTCTCCTTGGCCTCCGCCGGGATCGCGCTCGGGTGGGTGATGATCGCGAACCGCATCGCGTCGCGGCACTCGCATTGCCGCGCCGGGTCGATCCGCGCCACGGCGCCCGCGAGCGTGCGCCGCGCGGCCGCGGCGTTCTCGCTCAGGATCGCGATGATCGCCTCGACCGAGACGACCTCGGTGTGCTCCCGCCAGCAGTCGTAGTCGGTCACGAGCGCGATCGACGCGTAGCAGAGCTCCGCCTCGCGCGCGAGCCGCGCCTCCGTGAGGTTCGTCATGCCGATGACGTCGGCGCCCCACGACCGGTACAGGTGCGACTCGGCCCGCGTCGAGAACTGCGGCCCCTCCATGCAGAGATAGGTCCCGCCGCGCCGCGCATCGAGGCCCGCCTCATGCGAGGCGTCCGCGAGCGCGCCCGAGAGGACGCCGCAGACCGGGTCGGCGAGCCCCGCGTGCGCGACGACTCCTCCGCCGAAGAACGTGTCGGCGCGGTGCCGCGTGCGGTCGATGAACTGGTCCGGGATGACCGCCATCCGCGGCGCGAGCTCCTCGCGCAGGCTGCCGCAGGCCGACGCCGACAGGAGCGCGTCGCAGCCGAGCATCTTGAAGCCGCAGATGTTCGCGCGGTAGTTGATCTCGGTGGGCGACACGCGGTGGCCGCGGCCGTGTCGCGACAAGAAGGCGACCGGCACGCCGCCCAGCGTGCCGCAGAAGTACGCGTCCGAGGGCTCGCCGAAGGGCGTACTCAGCCTCTCCTCGGTCAGTCCCTCGATCGCCGAGAGGTCGTAGACACCGCTCCCGCCGACGAGCCCGATCCGCGCCCGTGTGACCGTCATGCCCGGCCGATCCCCGCCTCGAGCCGGTGCCTCTCCGCGGCGTCCGAGACGCGGCGGGCCAGACGGAGCGCCTCGCGGCCGGCCTCCCCGTTGACGAGCGGCTCGCGCCGCTCGCGGACCGCGGCGAGAAAGTCCGCGATCTCCAGCTCGAGCGGATCTCCGTCCGGCACCGGTACGGACAACGGTTCGAGCCGCGGAGGGGCGCCATCGCGGAGCAGCCGCGACGCGGCCGCCGAGCGGCCGTCCATGTCGACCGAGCAGTACACGTCGCCGCCGAAGACGCGCAGCCTGCGCATCTTCTCCGCGGACACGCGGGAGGCGGTCAGGTTCGCGATGCAGCCGCCCTCGAACTCGATCCGGGCCTGCGCGATGTCGAGCCGCGGCGTCAGAACCGGAGCGCCCGCGGCGCGCAGGTCCCGCACCGGCCGGCCGACCCAGGCCGCGACGAGCTGGAGGTCGTGGATCATGAGGTCGTGTACGACGTCGACGTCGAGTCCGCGCGGCTGGAAGACGCCCAGGCGCTGGGCCTCGATGAAGAGCGGCGCGGCGACCGCGGCGAGTGCGACGCCGACCGCCGGGTTGTGCCGCTCGATGTGTCCGACGGCGAGCACGCGGCCGTGCCGCCGCGCGAGGGCGATCATAGAGTCCGCCTCCTCGACCGTCGAGGCGATTGGTTTCTCGACGAGCACGTCCAGGCCGCGCTCCAGGAAGAAGCCGGCGAGCCGGGCGTGCGTCGTCGTGGGCGTGGCGATGACGACGGCGTCGGCGGATTCGGCCGCCTCCCCGGGATCGGAGAAGACCCTCAGGCCGTGCTCGCGGGCGACCTGCTCTGCGCGCCCCTCGTGGTGGTCGTGGACGCCGGTGACCGCGACGCCCGGCTGCCCCGCCGCGATGCGCGCGTGGTGCCGCCCGAGATGGCCGACGCCCACCACGGCCACCCTCACGGGCGCCGCGTCCGCCGCGCCGGCGGGGCCGGCCCTCACTTGATGAAGCCCCGCTCGCTGTCGCGAATGAACGCGACGAGCTCCTCCACGTCGGGCTGGTTGGGGATCTCGGCGGCGATCCGCTCGAGTGCCTGGCTGGTGTTGAGCTTCGACTTCACGAGGAGGCGATACGCCTTCGAGATCGCGTCGAGCCGGTCCTCGGAGAAGCCGTGGCGCTTAAGGCCGACGGTGTTCAGGCCGTACGTCTTGACCTCGCCCTCCGCGCCGTCGGTCCGGCAGTACGGGAGCACGTCCCGGCGCAACGGCGAGTAGGCGCCCACGAACGCGTACTTCCCGATTCGGATGAACTGGTGCGCGCCGGAGTAGGCCGAGAGGATCGCGTAGTCGCCGACCTCGACGTGCCCGGCGAGGACGGCGCCGTTCGCGAGCACGACACGCGATCCGATCCTGTTGTCGTGCGCGACGTGCGAGAAGTTCATGAAGTAGTTGTCGTCGCCGATGACCGTCTCACCGTGGCCCGTGGCGGTGCCCCGATGGACGGTCATGAACTCGCGGAACGTGTTGCGCGACCCCACGACGAGCCGCGTCGGCTCTCCCCGGTACTTCAGATCCTGCGGATCGGAGCCGAGCGCCGCGTGCGGGTAGATGCGGTTGTCGGTGCCGAAGATCGCCGGCCCCTGGATGTGGGCGTTCGCGCCGACGGTCGTGCCCGCGCCGAGGACGACGCCGTCGCCCACGACCGCGTACGGGCCGATCGACACGCGCTCCCCGAGGACGGCCTCGGGCGAGACGACCGCGGTGGGATGGACCTCCGCGCTCACGGCCGGTCCACCAGCACCGAGAGCAGCTCGGCCTCGGTGCAGACCTGCCCGTCGACGGTCGCGGTCGTCCGGCACTTGCAGACCCGTGACTTCAGCGACACGATCTCGGCCTCGATCCGGAGCTGGTCGCCCGGAACGACCGGCCGGCGGAACTTGCAGCGGTCGACGCCGGAGAGGTACAGCAGCTTCTTCTCCTTCTCGGCGACCACGCCGAGAAGGCCAATGCCGGCGACCTGAGCCATGGCCTCCAGGACGAGAACGCCGGGCATCACGGGGTTGCCCGGGAAGTGCCCCTGGAAGAACTCCTCGTTGTAGGTCACGTTCTTGATCCCGACCACCCGCTTCCCCGCCTCGATCTCGAGGATCCGATCCACGAGAAGAAACGGGTAGCGATGAGGCAGGATCTTCAGAATCTCGGCGATACGGATCTCCCCCATGGCGCCTCCCTACTTCCCGGTCCCGATTTTCTTCTCCAGCGCCGCAAGCCGCTCGAGGGCGGCCTCGAGGCGGCCGATGAGCGCCGCCCGGCGCAGGAACTCCCGATGCGGCAGCGCCGGCATCCCCGAGACGACGGCACCCGCCGGAACCCGGCCGCGGCGCGCGATCCCCGCCTGGCCCGTCAGCACCGCGCCGTCGCCGATCGAGACGTGATCCGAAACGCCGACCTGGCCGGCGAGCGTGACCCGGCGGCCCAGCGTCGACGAGCCCCCGATGCCCGCCTGCCCGCACAGGAGCGAGTGCTCGCCGATGCGGACGTTATGGCCGACCTGCACGAGGTTGTCGATCTTTGTGCCGCGTCCGATCACCGTCTCCCCGAGAGTCGCCCGGTCGATCGTCGAGTTGGCGCCGACCACGACGTCGTCCTCGATCCGCACGATTACGACTTGCGGAACCTTCCGGTGCGCCTCTCCGTCGGGAACATAACCGAATCCGTCGGAGCCGACCACCGCCCCCGCGGCCAGGACGCAGCGATCTCCGACGACGCAGCGGTCGGCGACGACGGCGTGGGGACTCAGGATGCAGTCCTCGCCGAGCGAGGCGTCCTCGCCGACGCAGGCGCCGGCCATGAGAATGCTGCGAGCGCCGATGCGGGCGCGGGCCCCGACCGTCGCCCCGGCCGCAATGGAGACGTCGCGGCCCAGCCGCGCGGCGGAGTGGACGTATGCGCCTCGCGCGACGCCCGGGCGCGGCCTGGACGCCGGACGGAACGAGCCCAGCCAGACCGCGAGAGCCGCTCCGGGCGATGCGACCACGACCGCGGGACGTCCCGGCGCGAGCCTCTGGTCGGAGACGAGGAACGCGCCCGCGGCGCTCGCGGCGGCCGCCGCAGCGTGGCGCGAATCGGTTACGAAGGAGAGGTCCGCCGGGCCGGCGTCACCGAGCGCGGCGACGCCGGTCAACCGGACCGTTCCGGATCCGACGAGCCGACCGCCGACCGCCGCGGCGACCTCGGCGAGAGTGAACGAATCGGGCGGGCGAGACGACGACGTGGGAGGCCGCCGCGTCGCGCCGCGCCGCGGTGGCGGGGCCTTGACGGCACGACGCCGCGGCCGGCTCTTCCCACGTACGGGCTTGGGCGAGCGGGCCACGGCGTCTGGAGACGGGAACGATCTGGCGGTTACGGCTTCTTCGTGGGTGCGGGAGCGGGCGCGCTGCGCGGCGCGGTCCCGCCCTGCGCGGGGGCCTTCGCGGCCGTGCCGGCTCCGGGCTGAGTCGCGGGCTTGCTCGCGGCGGGAGCGGGCATCGCAACGGTCGTGTTGAACACCTTCAGGACGTCATCGGTGATATCGACGGCGTCGTCGGCATAGACGAGCCCGGACTGGAACTTGTTGAAGACCAGGGTGAAGCCCCTCTCCTTGCCGACCTGGTTGATCACCGGGAACACTCGCTTCTCGAGCTCACCCAGCTCTCTCTTCTGAGCGGTCTCCAGCTCGCGGTTCGCGTCGTCCTGGAAGCGCTTGAAGGAAATCGCCTTCTCCTGGTAGCTCTTCTGGAGCTGGTCGCGCTTGTCATCGGTCATGGCGGAGCCCTGATCGGCGAGCTTCTGCTCCATGTCGCGGAGCTCCTTCTGGAGCTTGTCGGACTCGTCCTTCTTCTGCTCGTTCAACTTCTTGACCCGGTTGAACGCCTCCTTGCCCAGCGCCGACTCCTGGACGAGCCGTTCCACGTTGATGACACCGATCTTCATCGCTCCGGGCGCCATGTTCGAGGGGGCGGGCGCCGGAGCGGCGTTCTGGCCGAGAGAAACCGCCGCGACGAGAGCCGCAACCGCCGCGATGACCAAGCGTTTCATTCGAACTCCTTCTTCGCGAAAGCGCGGAAGTGTAAGCAAAATTTACCTTTCACACAACACCCGGCGAGAACCCGTAAATTCCGATCGCCAGGGCCGTTTTTCGAGGGTCTCCGGGGCCTCCGGATTGCGTCTGGAGGGGTCCCGAGAGGCCAGGCGCCCCGGCCCTGCACTCTTCGTGGACCCGGGGGCGGCCCGCCGACCGCCATACCGCGACGAGGCCGCGTACGGGGAGAGGATCCGGGGGCGATTTCCCCTCTCCTGTGCGCGGCGTCGAGCCGCGCCTCAAGACGCCGCCGGGAGAGCGCCCGGGGACGACTTCCCCTCTCATGTCCGGCGCGTCGAGCGCCGCTTAGAACGTCCGGCCGATCGAGAAGTCGAAGCCGGACTTCCGCTCGGTGAGGGCGGTGATCGGGAAGCCGAACTGGTCGACCGGCTGCACCGGGTGGAGGTTCCACGAATAGATGAACCGCAGCGGCGCCTGGAAGATCGGCAGGAAGATCCGCAGCTCCATGCCCGCGGACGTGCGGACGTTCGTGAGATCGAAGCTCTGGGACTCGTGGTAGTTGTTCCCGATGTCCGTGAACGCGAGCAGCTTCGCGGGCCCGACCTGGATGAACTGGTACTCGACGTTGACGACGAAGAATTTGTTGCCGCCGAGGATCCGGCCCAGGGAGTCCGTGAATACCTGGTGCGTCCCCTCGTGGAGCGGCAGGACGGCGCCGGCCTTGAAGCCTCGCAGGCTCTGCTCCCCGCCGAGCTGGAAGCGCTCGAAGATCGGGACGTCCGAGCCCTCGATCGGCTGCACGTAGCCGGCCTCGAGGTTCAGGCCGAGCAGCGCGCCGCGCGGGAAGCGCACTGGGATGTAGATGGTCGAGCCGAGCGTCGGCTTGATGAACCCCTGCGAGCTCCCGAGGAACATGGGCGCGACCTGGACGGCCGCGGTCAGGCGGAACCCCCGCGTCGGATCGAACGGGTCGTTGCGGCTGTCGTAACGGTAGCCGGGCGTGAACGACGACGTCGTGCCCGTCGTCTGGGTCAGCTTCTGGGGCGGCGCGGGCTGGCCGGGCGGCACCGGCGCCGATTGGACCGGGTAGTTCGCCTTGATGTCCTCGTACGCATAGAGCATCGACACGGAGTCGAAGAGCCCGATGCCCTTGCCGTAGAACGCGGACCCGCCCTGCCGCTGCTCCTCCTCCGAGAGGTAATCGACCTTCCGCCGGAAGAGCGACAGGCCGACGGACTGGTTCTTGTCGAGCCACCACGGCACCGTGTACGACAGGTCGAAGTAGTTGGAGACCTTTCCGAGCTGCGCGGACGCCGCGATGACCTCGCCGCGTCCGAGGAAGTTGCGAGTCTGGAACGAGAACTGGCCGAAGAATCCGTCGAAGCCCGAATACCCGGCGCCGAACTGGATCTCGTTGCGCGACGTCTCCGTGCCCTTGATGATGACGTCGATCTTCTTCTCCTCCGGGTGCGGCGCGAACTGCGGCTCCTCGTCCATCTTGAAGTAGCCGAGCCCCTGGATCTTCTGGACGCTCTTCTTGACCGCATCCATGTCGAAGACATCGCCCTCGTCGAGCGCGAACTCGCGGCGGATGACCTTGTCGCGCGTGTTCGTGTTCCCCTGGACCTCGAGACGCCCCAGGTAGAACTTGTCGCCCTCGAAGATCTTCACGTTGACGTCGACCTTGTGGTCGCCGATCTCGGTGTACTGCGGATCGGGATACGAGTAGACGTAGCCGCGCGACTTGTACTTCTGCTCGATCCGCGAGAGCGCCTCGACGATGCGGTCCCGGTTGAGGATCGTCCCCGGCTTGAGCTCGAAGAACTCCTTCTGCAGCTCGGCGGACGGATACACCTTCGTCTGCCCGTCGTCCGTCGGCTGGCCGTTCGCCCCGACGGCGGTGACCTGGACGTTGTTGACGAAGAACTTGTCGCCCTCGACGACCGGGATCATGATCCGAACGCGCCGCTTGATCTTCTTCGGATCCTTCTTCTCCGGGTTTGTGACGTAGACGTCGAGCGTCGGATCCTTGACGACGATGTCCTTGTAGCCCTTCGACTGGTACAGCTGCTTGATGCTCTCGACGTCGGCCTCGTAGTTCGCCTGGTTGTAGACGGTGTTCTCCGAGATGATCCGCCAGAAGGTCGCGACCTTCGTCTTTTTCATGGCGTTGCGGAGATTCTGCGCCGACACGTTCGCGTTTCCCGAGAACGAGATCGACTCGATCTTGACCTTGTCGCCCTCGTCGATTACGAAGATGACCTTCTTCTCGGTCTTGGAGATGTCGTCGATCTTGTAGTCGACGGTCGCGCTGCGGAATCCCTGCGCGACGTACATGTCCGCGATCGCGGACCGCTGCCTGGCGATGTCGTGCAGGTTGAGGGGCGCGTTCGCCTTCACCTCGACCTTGTTCTCCTTCAGCGCGTCCTTGATCTGCGAAGTCGAGAGCTTCTTGTTGCCCGTGAACTCGACCTCCTTGACGACCGCACGCTCCTCGATCGTGATGATCAGGGTGACGCCATCCGGCGCGTGCTCCGCCTCGATCTTGAGGTTCTCGAGGAGCCCGACGTCCCAGAGCTTCTCGAAGTTGCCGCGGATCGCGTTCGGGTCGTAGCTGTCGCCGACCTTGATGCCCAGGTAGTGCGCGATCGTGTCCGGCGACACGGTCTGGTAACCGACGACGCGAACGCCGACGATGCGCTCGCCCGCCCCCGCCCCGCTGACGGCCGCGGCCGGCTCCTGCGCCGGCGCCGGCGGGGTCGCTCCGGGAGCGGCCGGCGTCGGAACCGGGGGCGGCGCGGACTGCGTGGGCGATGGAGAGGCGGCGTCCGGGACGGGAGTGGGAGTGGGTGACGGGGGCGGCTCCTGGGCCGCTCCTTGCGCCGCCAACAGAAGACCCGCGGCGAGGAGCGCCGCCCCGAGCCGGGGGCCTCTCAAGAGATCAGCGTCCGGGAATGATCGTCTCGCCTTCCCGCGCCGCGACTCTGAGGCCATCGGCGCCGACCCGCACTTCGATCGCTTCGATCCGTTCCTCGCGGGCGGCAATCAGCAGCTCCGAGACGGGATCCTCGACGTGCTTCTGGATGGCGCGGCGCAGAGGCCGCGCTCCCATGTTCGGGTCTTCGCCGCTCTGGGCGAGCAGCCACTCGACGGCCGCGTCGTCGACGTCGATGAACGCGCCCTTGGGGGCGATCGTCGTGTTGACGTCGTCGATGAGGAGCCGGCAGATTCTCGCGAGCTCAGGTCGGCCGAGGGGATGGAAGACGATGATGTCATCGATCCGGTTGATGAACTCCGGCGAGAAATCGCGGCGGAGCTCCTTCAGAACGAGGTCCTCGATCTCCTTGCTGCTCTGCGCCTCCTTCGTGCCCCCGAAGCCGACCCTCGTCCGATTCACGAGGTGCTTCGTGCCGATGTTCGACGTCATGATGATCAACGTGTTCTTGAAGTCGACGAGGTTGCCGTAGGCGTCCGTGAGGATGCCGTCCTCCAGGATCTGGAGGAGCAGGTTCGCGATGTCCGGATGCGCCTTCTCGATCTCGTCGAACAGGATGACGCTGTAGGGATTCCGGCGGATCCGCTCGGTGAGCTGGCCGCCCTCCTCGTGCCCGACGTATCCGGGCGGCGAGCCGATGAGCTTCGAAACTGCGTGCTTCTCCATGTACTCCGACATGTCGAAGCGCACGAGCGACCTCTGATTCTCGAAGAGGAACTCCGCGAGCCGGCGCGCGACCTCGGTCTTTCCCACGCCGGACGGGCCCAGGAAGATGAACGAGCCCATCGGCCGATTCGGATTGTTGACGCCGAGCCGCGAGCGGCGGATCGCCTTCGAGACGCCGATGAGGGCGGCGTCCTGCCCGACGATGCGCTTGCGCAGCGCGTCCTCCATGTGGAGGAGCTTCTCTGCCTCCTCCATCTCGAGCGACGCGACCGGGATGCCCGTCCAAGACGAGATGATCTCCTCGATGTCGCGACGGGTGACCTCCTGGGTCGCCTCGCTGCGCTCCGCGGACTGCGCCTTCGCGCGCTCGATCTCCTCCTTGAGCTCGATCTCGCGCTCGCGGAGGAAGACGGCCTTCTCGAAGTCCTTGTCGGAGATCGCCTTCTTCATCTCCTTGACGATCTGGCGGATCTCGAGCTCGAGCTTGCGCAGGTTCTGGGTGTCGGCGACGCGCTTCAGCTTCACCTTCGCGCCCGCCTCGTCGAGGATGTCGATCGCCTTGTCCGGGAAGAAGCGGTCCGTGATGTACCGGTTCGACTGGTACACCGCGGTCTTGATCGCCTCGGCAGAGTACCGGACCTTGTGGAACTGCTCGTACCGGTCCTTCACGCCCTCGAGGATCTCGAACGTCTCGTTCTCCGACGGCGCGGTGACGTGGATCGCCTGGAAGCGGCGCAGCAGGCTCCGGTCCTTCTCGATGTACTTGCGGTACTCCTTGAGAGTCGTCGCGCCGATGCACGAGACCTCGCCGCGCGAGAGCGCCGGCTTCAGGATGTTCGCCGCGTCGAGCGACCCCTCGGCGGAGCCGGCGCCGATCAGCGAGTGGATCTCGTCGATGAAGATGATCAGGTCGGGGTTCTCGCGCAGCTCGCGGATGATCCCCTTGAGGCGCTCCTCGAACTGCCCGCGGTACTTCGTGCCGGCGACGATGAGCGACAGATCCAGCGCGAGAATCTTCTTCTGCGCGAGGAACATCGGAACCGCGCCCTCGACGATGCGCGTCGCGAGGCCCTCGACGATCGCCGTCTTGCCGACGCCCGGCTCGCCGAGGAGGATCGGATTGTTCTTGGTGCGGCGCGAGAGAATCTGGATGATCCGCTCGACCTCCTTCTCGCGGCCGATGAGCGGGTCGAACACCCCGGTGCCGGCGAGCTGCGTCAGGTCGCGGCTGTACTCGGCGAGGAACGGGAGCTCCTTCTTCTGCTTCGAGACCTCCCGCTCCTTGATGAGCGAGATCGTCTCCTCGCGCACGCCGTAGAGGTTGAAGCCGCGCGCGGTGAGGAGGCGTCCGGCCACGCAGCCGTCGACGCGAAGCAGCCCGATCAGCAGGTGCTCCGTCCCGACGTAGGGGTGCATCATCGACTCCGCCTCGTGCGAGGCGTAGGCGAGGATCTTCTTGGACTCCTCCGAGAGGGGCAGCTCCGCGGTCGAAGAGATGCGCTCGACGAAGATGCGGTCGCCCTCGATCTCCCGGCGGACGTCCTCCGGCTTTACGTTGAAGCGAGCGAAGATCTCCTTGATGATGTCCTCACCCTCGCGGAGGATCCCCAGCAGCAGGTGCTCCGACTCGATGACCTTGGAGCCGAGCTTCGAAGCCTCATAACGCGCGAAGAAGAGCGCCCGGCGCGCCTTCTCGTTGTATTTCTCAAACATGGGAGAGAGGCTCGAGGGTGGCGGAGGAGATCGGTGTGACCTGGGGCATAGTCGGTGTGTGTAAGAACGAGTCTCCGGATTTAGCCTCGCTCTGACAAACCTTTACCGGCCGCGATTCCTTCCCGTGTCATCGTGAAAATCTTATCACAGCGATTCGCCAGATCCGGGTTGTGTGTGACGAGGACCGTGGTCATTTCGCGCTCCGCGTGAAGCTCTCGGAGCAGGTCGAAGACCGAGGCGGCCGAGGCCGCGTCCAGGTTTCCCGTCGGCTCGTCCGCCAGGAGCAGCTTCGGCGACCTCGCGAGGGCCCGGGCGATCGCGACGCGCTGCTGCTCGCCGCCGGAGAGGGCGCGCGCGCCGTGGTCGCGCCGGTCGCCGAGGCCGACGCGCTCGAGAAGCGTCCCCGCGCGCTGAAGCGCCTCGCGCGCGCCGACACCGGCGATGCGGTCGGGGAAGGCGACGTTCTCCGCGGCCGTGAACTCCGGCAGCAGGTGGTGGAACTGGAAGACGAACCCGATCGACTCGTTGCGGAACCGCGCGCGATCCTTCGGCGTCATCTGGTCGAGGGAGCGCCCCAGGATCTCCACGCGTCCCGAGTCCGAACGGTCGATCCCGCCGAGGAGGTGGAGCAGCGTCGACTTCCCCACTCCCGACGGGCCCATGACCGCGGCGAACTCGCCGGCCGGAAGCTCGAAGGACAGGTTGGAGAAGACGCGCACCGGCGCCGCCTCGCCGGTGTAGGTCTTCGACAGGTCCTCGGCCTTTACGGCGAGCATCGACCCTTCATCGCGAGAGCCGGATCGCCTCTCCGGGCGCCAACCTCGCCGCGGCCCGGGCCGGCAGGACGGCCGCGAGAAGCGCCGTCGCGAACGCGAACACCGCGACCGCCGCGACCTCGCCCGGATGAACCGCGAACGGCACGTGCGTCATGAGGTAGACGTCGGACGGCAGCGGCACGAGCTCGAAGCGGTCGGCGGCGATCGAGAGCCCGATCCCGAGGACGAGCCCGGCGGTCGTGCCGATGAGGCCGATCGCGGCGCCGAGCGTGAGGTACACCCGCTGGAGCGACGACGGCGCCGCGCCCATCGAGGTGAACACGCCGAGGTCGCGCTTCTTGTCGACGACGGTGAGCGCGATGTTCGACACCACGTTGAGCGCGGCGACCACGACGACGAGCGCGACGGTCACGAATATGACGACCTTCTCGAGCCGCAGGGCGAACGCGAGCGGCGCGTTGCGGTCGCGCCAGGTCTCGACGCGATACCCCGGAGGCAGCGCCGCGCGAACGATCCTCGCGGCGGACTCGGCGGTGCGCGGGTCGGCGAGGCGCGCCTCGAGCGCGAGCGCGCCCGAGCCGACGCCGGACAACGTCCGAGCCGTGTCGACCGAGACCTCGACCTCCGCGCTCTTGTCGAGCATTCCGGCTCTCCGCGACTGCAGGACGGGGAGCACGACCGAGATCGGGACCGGACCGATCGGCGAGAGGCGCGTCCGCGTGCTCGACAGGCGCATGAGATCGCCGGCCGCGACGTGCAGCCGCGCCGCGACGCCGGTCGAGATGCGCGCCCCGTCCATGGCGCCCGGAGGTGCGGGCTCGTCCCAGTTGCGGAAGCGGACGGGCAGGGTCGTCGTCCCGTCGACGTCCGACGCCCACGCGCGTCCCTCGATCGACGCCTCGATTCCCTGCACGCCGGGGGCGCGGGCGAGCGCGCGCCGCGCGGCCTCCGGGTCGGGAAGCGCGGCGCCGCGCTCCGGCGAGACGCGCAAGTGGGCGCCCCGCTCCATCATCTGGCGCCGGATCCGATCCTGGAACCCGGAGAGGAGCGCGAGCGAGACGACGAGCGCCGCGACGCCGATGGCGAGACCCGCGACGGAGATCGTGGCGATCAGCGCCACGTGCGCGCGCCGCCGCGAGGCGGCGAGGTAGCGCAGGGCGACGAAGGTCTCGAATCTCACGAAGGGCTCAGGACCTCGGCCTCATCAACGGAAACAGGATGACGTCCCGGATCGAGTGCCTGTCGGCCATGAGCATCGTGAGCCGGTCGATCCCGACGCCCTCGCCCGCCGTCGGCGGCAGGCCGTACTCAAGCGCCTCGACGTAGTCCTCGTCGTAGGGAGGCGCCTCCATGTCGCCCTGGGCGCGCTCCTCCATCTGCCGGCGGAAGCGGCTCGCCTGGTCCGCGGGGTCGTTCAGCTCGGAGAAGCCGTTCGCGATCTCCATCCCGCCGGCGTACAGCTCGAAGCGGTCGGCCCACTGCGGCGCGCCAGCGATCGGGCGCGACAGGGGCGAGATCTCGAGCGGGAACTCGTGAATGAACGTCGGCGCGACCAGGTGGCGCTCGGCGACGGCCTCGAACACCTCGGCCAGCAGCTTGCCCGGCTTCCCGCGGAACCGGTCCGGCTTCTCGACGCCGAAGCGCGCCGCCGCGTCGAGCAGCGCGCGCTCGGAGTCGAGGTCCTCCCGCGCGACGGCCCCGCGCGGATCGTCGCGCGAGAACTCGAGGACCGCCTCGCGCATCGTCAGCGTCCGGAAGGGCGGCGTCCAGTCGATCGTCTCGTTGCCCCACGGGGTCCGGAGCCCGCCCGCGACCTCCACGGCGATGCCCGACAACATCTCCTCCGTGAGGCGCATCAGGTCCGAGCCCTTCGCGAAGGCCTGGTAGAACTCGAGCATCGTGAACTCGGGGTTGTGCTGCGTCGAGATCCCCTCGTTCCGGAAGTTGCGGTTGATCTCGTAGACGCGGTGGATGCCGCCGACGACGAGCCGCTTCAGGTAGAGCTCCGGAGCGATCCGCAGGAAGAGGTCCATGTCCAGCGCCTGGTGGTGCGTGACGAACGGGCGCGCCGCGGCGCCGCCCGCGAGCGGCTGCATCATCGGAGTCTCCACCTCGAGATAGCCACGCTCCTCGAGGAAGCGCCGGATGAACCGCACGACGGCCGCCCGCCGCTCGAACACCTCGCGGGACTCGGGGTTCACGGCGAGGTCCAGGTAGCGCTGGCGGTAGCGCCGCTCGACGTCGCGGAGGCCGTGAAACTTCTCGGGCAGCGGCCGGAACGACTTCGCGAGGAAGTGGAGCGACGCCGCCTTCACGGACAGCTCGCCGGTCCGCGTCCGGAAGAGCTCCCCCTGCACGCCGAGCCAGTCGCCGAGGTCGAGCGAGCGGTACAACTCGAACCCCGCCTCGCCCACGGCCTCCTTCCGGACGTAGACCTGTAGGCGCGAGCGGCCGTCGGAGAGGTCGAGGAATCCGGCCTTCCCCGCCGTCCGAAGGGCGAGAACCCGGCCCGCCGTGGCGACGCGGACGTGGAGCGACTCGAGCTCCTCACCCCCCCTCTCTCGGTGCGCGCGCACGACGTCGGTGATCGCGGCGTCAATCGGGAACTCGAACGGCGCGACCTCGACGCCGAGGGACGAGAGGCGCTCGAGGTTCTCGCGGCGGTGGCGGAGGAGATCGGCCTCGGATGCGGCGGCGGCCGGTGCAGACTCCGTCTCAGGGCTCTCCTCGCGCTCGGTCATGCGCGGGTAAAGCTATCAGTTGGTGGGCTCCGGAGGACTCGATCTCGGGAGAGGGATCTCGCTGCGACTTCCCCTCTCGATTCGGCCCGTCGAGGGCTCCCTCAGGCTCGCCGCTCGCTCTTCGGGGAGTCCTGCATCAGCCAGAGATCGGACGTCGCCCGCAGCAGCCGGAAACGCGTGCGCGTGAACGCGCGGATCTCCTCGGAGGAGCTGATCGCCTCCGCCTCGTCGATGATGGCGGTCAGGGCCGCGTCCAGCGCGGGCGCCCGGCCGAGCGTCGCGCGGGCGGCGCGCAGGGCCTCGGGCGCGGGGGCCGCAGGAGCCGAGGCGCGGAGCGTCTGCGTCTCCTCTTCGGCCTTGAGGCGCAGCGCGACGGCCTTGAGCAGGGTGCGGTCCCGCTCCGAGCGCGGGACGCCACTAGAGGCGACGGCGCGGCGAGCGGCCTTCAGTTCCCAGGGCTCGAGGTGCAGGTTCTCGAGGCCCGGCAGGTCGGTGCGGAGCGGACCGGTCCCGTCGTCGCGCAGCTCGACGGCGGCGAGCACGGAGTCGATGTGCGGCTTCCAGAACGCGTCGTCGTCGGCGTCGGACTCGACCTCCTCGACCATGTCGAGGACGCCGTCGATGTCCTCGGCGGCGAGCCCGGCGAGCTCGAAGCGGCCGAGCACCTCCCCGATCGCCTCCTTCAGCTCGACGACCTGCAGCGCCCGGACGTTGTTCTCCTGGGCCTGCCGCTCGAAGCGCGAGCGTCTCTCGTGGAACCGGCGGAACTCGTCCGCCGCCGGCGACTCGAGGCCCCCGCGCGTGAGCTCCTTCTCGAGGTCGCCGATCCGGTCCGTCGCCTCGACGAGCCGCTGCTCCTCGCGCTCGTAGAGGCGGTGGAACACGGAGCGCGTCCGCAGGTTGCACGCGGTGACCGCCGCCAGGACCTCCGGGTTGCCGAGGCCGCTCGAGACGCGGCGCTTCAGGTGCCGCACGTTCTGCAGCAGGCGCGCCGTCACGAGATCCTCGAACTCCTGCGCGCGGGTCATATCCGCCGCGAGCTCCTCGAAGGCGCGCGCGATCGTCGGCACACTCGTCGCGTCGAGACGCGGCCACACGCACGCGGAGGCCGCCGACTCGAAGTACTTGCGGGCCTCCGGGCGCGAGCGGCCGGATCCGTCGCCGGTGGTCTGCCCGGCGGCGAGGACCGTCGCGAGGAAGTCCACCTTGTCGACGACGTCGTCGTCGACGTCGGGCTGCGCGAAGTAGAAGCGCAGGAGGTGGAACGCGATCTTCTCGTCCTGCGGCTGGACCTTTTCGAAGAAACGCCGGACGTACGACGGCGAGATGTGCCG
>DATBBK010000245.1:0-9500 GCA_036271035.1 Thermoanaerobaculia bacterium | reverse complement strand
GTCGTGAGGGGGCGGGGGCAAGCCCCGCCCCTACGACCGAAGGCCTCCCCCGGGTTCGAAGGGACGGCCCTAGCGGCCGCCCGCCCACGAGGGTCGATGCGGCCGATGTTCCGACGTGAGGGGGCGGGGGCAAGCCCCTACGACCGAAGGCCACCGGGTTCGTAGGGGCGGCCCTCGCGGCCGCCCGCTCACGATGGATCGACGCGGCCGATGTTCCGACGTGAGGGGCGGGGGCAAGCCCTGCCCCTACGATCGTCGAGAAGCCCTCAGAGTCGGTTCAATCCATCGACGCCGGCGACCTTGTACGCCTCGGCTTGTTTCTGAATCGCCCGTTCTGGCGAGCCCGGGCCGGTCCGAAAGCGCCCCGGGTCGTAGGGGCGGCCCTTGCGGCCGCCCACTCGCGGAGGATCGACGCGGCCGATGCTCCGGCGTGGGGAAGGGGCGAGCCCCGCCCCTACGACGGTCGAGAAGCCTCAGAGTCGGTTCAATCCATCGAGGCCGGCGACCTTGTACGCCTCGGCCATCGTCGGATAGTTGAAGACCGTGTCCCGGAAGTACTCGATCGTGCCGCCGTACGCGAGCACTGCCTGGCCGATGTGGATGATCTCCGTCGCGCGCTCGCCGAACGCGTGCACGCCGAGGAGCTTGCGGCTCTTTGGGTCGAACAGCAGCTTCAGCAGTCCCGCCTCGAGCCCGAGCATCTGGCCCTTCGCGAGCTCCTCGAATTTCGAGACGCCGATCTCGTAGGGGATCTTGGCCTCGGTCAGCTCCTGCTCGGTCTTGCCGACCATCGAGATTTCGGGGATGGTGTAGATCCCGTAGGGGATCGTGTGCGGCCGGCTCTCGCAGGACGCGCCGAACATGTGGCAGCTCGCCAGGCGGCCCTGCTCCATCGACGTCGACGCGAGCGCGGGGAAGCCGATGACGTCGCCCGCCGCGTAGATGTGCGGCACGGCGGTCTGGAAGAACTCGTTGACCGCGATCCGACCGCGCGAGTCGGCCTCGAGCCCGGCGCCGGCGAGGTTCATCAGATCGGCGTTCGTCTGGCGCCCGACGGTGTAGAGCAGCCAGTCGCCGTGGAGCTCCTTGCCGCTCTCGAGGCTGGCGACGACGCGCTGCTTGTCGTCGTATCCGACGCTGACCACCTTCTCGCCGAGCCGGAAGACGGCGCCGCGCTGGCGCATGAAATAGGTGAGCGCCTCGATCATCTCGCGATCGACGAAGTCGAGCATCGTCGGGCGCGCCTCGACGATCGTCGTCTTGATGTTCAGCGCGGTGAGCATCGACGCGTACTCGAGACCGATCACTCCGGCGCCGACGACGATGACGTTGCGCGGGAGGTTCTTGCCGTGCAGGAGCTGGTCCGAGTCCACGATCCGGTCGCCGTCGAGCGGGACCGTGGCGTGGTGCGCGGGCCGCGTTCCGCACGCGATCAGGATCTTCTCGGCCTTCACCGTCGAGGGATCGCCCTCCGCCGGCGTGATCTCGAGCGTGTGGGCGTCGACGAAGCGCGCCGCGCCGTGGAGGGTCGCGATGTGATTGCGCGCGAGCTGCGAACGAACGACCTCCATCTCCTTCGCGAGGACCTTCTGGACGCGGAACGCGAGGTCGGCGACCGTGACCTCGCTCCGGAGCGTGTAGTCGCGCCCGTAGAACGTCTTCTCGGAGAAGCCCGTCAGGTAGAGGATCGCCTCGCGTAGCGTCTTCGACGGGATCGTGCCCGTGTGGAGGCACACGCCGCCGACCATCTCCTTGCGATCGATGATTGCGACGCGGTGCCCGAGTTTCGACGCGGCGATCGCGCCCTTCTGGCCGGCGGGCCCGGAGCCGATGACGGCGAGGTCGTACGCCGCGGCGGACATCGAATCAGCCTCTCACGCGCGGGATGAAGGTCCGGTGAAGGCGTCGGGAATCCATTCGGTGTCTCCGGTCTGCGCGAAGAATATCCCGGCGCGCGTCGGACGCCCCGTGAGCTGCCGCCAGTAGCGCCGGTACGTGTCGACCTGCGGCGTGTAGAAGGCGACGAGCCCCGTGCGGTTCTCCGGCGTCACGGCGTCGGACTTGTAGTCGACGAGCACCCAGCCGTCGTCCTCCTCGAAGACGAGATCGATCGCGCCCTGCAGCAGGGTCCGCGGCGGGCCGTCCGTCAACCCGAGCTCCTCGCGCGGGACGTCGATCGCGAACGGCACCTCCACGAGCGTGCGCTTCGCCGCGCGGGCGCGCGTCCAGAGGGGCGACTTCGCGACGTCCGCCGCGAGGCGCACGACCTCGTCGAGCTCGCCGGCGGGACGCTCCTCCTCGGCGAGGAGATTGGAGGCGATGGCGCGGACGTCGGCCGCCGGATCGCGCATGAGCGCCTCGAGCACGCCGTGGAGGACGCGGCCCCACGACATGCCGCGCCCGGTGGCCTCCCACGCCGGCTTGTCGCCTGCCGCGTGCGAGAGCGCCGTGACCGAGACGGCGGCGAGCGTCGGCGCGGACGAGGCGTTGCGCCGCGCGGCGCGCAGGGAGGCGGCGGCGTCGCGCTCTCCGCCGAGGCCTGACACGGGCCGCGGCGCCGAAGCGAGGACGGGCGCCTGCCGCGGCAGGTCGGCCGCCAGGAACGCGTCGAGCGGGGCCCATGGGCCGCTCGGCTTCCCCGTCGCCGTCCTCTTGATGCTCACGACGAGCATGTCCTCCGCGCGCGTCGCGCCAACGTAGAGCAGGCGCGCCGCCTCGGCCCGCTCGAACTCCTCCTCGATCTCGCACTTCGACTCCCAGTCGGGAGGCAGCGCGATGTCGTTTTCACCGTGCGAGCCGACCCTCTCGAAGACGCGGAAGTGGCCCACGGGCGGCTCGACGCTCCGGTCGATCCAGTAGTTGCGGCCGATCCTCGGGTTGTGGGCCGGCTCCGCGAGGAAGACGACCTTCGCCTCGAGGCCCTTCGCACCGTGCAGCGTCATCAGCCTGACCACGCCCGGCCGGCCGGGCTCCAGACTCATCTGCTCGATCGTGTCTCCATCGCCGAGCCGCTCGAGCTCGCCGACCACGCCGGCGAAGTCGAGGCCCTCCGCGGAGAAGTTGCGAGCGGCGGCGAGCGCCTTGAGGAAGTTGCCGGCGCGGCTCTCGCCGAGTTCCGCCGCCGCGGCGAGCGGGAGGAGACCCAGCATCCCGGCCGTTCGCGAGATCGCGGCGGCCGGCGGCAGGGTTTCGACGAATTCCGCGGCGCGGCGGATGAGCGCGACCGCGCGGACGATCCGCGAATCTGTCCGCTCGGGCGGCTCCGCGGTGAACCGGAAGCGTCCGCCGAGCCGCGAGAAGCGATAGAGCGCATCGTCGTCGACGCCGAAGACCGGCCCGCGAAGAGCGGCCGCGAACGGGATCGGATCATCCGGGTCGGCGATGCTCCGCAGGATCGGCAGGAGCGCGGTCAGCTCGCGCGACTCGGCGAGGGCGCCTCCGCCCGCGATCTCGTACGGGACGCCGCGCTGCTCGAGCGCCCTCGCGTAGGCGCCCATGTATCGGCGCCGCCGAAAGAGGACCAGGAAGTCTCCCGGCGAGCGCTCGCCGCGCTCGACCGCGACCGCGATGAAGCGGCCGATCCGGTCGGCGTCCTCGAGCACGACGGGCTCCGACTCGCTGCCCGACGCGGGCACGTCGAGGCGAACGACGGCGGGCGCCGGCGGACCCGACCTGCGGTGCGGCACCAGCGGCACGTAGGACGGCTGCTTCGGCGTCCGCGTCTCGGGGAACGTCTCGGGACGGCCGAACGCGCGGTTGACCCACTCGCAGAGCGCGGGCGTGGAGCGGAAGTTCGTGGAGAGCTCGACGACGCGTCCGCCGCTCTCCTCGATCCGGCGCCGCACGAGATCGTACGTCTCGATGTCGGCGCGCCGGAACCGGTAGATCGACTGCTTCGGGTCGCCGACGACGAAGAGCGCTCCGGGCGCCGGCGCGATCCGCCTCCAGTCCTTCTCCCGGTCGTCCGTGCCCGTCAGGTAGAAGAGGATCTCCGCCTGGATCGGATCCGTGTCCTGGAACTCGTCGACGAGGATCGGCGTGAAGCGGCTCCTCAGCGCGCTCCTCACGTCGGGCCGGTCGCGCAGCAGGTTGCGCGCCTCGAGCAGGAGATCCTGGAAGTTGAGCCGCCCGTTGCGGCGACGCCAGAGGCGGTAGTCGTCGCGCGCGGCGACGAGGACCGGCACCACGATCGGATAGACGTGCTCGCACCAGCGCGTGAGAGCCGGCTTGACGAACTCGTCGCGCAGCGAGTCGAGCGCGGGGCGGAGCGAGTGCGGCGCCTTTTCGCGCAGCGACCGGGACTTGAAGGGCTCGAGAAGCTTGACGAGCTGCGGCGCGCGCGTGAGGTCGCGCTGCTGCCGGAGGCGGAGCGCCTTGCGAACCGCCTGCTCGAACGAAGTCCACCCCTTGGGTCCGGCCTCGGCGGGGAGCAGCGGCACCGCGCGATCGAGGAACTCCTCGAAACGGCGCCGCGCCGCAGTCAGATCGGGCGGCGCGATCTCTCGCGCGAGAGCGGGCTCGACGTCCGCGTTCTCGACGAGCGCCTCGTACGTGTCGTGGAGGTCCTCGAGCTTGACCCCGACCTGGGCGAGCCGGGCGAGCGAGGGCGAGTCCTCGGCGAAGAGGCGCTGCGCGAAGCGGTTCCACGCGGCGTCGCGCGCGACCGCGTCCTCCGGCTCGTCCATCTCGCGGAAGTCCGGGTCGACGGCCGCCTCGACGGGCCTCTCGCGCAGAAGACGCGCGCAGAACGCGTGGATCGTACCGAGAAAGGCGGCGTCGAGCGACGCGAGGGCGGTGTCGAGCCGCTCGCGGCTAATCGGGTCGGTCTCCTTCTCGCGCCGGCTCTCGAGCTCGTTCTGGAACCGCTGCGAGAGCTGCGCGGCGGCGCGGATCGTGAACGTCACCGCGGAGATGCGCTCGATCGGCGCGGCGCCGGTCGCGACGAGCGCCACCATCCGGTCGACGAGGCACGTCGTCTTGCCCGTGCCGGCGGCGGCCTCGACGAGCATGGTCGTTCCGAGGTCCTCGGCGATCGAGCGCCGCGCCGGGTCGTCGGCGAGCGGACGCCCGTCGCGGCCGTCACTCCTCATGGATCTCCCGGAAGGCCGCGAGCGGCCCGTCGGCCGCGGCGGCCAGCTTCTCCGCGGCCCGCCCGGCCGCCTCCTCGGCGCCGCCGCAGATCAGCTTGTAGTCGCAGAACCGGCAGTCGTCGCCGGAGACCGCGTGCGGGAACATGCCCGCGGCCGCGAGGTCGAGCAGACGCGAAAGGGCGTCGCGCGTCTCGGCGGCGTCGACACGGACCTCGATGCGCTGGCCCTCGCCCTTCACGCCGGCGAAGAAGTAGCCCGTCGTGGAGACGCGGCCCTTCAGCCCGGCGCGACCGAGCAGCACCTCGACCGCCATCGCGTACAGCGCCGGCTGGGCCTGGCGTCCGCCGCGGAGTCCCTTCCCCTCCTGGACGGAGAAGGCGCTGCCCGTCTTGTAGTCCCACACGTGGAAGGTGCCGTCCGCCCCCTCGTCGACGCGGTCGATCTTGCCCGTCAGCCGGAGGCGCCCGGACCCGACGGCGATCTCGACGGCGTCCGCGCTCGCGATCGAGCCGGCCTTCACGGGGCCGAGCCCGAACGGAACCTCGAACCAGCGGGGCGTGACGCGGTCGGCCCGCCCGGCCTCGTCCCGGAGAAAGATGCCGCAGGCCGCCAGCACCGACTCGCGCTCGGCCTCGAACGCGAGCTCGCTCGGCGGCGGCACGCGCTCGCGCCAGTCGGCGATTCGCTCCGCAGCGATGGCGGCGAGGACCGGCGTGTCGCGCTCGAGATCCGGCCGCTGGCCCCGCGCGACGAGGCCCTCGCAGAAGGCGTGAAAGACGTCGTGGAGGAGGATGCCCGAGTCCCGAGGCTCGAGCCAGCGCGTCGACTCGCGCTCGAGGTCGTCCGGCGACTCGATGCGCAGGACCGCCTTGAGGAAGTACGAGAACGGGCACTTCGCGAGCTCCTGGATGCGCGTGGCCGAGATCGCGCCTCCGCTAACGCGGGGGTCGAGCTCCGGGGTCGGTCCGCGCAGCCGGCCGTCCCACGCGGTGAGCTCCCCGCTCGCGCGCGCGGTCTCCGCGGTGTGTCCGTCGTCGAGCCACGGGTACGCGCCGCGGACCAGGTCCGACGCCGAGCCGGGCTCGAGCCTTCGGCCCGCGCCGCGCAGCCGCGCGAGCCACCACTCGGTCTCGTCGAGCGCAGCGTCCTCGTCCGGGACGAAGCCCTCGGCGTTCTCGAGATCCTCGAGCATCGAGCCGTAGTCCGCGTCGGGTTTCCCGGAGCTTTCGCGGTACAGCTCGAGGAAGAAGGGCGACGGCGACGGCTCGCCGGCCTGGGAGAGATTCCGCAGGTCGAATTTCGAGTAGCTCGCGGTCACCGATCCGCGGAGGCGCGCGAGGCACGCGCGGAGAGCACGCGCCGACTCGCGCGGGCGCTCTCGCTCCATCGCGAGCGCCTTCCGCTCGAGCGAGGCGTTAATCTCTCGGCGCTCGTCGTCCAGGAGCACGGGATCCTCGAGTCCGCGTCCGGGATGCCGCCCGTCGTCGAGTCCGAGGACGAACGCGTGCGGCCGGCCCGAGAAGCCGCCGGCCGCGTAATGCGTCACGTGAACGCGGCCGGGCCGGGGCCGGTCCGGCGAGACGGACAGCTCGCGCACGGCGTCGGCGAGGCGCTCGACCGCCTCGGGAAGCGGCGCGGTCGCGGCGGGCAGCTCGGCGATCTCCTGGAAGAGGGAGTCGAGCGCCTCGGCGGCCGCGCCGTCGAGCTCGTCGGCGACGCGCGCGAACTCGGCGACGAAGGCGCGTGCGCCGCGCGCGAGCGTCCGCAGCGCGTCGGGCGCCGCCGCGTCGGGCGCGAGCTCGAGCGCGCGCGAGACGAAGTCCTTCGCCTGCGTCGCGGCGGCGAGGCTCCGGCCGCGCGACTCGGCGCGGCGCCTCGCGGCGGGCGCGTCGTCCCCGTCGTCCTCGCCGCGGTGGGAGCGGCGGTCCGGGCCCTCGAGCTCGCGGATCCGGCGATCGAGCGCGGTCAGGTGCCGCCGCCGTCCCCATCCGATGCGGGCGCGGCGCATCTCCCGGGCCGTCGCCGAGGCGTGCGCGTCGCGCGCGCCGCTCGCTTCGCCGGCCGATCTCAGCGTCAGCAGCCCGGACGCGAGCGCCTCGCGGAGCCGGCCCGAGGGAAACCCGCCGCCGACCCAGTCGAGGAAGGCGAGCGCCGCCTGGCCGGGTCGGCTGTAGGTCGCCGGAACGCCTCCGCCGAACGTGCAGGGGATGCCATGCTCGCGCGAGAGCTCCCACGCGAGCGCGGGATACACGGACGCGTCGGTGTGCAGGATCTCGACCCGGTCGAACGGAATGCCCTCGCGCAGGATGCGGCGGAACGCGTCGCGGATCTCGTTCTCTTCGCCGACCGCGCGAAGCAGCCGCGCGCCGCGGGCCGCGCGGGTCCATTCCTCGGGCGGATCGGCGGCGAGCTCGCGCAGTCGAGGACCCGCGAGGCGCTCGAGGAATTCCCGCTCGACGTCCGCGAGCTCGGCGTCGGAGGGAAGGAGATAGATGCCGGTTCCGGGACTCGCCGACGCGGCCGCGCGCCGCAGCACCTCGAGCCCGTCCACGAAGCGACCCTCCGCGAGCGCCTCGGCGTATCGCGCGAGGACGGCGCGGATCTCGCGCGGCTTGCGCGGGTCGGAGAAGGCGGAGGCCGGGATCGCGGCCGCGTCGATTCCGGCGCCGCGCAGCTCGTCCAGCGTCGCCTGGAGCGCGCGGTGGAGTCCGGGCCGGTCGCGCAGCTCCCCGAAGTACGATCGAGCGGTGAGCGTTTCCGAGCACGCCTGCTCGACCAGCGCGAGCGCCTGCGCCCGGGAGAGCAGCCGCAGCCCCTCGCGGGCGAGCTCGGACCCGACCGCGGCGAGGGCGAGCGTGCGCACCGTCTCGACGCGCAGGTTGATCCAGGGGTGACCCTCGCGGGCGAGCCGCTCGACAAGCGTGTGGCCGGCGGCGAGCGAGGGCGCGACGAGGACCTTCTCCTCGAGGGGGAGCTCCGCACAGACACGCGCGAGCTCTTCGATCAGCCGGGAGGTTCCGGCGTCCGCGGCCAGTGACCCGGCCCGCGGGGCTGGCAAGGGCGGCGCGGGGGAGGCCGCTGGCGGGCGCCGCGGGCGGGCCGGCTTCGACGCGGGCGTCTCGGCGGGCAGAGGCTCGCCGAAGGGAAGAAGGGGTTGGTCGCGCATCCGGCTCGCATTTTGACGCAAGGGGCGGACAGATGGTGACCGGGGCCTCGGCGCGCCGCGAGCGTTTAATCGAGCGTTAGTCGATCGCGTCCGCCGCCGCTCGCGTCCGAGGATAGACTGACCGACGGGGGAGCCCACTCCGAGCGAATCGTGTTCGTTCGGACGGCTGAGAGTCCTCCGGGGCGATGCGCGTCGCCGGAGGAGACCCCGGAACCTGATGCGGGTAATGCCGCCGTAGGGAGGACACATGAGCACGCGTCGCGAGGCGCTTCCGTCGACCTCAACCGTCGAGCGTGATCCGCTTTCCGGATCGCGCAAGGTCTACGTCACCGGGCCGCGCGGCATGCGCGTTCCCTTCCGCGAGATCGCGCTCTCGCCGTCGCGCGGTGCGTCCGGCAGCGCCGAGCTGAACCCGCCGCTCCGCGTCTACGATACGTCGGGCCCCTACACGGACCCGGCGGCGGCGATCGACCTGTACGCCGGCCTGCCGGAGCTCCGCCGGCCGTGGATCCTCGAGCGTGGCCAGTACGACCGCTCCGCGCCGGTGCGCGAGAGCGCTCCGGATCTGGCGCCGGCGCGGCGCCGCGAGGCGCTGCGCGGCAGGGGCAACGTCACGCAGATGCACTTCGCGCGACGGGGCGAGATCACGCCGGAGATGGAATTCGTCGCGCTGCGCGAGGGCCTGGCACCCGAGCTCGTCCGCGACGAGGTCGCCCGCGGCCGCGCGATCATTCCGGCGAACGTCAACCACCCCGAGTCCGAGCCGATGGCGATCGGCCGCCGCTTCCTCGTCAAGATCAACGCGAACATCGGCAACTCGGCGGTGACCTCCACGATCGAGGAGGAGGTCCGGAAGATGACGTGGGCGATCCGCTGGGGCGCGGACACGGTCATGGATCTCTCGACCGGCCGCAACATCCACGAGACGCGCGAGTGGATCATCCGCAACTCGCCGGTGCCGATCGGGACGGTTCCGATCTACCAGGCGCTCGAGAAGGTCGGCGGCAAGGCCGAGGAGCTGACGTGGGAGATCTACCGCGAGACGCTCATCGAGCAGGCGGAGCAGGGCGTCGACTACTTCACCGTCCACGCCGGCGTGCTGCTGCGCTACGTCCCGCTCACCGCGAACCGGATGACGGGCATCGTGTCACGCGGCGGCTCGATCATCGCCAAGTGGTGTCTCGCGCATCACAAGGAGTCGTTTCTCTACACGCACTTTCGCGAGATCTGCGAAATTATGAGAG
>DATBBK010000244.1:0-23042 GCA_036271035.1 Thermoanaerobaculia bacterium | reverse complement strand
TCGTCATCCCGAGGAGCGCAGCGACGAGGGACCCCTTTCTTCCTCTGTCATTCCGAGGAGCGCAGCGACTAGGGACCCCGTTCTTTCCTCTGTCATCCCGAGGAGCGCAGCGACGAGGGATCCCTTTCTAAACCGACCGCCCCCGTTTGAGCATCCGGCAGAGAAAGGGATCCCTCGCTGCGCTCGGGATGACATGGCGAAGAGATCCCTCGCCGCGCGCTCGGGCTCACATGGCGAAAAGATCCCTCGCCGCGCTCGGGCTCACATGGCGAAGAGATCCGTCGCTGCGCTCGGGCTCACATGGCGAAGAGATCCCTCCCCGCGCCCGGGATGACATGGCGAAGAGATCGGTCGCTGCGCTCGGGCTCGCATGGCGAAGAGATCCCTCCCCGCGCTCGGGATGACACGGCGAAGGGGCGTCCGGGATGACAGAGAGGCTGTGGAACGGCGGCCCCCCCAACTTTCGCCTTTCTCTCCCCTCCTCCTGGCCTTTTTTGTCACCGGCCGAACGTACAGCCTTCCTGCGGGTCGGCAAAGCATCGCTCGTAGAAGGGTTTGACCCTCGCGTGCCTCGAACCGGCCGCGGGCACGGAAGCTGCTAAACTCCACGAAACGGACAGTTGAATGACGCGGAACCGGCAGCTCCGGCGGCGCGAAGCGTCGCACTCTCCGCTTTCGAGCGTGAAGGTCGCTGGACGTTTTGACGCGTCGTTGCGCGCAACTCACTCATGACCACGGCCGCACCGTTTCTCCAGCGCCACCTCGGCGACTACCTGCTGGTCGCGCAGCTCTCCGAGGATCCGCTCGGCACCGTCTTCCGCGCTCTCTACGCGGTCGACGAGCGCCGCTTCGTGCGGCTCCGCGTCCTCCGCTCCGAGAGTCTTCTGCCCGAGCCCATCGACGAGGTGATCCGCAGGAACGGCGCGTCGCTCGGCCGGCTCGTCCACGGCGCCGTGGTCGCGCGCCCGCAGCTCGACTCGGTCGACGGCATTCCCTTCATGACCTGGGACGAGACGGCCGGCTGGACGCTCGACACGATGTTCGCGCGCGTGCGCGCGTTCGGGATCCGGATTCCCGCGGAGTACGCGCTCCTGATCGCTGAGCGGATCGCGGCCGCGCTCGAGCACGCGGAACAGGCCGGCGGCTCGGGTTCCGAGGGACGTCACGGACTGCTCTGGCCCGGCTTCGTCACGATCTCGCACGACGCGGCTGTTCGCGTCGGCGGATTCGGTGTCGCGGACGGCGTGCGTCCGAGCCTCTCGCGCGGAAAGATCGCGGCGGAGATCGCACCCTACGTCGCCCCGGAGGCGCGCTCGGGTGAGCCGAACGCGTCCTCCGACGTCTATTCGCTCGGCGCGATTCTCGTCGAACTCCTGACGGCACGCCGTCCGGCGCCGGAGGGACCATCTGCGGAGCTCCGCGCCGCGGACCCGCGCTCCGAGGAGCTCGGGAACTTCCTGCAGCGGTGCCTCGCCCCCGCGGGCGAGCGCTTCGCGACGCCGACCGAGGCGCACAGGGCGCTTCAGCGGATCGTCACCGGCAACCCGTTCTCGCTCTACACCGCCAACCTGTCGCTCTTCCTGTACAAGCTGCTCAATCCGGAGAGCCAGAGCGTCGCGCCGTTGGGAGACCACGATTCGACGAATCCGGTCGTCGTCGCCCGTCGCTCGGGCAACACCGCGCCGGCGCCGGCGGCCCACGCGCCCTCTCCGGATGCCGACGCCCGTTCCGAGTCGACGCCGCAGCGACGCGCCGACGACTTCGCCGACGTGGACCAGGCGATCGACGCGCTGGAGCCGACGGCCGTCACCCACAGATCCGAACGCATCAAGCTCGTCTTCGCCTCGGCGGCCGAGGCGGCGCCGATCGCCGAGGCGCTGGCCGCCGGCGCTTCGTTGCCGACCCCGTCGCCCGCGCCGGCGAGCGTGACCGAGCCGGAGCCCTCCGACGGCGCGTTCGCGAAGGCCGAGTCCCGCATCGAGAAGATGTCGCTCTGGAAGGATCCCAACGCGGTGGCGGAGGCGGTCGAGAGTCCGCCGCGGGCCGATGCGCCGCCTCCCCCGCGCGAGCCCGGCGCTCCTCTCGAGGTCGTCGAGCGCGCGACGCGCCTGCTCGAGGGTCGCCGCATGCCCGCGATGTCGACCGCTTGGCAGCGGCCGGCGGCGGCGCTGGCCGCGGCCGCCGGACTCACCGTCGGAATCTTCCTCGTCGCGAGCCGCGTCTCGCCGCCGAAGCCGGGCGAGAGCGCACCGGCGGCGCCCGCGGCCGCCCGCGCAATATCGCGTCCCGCTGACGCCGAGTCCCTCGCGGTTCCCGCGTCGATGCCTCCGCCCTCCTTCGCCGTCGTCGAGGCGTCCCGCGTGCCCGCGGCCGCGCCCGCCTCGATCTCGTTCGCGGACGTCGTCGCCGGGCCCGCTCCCGCCGTGCGTCTCGCGGCGCTGCGCCGGGCCCGCGCGGTGGACCCCGGGCTCCGCCGGCCCACCGAGGAGCTCCGCCTGCGCGCCGCGCTCGCCCGGATCGACGCCGATCGCGTCAACGCGCGCGAGGCGGCGAGCGACATCTTCGGCGAGGGGCGGAGCAGCGAGGCGGAGGGCGAGCGCCTGCTCCGCGCGCAGGAGTACGAGTCGGCGCAGCTCGCGTTCTCGCGCGCGCAGCAGCTGTTCCAGAAGGCGCAGGAGCTCTCGTGGGAGGAGCGGGTCCGCAAGACGAGCCTCGGCGGCGGCGGCGAGGGCACCGTCACCAAGTAGCCTCGCGACGCTCCGGTCTCCGTCCAGCCGGCTCTCGATCCCCTTCGCGATAATCTCCGTTCGTGGCCAAGCACACTCTCGAACGCGCCCGGCTGCGGCCCGGCGTCACGGAGGAAACCCTTCCCGGTCCGAGACCGTCGGACCAATCCTCGAGCGAGGCGCCGCACACGATCCGCGGCAAGGCGCTGATCTTCTGGGACGCCGCGCGCCCCGGGAAGAAGCGGGACGCGATCGACACCGACCAGATCACGCCCGCCGCCGACTGCGTCTCGGAGAGCCTCGACACGCTCGACGAGCGCTGGAAGGCGGGCTCGTTCCGCTATCTCATGCCGGACTTCCGCCGGCGCGTCCACTCCGGCGAGACGTTCTTGATCGCCGGCGACCGCTTCGCAATCGGCTCCTCACGCGAGATGAGCCCCGCGGGGCTGAAGGGCGTCGCCGAGGAGAAGGGTCTCGAGCTCGTCGTCGTGTGCGGCAACGGCATGGGCGACATCTTCCGGAGGAACGCGCTGAACCTGGGTCTCCACGTCGTCCAGTCGCCGGAGGCCGTCGAGGATGCGCAGGACGGCGACGCCTTCTCGTTCGATCCGACGACGAGGCGGCTGACGAACGAGACGCGCGGCCGGACGTACGAGCCGCTGCCGCTGTCGGCGAAGGAGGAGGAGATCCGCTCGGGCGGCGGCATCTTCGCCGTCGGCCGGCGTGAATTCCGCGACTCGGTCCGGCGGAAGCCCGAGGTCGTCTTCCCGGATCCCGAGACGGCGAGGCGGATGACCACGACCGAGCAGATCGTGTGGGCGCACCGCGTCGACCGCGACGCGGCGGTCCGGCCGGGCGCGACGCTGCGCGTCTGGGCGGACCTGCTGCCCGCGTCCGACGGCACGGCGCCGTTCGCGATCCACACGTTCAACCAGATCACCGGCGGCAACGCGATCTTTCCGCGCCAGGCGGCGGTCGCCAACGACCACTTCGTCTTCACGGGCCGCGAGGACGACGCGCGGCAGACCGCGATCGGCCGCGAGTTCGCGCGCGCGCACGGCATCGAGAAGCCCTATTACGCGGACCCGGGCGACGGCATCTTCCACTTCTACTTCCCGGAGCAGGGCCTCGTGCTGCCCGGCCAGTTCATCCCGGGCGCCGACTCGCACAGCCGCGCGTACGGCGCGTACGGCGCGGTCGGGTTCGGCGTCGGCTCGACGACGCTCGGCTTCGGCTGGGCGACCGGCTACATCTACTTCACCGTCGCGAAGCAGCGCCGCGTCGTCTTCCGCGGGAAGCTCCAGCCGTGGGTCTCCGGCAAGGACGTCGTGCTCGAGCTCTTGCGCCGCTGGGGCGCGAAGCAGTCCCAGGGCATGTCCGTCGAGCTCGTGGACGCGGACCGGCAGCTGCCGATCGCGTTTCGCAACACGATCGCCAACATGATGGCCGAGGCCGAGGCCCTGAATGGAGTCTTCGCCGAGGACGACGTCACGGACGCGTGGTACCGCGAGAAGGGCATCATCGAGAGGCCGTATCCACGCGTCGCGCCGGGCGCCGACGCGGTCTACGAGATCGACGAGGCGCTCGAGCTCGCGGAGATCGCGCCCATGATCGCGAAGCCCTTCTCGCCCGGAAACGCGTTCCCCGCCGAGGAGGTCGCGCGCGAGCGCATCGGCTTCGACAAGGCGATGATCGGCTCCTGCACGAACGGCGGCTACGACGACTTACTCTCCGCGGCGCTCGTCCTCCGCGCGGCGCGCGTGGCGGGTTTCCGGAAGACGGCGCGGACGTTCACGATCTTCCCCGGCTCCGGCGGCGTCGCGCGCCAGATCGAGACCGCCGACCCGCGGCTCGGCGGCGAATCGATCGCGGAGGTCTTCCGTTCGGTCGGCGGTGAGATCCGCCAGTCGTGGTGCGGCCCGTGCTTCGGGCAGGGACCCGACGCGCTCACGAAGGGCCAGCGCGCGATCACGAGCTTCAACCGGAACTGGCAGAACCGCATGGGCCTCGGCGGCGAGGGCTACCTCGCGAGCCCGGCGGTCGTCGCGGCCTCGGCGCTCGCCGGCTACATGGCGCCGCCGTCCGAGCTGGGCCTCGCCTGGGATCCGCAGCGGTTCGGGGTCTGACCTTCCACTGTCATCCCGAGCGCAGCGAGGGATCCCTTTCGAGATCCATTTCCGGCTGAACCGCTCGCCCTCGTCGCTCCGCTCCTCGGGACGTCACGGGACAACATCGTCGCGACAACATATCCATAGGGACAGGGCCCTGACCCGGAAAGTGGAGGTGGCCAATGCGCCATTTCTCGAATCGGGTCGCGGGATCGGGGCTCCTGATCGTGGCGATGGCTTTTGCGACTTCGGGCGACAACGCGGCGAAGGGAGCGGGCCGGGCGGACGCCCCGGCCGCCGCGCGTCCGCCGAAGCTCCGGCGCACGGAACCGGCCGAGCGCATCCCCGGCCAGTACATCGTCCTTCTCGAGGAGGACACGATGGCGCCGGACTCCGTGCCGTTCGTCGCACAGGCGCTGACGGCCGAGCACGGCGGCTCCGTGCGCATCACGCTGCAGAACGCCGTCCGCGGCTTCACGGCGAACCTCACGGAGGATCAGGCGCTGCGTCTCTCCGAGGATCCGCGCGTCCGCTTCGTCGAGGAGAACGCGAAGGCGCACCTCTCGAGCGAGCAGGTGCTGCCCTCGGACAATAGCCTCTGGAACCTGGATCGCGTCGATCAGCGCACGGCGATCGGCAGCGGCGACGACCGCTATCGCTACTGCGAGAAGGCGAGCTCGGTCGTCGTCTACACGCTCGACACGGGCATCAACAAGACGCACCAGGAGTTCCTGACTTCGACCGGCGCGACGCGGGTCCTGAACGGCGTGAAGTTCGCGGCCGACCACTTCGTGTGGCCCGGCGAGACGGACGACTACGGGACCTACCCGTGCGGCGGCTGGCAGGACAACTACGCCGGCGGGCACGGCACGTCGGTCGCGTCGCTGATCGGCGGCAAGACGCTCGGGATCGCCAAGGGCGTCCAGCTCGTGCCGCTGCGCGTGTTCACGTGCGCCGGCGTCAACGGCAGCGTCGAGCATCTGTGCTGGGCGCTCGACTGGATCAAGAGCACGTCGAACCCGAACCGCAATCACCGTCCCGCGCTCGTCAACGTCAGCGTGCGCGTCGCGACGAACCTGCCGTTCGTCTCGTCGCTCGAAAGCGTCATCAACGGCCTGGTCCTCGACTCGACCGGCTGGACGGGGATCACGGTCGTCGCGTCGGCGAACAACCAGAACACGAGCCAGGCGTGCTCGACGCCCGCGCGGATGGCCTATCGCAACACGGCGTTCCCGAGCCCGGGCCACGTGATCTCGGTCGGCGGCACGAGCGAGCTCGACGCGCGTTGGCAGTGCGCCGGCGCCGAGTGCTACAACGAGACGGGCTGCGGCAACCAGGGCGTGCCCGCGGGATCGAACTACGGACCGATCGTCGACATCTGGGCGCCCGCGCACAACCTCCAGTCCGCGCACATTCAGTGCTCGAGCTGTCGCCGTACCCTCGCCACGTCCAAGTCGGGAACGTCCTTCTCGGCCGCGATCGTGTCCGGCGTCGTCGCGCGCATCCTCCAGGCGAATCCCTCGCTCACGCCGGCGCAGGTCTGGACGCGTCTGCAGACCGACGCGACCCTGGTCTCGCCGCCGATCGACCCGTCGAACGGCAACTCGATGCTCGTGTATCGCTCCGGCAGCGCGAGCTGCAACCCGGAGCTGCCATAGAGTGACGTCGCACTTGCGAGGAGGGTGTATGGACCGTTACCGGATCCTCGGTGCCTTCGTGATGGCCGCGACGCTGACCGCTCCCCTGTACGGGCAGACGGACCTGGACGCCAGAGTGCTCGTTCCCGTCTTCACCGTGGATCCGCTTCCCGGCGCCAACGGCTCGTCCTGGACGACGGATCTCTGGCTCTCGAACGGCAACACGGAGACGGAGTCGGTGTTCGGAGTCTCGTGGGACTGCCTGCTTCCGGAGTGCGGCTTCCTGCCGGCTCCCATCGAGCCGGGCCGAACGTTCCGACCCGGGCTCCTCGGCGCGGACGGTGCGCTGCATGGCGCGCTTCTCTACGTCAGCACGGCGAGCGGCGCGGACGTCCACGGCGGCCTCCGCTTCCGCGATCTGAGCCGCCAGGCATCGACGTGGGGCACGGAACTGCCGCTCCCGCGCGAGGCGGACTTCCACGACGGCGCGTTCTCACTCGTCGACGTTCCGGTCGACCCCGGATTCCGCCAGACGCTCCGCATCTACGAGATCGAGATGCCGCAATTCGCCTCGGTGCGGGTCCGGACCTTCCGACTCGATCCCGACCGCTCGCAGCCGACCGGCGACTCCGACGAGCTGCTCGGCGAAGCAATCGTGCCGCTTCAGTATCCGGATCTGGGCGGCGTGCCGCTCCACCCAGGCTACGCGGAGGTGACGGACCTGTCGACGCTGGCGCCGCTCGGGGACGCGCAGCGGGTGCGGCTCGAGATCGCGCCCGCGACGCCGGGGTTGAGGCTGTGGGCGTTCGTCACCGTGATCCACAACGAGACGCAACACGCCACGGTGATCACGCCGCAGTAGCGGCGCCGGACATATTAGTGACGGCTAATATGTCCGCGGCGAGGGCTCGCGGTCGCCGCGCCCGACCGCCGGGGCGTAGAGGCCCCTGAGCTCCCGCGTCCACCACGCGCCGGTGCGCGTGCGCTCCTCCGGCGTCGTGAAGCGATAGTCGTAGAGGAGCGCGCGCACCGCGCGCGGCGGCGCCGCGCCGAACGGGCTCGCCGCGAACAGACGGAGGACGTCGGGGTCCGCCTCGAGGAGGCGCTCGAGCAGCGCCATCACCCATTCGTTCTCGCGGTACGAGCCCAGCGCCGCGAACCAGAGCTGCCAGTCGAGGCGCGGCTGGTGCGGCGCCACGAAGCCCGGGCGCTTCGTCGGATCGTCGGGCTTGTCGCGGAACGCGTACGGCTTCCACGTCTCGCCGTCGGCGCTCGCCTCGATCACGATCTCCGGCCGCGACGTCGTCATCACCGCGAAGAGGCCGTAGCCGTTCGTGCTGCGCAGCGGAGCCGCGAGGCGGTAGACCGCCACGAGCGGCGCCGGTATCGCCGAGACCGCGCCGAGCGAGGCGAGAAACGGCACGGCGGACGCGGCGAGCGTGAGCACGGCGACGGGGACGAGGATCGCGCGCGGCCAGCCGCGGTCGGCGGGCGCGCGGCGCGCCGCCGCGCTCCAGCGCCGCGGGAACGCCGCGTCGTCCAAAAGCAGCACGGCGAGCGACACGGTGAGCAGGTTGAAGAACGCGTAGTTGCCGGTCGCCGCGATCGCGAGCTGCAGCGCGATCGTCGCGGCCGCGCCGATGCGGCGCAGGCGCGCCGGCGCGAAGTAGAGCAGGGGGGCGCCCAGCTCGACGGCGAACATCACGACGCACGAGACGGTCGCGAGCCACGGCTGCCAGTGGACGTACCACGCCGTCCACGTCGGCAGCGGCTGTGTCCAGTAGTGGTAGCGCAGCGCGGTGAGGTTGCGCCAGGTCGGGTCGCCGCTCGTGAGCTTGACGATGCCCGAGGACAGAATCAGACGGAACAGCAGCCACACGAGGAGGAACCTCGCGAGCGGGCGCGGCGCTTCACCGGAGCGCAGAAGGACGCGGCGCGGCGAGACGAGAAAGACGGCGAGGAGGCCCGTCTCGAGCAGCAGCAGGTCCCACTGGAACTCCAGGAAGAGCTGGCCCGAGCACGACACCGAGAGGTAGCACAACCACGCGCCCGCGGCCGCGAGCGCCGGCAGCACTCCGGCGATGAGCGCGATCGACGCCGCGACGCCCGCCGCGCAGATCGCGTGCAGGCCGCCGTTGCCCGGGGCGATCCACGAGAGCGTCGGCAGCAGCCAGTAGCGCTCCGCCCCCGTCCGCGCGCGGACCCACTCGAGCAGCTCGCGGATCGGAAGGATGCCGCGATCTCCGACGAGCCCGTCCGCCTGCACCCAGAACGAAACGAACGCCGCGAGGTAGCAGAGGCCGAGGAGGCGGATGAAGAGCGACGTCGCCGCCGCGTACGTCGGGCGCTCGACGCTGCGTCCCCAGAGGACGCGCGTGAGTCTCATCGCCCTCGAGCGGTGCGCGGCGATCGTGCGGTACGCGAGATCGAGCAGCGGCGCGAGCCCGGGCACCGCGCGATACGCGCGGACGAGGACGCCGCGGTCGAGCCGCCGCGACGACGCCGCGAGCGCGGCCTCGGCGCCCTCGAAAACGCGGCCGTCGGGAAGGATCAGCTGAAACGCGCGGCGGAACGCCTCCTTCGGAATCTCCGGGTAGCGCTCGCCGACCTCCTGGCTGGGCGCATAGTCGACCGCGCCGCCGCTCATCGCCCGCCAGCGCGCCACCCACAGTCGGCAGAAGCCGCAGTCGCCGTCGAAGACGCCGAGCGGCTGAGCGGGAGGACTTGCGACGCGCCGCACCGACGGCACGCGGCGAGTCTACGCAATGCGGCGCACAACTTCCGGATGCCACCCGAAGAGGACACGCACGCGGCCGGCGGCTCCGTCCGCCGGCCTCCGCGCGGCCGTCCATCGGCATAAGTTGCTGATATCGCTGGAGATGTCATCCGTCCCGAATTGACCGGCATTCGGGAATCAACCTTGCAATGGAACCCGCCCGAATGGAGGGGACCGAAATGAAAGCGTCTTGGACTCGAACCCTGGCGAGGCTGGCCGCGGCGGTGACGCTGCTCCTGCCCGTCTCGACTGTCTTCGGTCAGGAGCGCGACGAGTACGGCGACGCCGCCCTGAGCGACGTCGCGCAGACGGTCGCGCGCATCTCGAACCTGCAGGGCAACGCCTCGTACGCCCGCGGCGATCAGCCGGACAACTGGCAGCCCGCGGACGTCAACGTGCCGATGACCAACGGCGACCGCGTGTACACCGATCGCCACACCCGCCTCGAGCTCCAGATCGAGGGCGGCGACGCGGTGCGAGTCGGGGGCCAGACGGATCTGGTCGCCCTGAACCTCACGGACGACACGCGTCAGTTCGCGCTCAAGACCGGCGTCGCGTCGTTCCAGGTCCACCAGCTGGACAGCAACGACGTCTTCGAGGTCGACACGCCCAACGCGGCGGTGACCTTCGAGAGCGCCGGCGACTACCGCTTCGACATCGACCAGGACGGCAACACGCGCCTTTCGGTGCGTCGCGGCCGCGCCTCGGTCGCGGCGGGCGGCGGCGAGGTGCCGCTGCAGTCCGGCGAGGCGATGCTGATCGACGGCGGCGACAACCCGCGCTACGACGTCGTCTCGATGCGCAGCCCCGACGGCTGGGATCAGTGGGTCGATGAGCGCGCGGGCCGCTACACGCGCTCCGCGTCGTATCGCTACGTCAACCAGTCCATCCCGGGGGCCGACGACCTCGACCAGTACGGGCAGTGGCAGCAAATCCCGAATCAGGGCTGGGCCTGGTCGCCCACGTCCATCGACGCGGGCTGGTCGCCCTACCGCATCGGACACTGGGCGTGGCAGGACCCCTGGGGCTGGACCTGGATCTCCAGCGAGCCGTGGGGTTGGGCGCCGTATCACTACGGGCGCTGGACGAACTATTCCTCGCGCTGGTACTGGATCCCGGCCGCTCCCGTCGCCCGCGTGGCCTACGCGCCCGCGTGCGTCGCGTTCGTCGGCGGCTCGCCGGGCCTCTCGGTCGCGGTGACGGCCGGACCCGCCGCGTTCGTCGGCTGGTTCCCGCTGGGGCCGTCCGAGGCGATCGTTCCGTGGTGGAGCACGCGGTCGGTCAACCAGGTGAACGTCACCAACATCACGTACGTGAACAAGACCTACGTGACGGTCGTGAATCAGAACACGTTCGTATCCGCGCAGCCCGTCGCCCGCAGCATCGTGACGGATCGGACCGTCGTGCAGCAGGTCGCGGCGGCGCCGATCGTCCGCGGCCGGGTGCCCTTCGCTCCGACCGTGGCGTCCACTCGCGTCTCGCTCCGCACCGAGACGAGCGTCGCGCGTCCGCCCGCGGCGGTCGTGCAGCGCGCCGTCGTGGCGCGCGTCGCGCCCCCGCCGGCGCCTCCGCGCTTCGACCAGAAGCTCGCCGCGATCCGACAGAGCGGAACGCCCATCGCGCCGAACCAGGGCGCCCGCATCGCCGTGCAGGAGCGCGCTCAGCCGGCCGCGGCCGTGGCAGTGAAACCGGTCTCCGCCGAGTCGGGCCGCGTCACGTTCGCTCCGAGAACCGCGGCGGCGGGAACGACCGCACCGGGTGCGACGGCGCCGCGTCCGGCTCCAACGCCGCGTCCGATCACGGCGGCGGTCGCCGGCCGGGCGATCGCCACGCGCGAGCAGCCCGTCGCCAACGCCCCCGTCGCGGGACCGAGGGCGATGAGAGCGCCCGCGGGTCGAGAGACTCAGAATCCTCCGGCGGAAACGCGCAACGCGCCGGCCGCCGCCGCTCCCGTCGCTCCGGCGCCGGCGCGTCCCGAGACGCAGCCGGTTCGGCCCCAGAGCGAGTCACGCGAGATTCAGCGTCCGACGCCGGCCCGTCCGCAGGTCGAGCCTCGCAACGAGCCGCGTCCGGCGGCCCCGGTCGAGAGACCTCAGAACGAGCCGCAGGACCAGCGCCGCGCCGCGACACCCGACTGGCGCAACCGTTCCACGTCCACGGAGCGGAGTCAGGAAGTGCCTCCGCCGAATCAACCGCAGCGCCGCGTCGTGACGCCGCCGGAGGCGCGGCCGGAGCCCCCGAATCGCACTCAGAACGAGTCGCGACAGGTCGAGCCCCGGCGCGCCGCTCCGACCGCTCGACCGGAGGCGGAGCCGCGCAGCCGCGAGGAAGTGCGACCCACTCCGTCGCGCGAGAACGCGCGCAGCCAGCCGGAGGAGCGAGCGGCTCCGCCGGAACGGAGCTCGCGAGAAAACCCCGACGGCAACGAGCGCGAAGCGCCCCGCCGCCCCACGGCGCACCCGCGCCCGACGCCGGAGAAGCCGGAGCGCTGAGAATCCGAATCGGACGTCCAGAGCGCGGGCCTCGGGCCCGCGCTTCTTTTATGGGGTGCTAACTCTCTCATTATCAGAAGCTTATAACGTGCACTCTAAGTTGACTCTTTCGTACAGATTCCATATTCTGAGGGTGTGACGGCGCATTCGAACGGGGTCCTCCATGGCAGCTGACAACTCCTCTCTCCTCGAGCTGACGAACCGCGAATACAAGGCGGGCTTCGTCACCGACATCGAGTCGGAGACGCTTCCGCCCGGTCTGAACGAGGACGTGGTCCGCGCGATCTCCGCCCGCAAGGGCGAGCCGGAGTGGCTCCTCGAGTGGCGGCTCAAGTCCTACCGTCACTGGCTCACGATGAAGGAGCCGACCTGGCAGAACGTCCGCTATCCGCCGATCGACTACCAGTCGATCGTCTACTACTCGGCGCCGAAGGCGAAGAAGGACGCGCCGAAGTCGCTCGACGAGGTCGACCCGAAGCTCCTCGAGACTTACGAGAAGCTCGGCATCCCCCTGCGCGAGCGCGCGAAGCTGGCGGGCGTCGCGGTCGACGCCGTGTTCGACTCCGTCTCCGTCGCGACGACCTTCCGCGGGAAGCTCGCGGAGGTCGGCATCATCTTCTGCTCCTTCTCCGAGGCCGTGCGCGACCATCCGGAGCTCGTGCGGAAGTACCTCGGCACCGTCGTCCCGTACACCGACAACTACTTCGCGACGCTGAACTCGGCCGTCTTCTCGGACGGCTCGTTCTGCTACATCCCGAAGGGCGTGCGCTCCCCGATGGAGCTCTCGACGTACTTCCGGATCAACTCGGCGAACACGGGACAGTTCGAGCGGACGCTGATCGTCGCCGAAGAGGGCGCGTACGTCAGCTACCTCGAGGGGTGCACCGCGCCGATCCGCGACGAGAACCAGCTCCACGCCGCGGTCGTCGAGCTCGTCGCGCTGGACGACGCCGAGATCAAGTACTCGACGGTCCAGAACTGGTACCCCGGCGACAAGGAGGGGCGCGGCGGCATCTACAACTTCGTCACCAAGCGAGGCGCCTGCCGGGGCCGCAATTCGAAGATCTCTTGGACGCAGGTCGAGACCGGCTCGGCGATCACGTGGAAGTACCCGAGCTGCATCCTGCAGGGCGACAACTCGGTCTGCGAGTTCTACTCCGTGGCGGTCACGAACAACATGCAGCAGGCCGACACGGGCACGAAGATGATCCACATCGGGAAGAACACGAAGTCGACGATCGTCTCCAAGGGCATCTCGGCCGGCAAGGGACAGAACACGTACCGCGGGATGGTCCGCATCCTCGGCAAGGCCGAGGGCGCGCGCAACTACTCGCAGTGCGACTCGCTGTTGATCGGCGACCAGTGCGGCGCCCACACGTTCCCGTACATCGAGGTCCACAACTCGACCGCGCAGATGGAGCACGAGGCGTCGACGTCGAAGATCGGCGAGGACCAGATCTTCTACTTCCAGCAGCGCGGTATCTCGGCCGAAGAGGCCGTCAACATGATCGTCAACGGCTTCTGCAAGGTCGTCTTCAAGGAGCTCCCGATGGAGTTCGCGGTGGAGGCGCAGAAGCTGCTCGGAGTGAGCCTCGAAGGAAGCGTCGGTTAAGAAGAAGCGTAGGGGCGGGGCCCGTTCGCGTTCCTACGAAGAGCCGTAGGGGCGGGCCCTGTGCCCGCCCGCGCGACCCGCAGGTCGCGCACGAAAGTTGAGATGACACAGCCCCTTCTCGAAATCCGAAACCTGCACGCCTCGGTCGGCGGCAATGAGATCCTCCGCGGCGTCGATTTGACCGTCTCACCGGGCGAGGTCCACGCGATCATGGGCCCGAACGGCTCCGGCAAGTCGACGCTCGCGCACGTGCTGTCGGGCCGCCCCGGCTACGAGGTCACGAAGGGCGAGATCCTCTTCCGCGGGCGCGACCTGCTCGCGATGTCGCCGGAGGAGCGGGCGCGAGAGGGCGTCTTCCTCGCGTTCCAGTATCCCGTCGAGATCCCCGGCGTCTCGAACGTCTACTTCCTCAAGGCGGCCGTCAACGCCGTCCGCAAGCATCGCGGGCTTCCCGAGTTCGACGCGATGGAGATCCTCGCGCTCGTGAAGGAGCGCGCGAAGCTGGTCGAGATCGACGAGGACCTCATCAAGCGGCCGGTCAACGAGGGCTTCTCGGGCGGCGAGAAGAAGCGCAACGAGATCTTCCAGATGGCGATGCTGGAGCCGGTGCTCGCCGTGCTCGACGAGACCGACTCGGGGCTCGACATCGACGCGCTGCGGGTCGTCGCGAACGGCGTCAACCAGCTCCGCACGCCGGAGCGGTCGATGATCGTCGTCACGCACTACCAGCGCCTTCTGAACTACATCGTCCCGGACTTCCTCCACGTGCTCGTCGACGGACGCATCGTGCGG
Source organism: Thermoanaerobaculia bacterium (assembly GCA_036271035.1). Taxonomy (GTDB): domain Bacteria; phylum Acidobacteriota; class Thermoanaerobaculia; order UBA5066; family Gp7-AA6; genus DAHUXD01. Next base: position 8,899 of record DATBBK010000244.1, on the reverse strand, counting down.
GAGGGCGGCAAGGAGCTCGCGCTCGAGCTCGAGGAGAAGGGCTACGGGTGGCTCGAGAAGGAGCCGCCGAGCGTGGCCGCGGACCGTGCAGCCTCGCCCTCCGCCCCGACCGCGGCGAGTGGAGCTGCGCGGGTGAACAGCCGATGAGGGAGCCGCGCTAAATGGAAGCCGTCGTTCTCGACCGCGGCTACGCGCCCGCGCTTCCCGACGCGCCCCACTCCGAGCGCTGGTTGGAAGACGTCCGCCGCGACGCGTTCGTGCGCTTCGAGGAGCTCGGCTTCCCGAACGCGAAGCTCGAGGCCTGGCGGTTCACCGGAATCCAGCCGATCACGAGTACGTCGTGGGCTCCGGCGCCCGCGAACGCGGCGCCCGCGGTCGCTCCGTGGGGCGGCTCCGCGTCGTCGCGGCTGGTGTTCGTCAACGGGCGCCTCGCGCCGGGGCTATCGTCTCCGGCTCCCGCGGGCGTCCGCGCGACGGGTCTCGCCGACGCGCTCGCCGCGGAGCCCGCGCTCGTGCGGGCGAGCCTCACGCGGCTCGCTCCCTATCGCCACAACGCGTTCGCCGCGCTGAACACCGCGTCGTTCGCCGACGCGGCCTGCGTCCTGATCGCGCCCGGCGCGGCCGTCGCGGCGCCGCTCACCCTGGTTTTCGTCTCCGTCGCGGGCGGCGAGCTGACGGTGAGCCATCCGCGAATCCTGATCGTGGCCGGCGAACGCTCGCAGGCGTCGATCGTCCAGGTCTTCGAGGGCTCCGGGCGCTACCTCACGGACGCGGTGACCGAGATCGCCGTCGGGCCCGGCGCGTCGCTCGAGCACACGCTGCTCCAGCGCGAGAGCGAGTCCGCGTGCCACGTCCACTTCGTGGCCGCGACGGTCGCGCGATCGGGCCGGCTGGTCACCAACAACGTCTCGCTCGGCTCAGCCCTGGCGCGGACGGACATCTCGGCCGCTCTCATGGGCGAGGGCGCCGAGGTCGCGATGAACGGGCTCTTCCTCGGCCGCGGCGCGCAGCACATCGACAACCACACGACGATCGACCACGCGAAGCCGCACACGTCGAGCCGGGAGCTCTACAAGGGGGTCATGGACGGCGCGTCGCGCGGCGTCTTCCACGGCACGATCCTCGTGCGGCCCGATGCCCAGAAGACCGACGCGATCCAGACCAACAAGAACCTGCTGCTCTCGCGCGAGGCGCTCGTGAATTCGACACCCGCGCTCCAGATCTTCGCCGACGACGTGAAGTGCAAGCACGGGTCGACGACCGGCCAGCTCGACGAGAGCGCGCTGTTCTATCTGCGCGCGCGCGGGATCGGGCAGGCAGAGGCGCGAGCCATGCTGACGCGGGCCTTCGCGGAAGACGCCGCCGCCCGCATCTCCGATCCCGGCGTCCGCGCCGAGATCGACCGCGAGATCGATGCGCGACTGGCCGGCACCCGCGGGGAGGCCGCATGAGCACCGCCGTCCGCGAGACCGCCGCGGCGAATCCGGTCTACGACGTCGCCGCGATCCGCCGCGACTTCCCGATCCTGTCGCTCCGCGTCTACGGCAAGCCGCTCGTCTATCTCGACAACGCCGCGTCGGCGCAGAAACCGCAGTCCGTGATCGACGCGGAGCGCGAGGTCTACGAGCGCTGCTACGCGAACATCCACCGCGGCGTCCATTACCTGTCCGTGCACGCGACCGACGCGTACGACGCGTCGCGCGAGAAGACGCGCGCCTTCCTGAACGCCGCCGAGGCGCACGAGATCGTCTTCGTGCGCGGCACGACGGAGGCGGTGAATCTCGTCGCTCAGACCTGGGGCCGCGCCAACGTGCGCGCCGGCGACGAGATCCTGATCACCGCGCTCGAGCACCACTCGAACATCGTGCCCTGGCAGATGCTCTGCGAGGAGAAGGGCGCGCGCCTCGCGGTCGCGCCGATCACCGACTCGGGCGAGGTGGACCTCGCGGCCCTCGAGCGCCTCCTGACGCCCCGCACCCGGATGGTATCCATCGCGCACCTGTCGAACGCGCTCGGCACCGTGCTCCCAGTCGCGCGAATCGCGGAGCTCGCGCACGCGGCGGGCGCTCTCGTGTTCGTCGACGGCGCGCAGGCCGCGCCTCGCATGCCGGTCGACGTCCGCGCGCTCGGCGCCGACTTCTACGCGTTCTCGAGCCACAAGATCTACGGGCCGTCCGGGGTCGGCGTTCTCTACGGGCGCTCCGAGCTGCTCGAGGCGATGCCGCCTTACCAGGGCGGCGGCGACATGATCCGCTCCGTCACGTTCGAGAAGACGACGTACAACTCGCTGCCGTACAAGTTCGAGGCGGGCACGCCCAACATCGCCGGCGGGATCGCCTTCGGCGCCGCGCTCGACTACGTGACGCGGATCGGCCTCGACCGCATCGGCGCGCACGAGCACGACCTGCTCGCGTACGCGACGCAGACGCTGTCCTCGATCCCCGAGCTCACGATCGTCGGCACCGCTCGCGAGAAGGCGGGCGTGCTCTCGTTCGTGCTCGCGGGAGTGCACCCGCACGACATCGGCACCGTGCTCGACCGCGAGGGGATCGCGATCCGCACGGGCCACCACTGCGCGCAGCCCGTGATGGACCGCTTCGGGCTGGCGGCGACCGCGCGCGCCTCGTTCGGCCTCTACAACACGCGCGACGAGGTCGACGCGCTCGCGGCGGGCATTCGGACGGTCCTGAAGATGTTCCGCTGAGAGCCGGAGAACCATGAGCGAGCTACGAGACCTGTACCAGGAAGTCATCCTCGACCACAGCAAGCGGCCGAGGAACTTCCGTTCGATGCCCGAGGCGGAGCGCCGCGCCGAGGGCTACAACCCCCTCTGCGGCGACCGCGAGACCGTGTTCGTGGACATGGACGGCGACGTCGTCAGGGACGTCAGCTTCCAGGGCGCGGGCTGCGCGATCTCGACGGCGTCCGCGTCGATGATGACCGAGAGCGTCAAGGGCCGCACGCGCGCCGAGGCGGAGTCGCTGTTCGAGCGCTTCCACGACCTGATCGTCGGCAAGGGCGGAGAGTCGCCGGACGAGTCCTCGAAGCTCGGCAAGCTCGCCGTGTTCTCCGGCGTCCGCGAGTACCCCGTGCGCGTGAAGTGCGCGACTCTGCCGTGGCACACGCTCAAGGCGGCGCTCGCGCAGAACGGCGCGACGGTCTCGACGGAGTCCGAGGGGCCGAACGCGGAAAGCGGCGGAGCTTAGGGGGCAGCCATGCAGATGCGTAAGGACGCGACCGTGTCGCGCGATGTCCCGGCTCGCGAGATCCCGAGCGGGACGCCGATCACGCTCCGGGCGGGCGATCCCGTCATCATCACGCAGTCGCTCGGGGGCAGCTACACGGTCATGACGCCCGTCGGCTTCCTCGCGCGCATCGACGGCAAGGACGCGGACGCGATCGGCGAGCCCGTCGTCGCGGGGGACGCCGCCGCCCAGGAGGGCAAGACGACGGAGCAGCGCGCATGGGATCAGCTCAAGACCTGCTACGACCCCGAGATCCCGGTCAACATCGTGGACCTCGGGCTCGTCTACAGCTGCGAGCTCTCTCCCCTGCCCGACGGCGGCGAGAAGATCGACGTGAAGTTCACGCTGACCGCGCCCGGCTGCGGCATGGGCGACGTGCTGCGCGAGGACATCAAGTCGAAGCTTTTGAGCGTGCCGGGGATCGAGGAGGCCGACGTGCAGGTCGTGTTCGATCCGCCGTGGAGCCTGCAGATGATGTCCGACGTGGCCAAGCTCCAGCTGGGGATGATGTGAAGCTCACCTCGCAGGAGGAGTACGGGCTGCGCTGCCTGCTGCGCGTGGGACGCGAGGGCGAGGGCGCGAGCCTGACGATCCCGGAGCTCGCGCGCCACGAGGGCATCTCGGAGCCGAACGTCGCGAAGATGATGCGCGTCCTGCGACGCGCCGGCTTCGTGCGCTCGACGCGCGGACAATCGGGCGGCTACACGCTGGCGCTCCCCGCCGACCGGATCCCGATCGGGCCGGTTCTCGCCGCCCTCGGCGGGCGCCTCTACGAGCCGGCGTTCTGCGAGGGCCACTCCGGTCTGGCGCGACACTGCACGCACATGCCGGACTGCTCGATCCGCTCGGTCTGGCGCATGGTGCAGGGCGCGGTGGACTCGATCCTCGGCAAGATCACGCTCAAGGACCTGCTGCGCAGCGAGCCCGAGATGAACGCGTTCACGCTCGAGCCCGACCGCCCCTCCCTCCCGACCCTCCCGCACAACCACACGAATTAGCGGCAGCAGGCGCCGTTGCGGCGCCGCAGCGCCCACGAAGGCAAAAAAAAGAAGGGGCCCGAAGGCCCCTTCTCATTCAGTGAGAGCTGAGATCAGTACCGGTTCCGGCCGCCGCGTCCGCCGCCGCCGCCGCCGCCGTAGGAACCGCGGTTGCCGCCGCCCTCGGACTTCGGCCGCGCCTGGCTGACCGTCAACGACCGGCCCGACATTTCCTTGCCGTTGAGCGCGGCGATGGCCGCCTGCGCCTCCTGGTCGTTGTTGAACTCGACGAACCCGAAGCCCTTCGACCGGCCCGTGTCTCGATCGGTGATCACGGCCACGGACTCGACCGTGCCGTACTGCGAGAACAGCTGGCGAAGCTCTTCCTCGCCCGCGTTGTAGGAAAGGTTTCCGACGTAAAGCTTCATGATTTCAGACGTCCTTTCGAGACATTTCTCTACGGCATGTGACCGAGCGAGGGGGCCGGCCGAGCGACCCCGTGCTTTCTCGCGACCGTTCGGGTTTTTCGGCGGAAGGCGCCGCAAAAAGGCGAGCGACGAGAACCCGCCGACGATATCACGGTCCCGGGTCGGGGAAAACCGGATGCGGGGGCGCACACGGTTTCGACCTGCCCGTGAACCATAATCGCCCCGTAAATGCGCGTTCTCATGCTCGCGGCGGAGGCCTCTCCGCTCGCGAAGGTCGGGGGGCTCGCCGACGTCGTCGGATCGTTGCCGCGGGCGCTCGCCGCCCTGGGGCACGAGGTCCGCGTCGTGATCCCGGGCTACGGTTCGATCGACTGGCCCCGCTGGAAGCCGGAGCGCGTCGCGAAGTTCCCCGTCTACACCCTGTCCGGCGAGCAGACGGCGGAGGTCTGGCGGACGCGCGCCGACGGCGTCGACTTCTTCCTCGTCACGGGCCCGCCGATCCCGCCCGACCGCTGGATCTACGGCCGCTCGATCGACGAGGACGGGCCGAAGTTCGTCTTCTTCTCGCTCGCGGGCCTCTGGTCCGCCGAGGCGCTCGAGTGGAAACCGGACGTCGTCCACACGCACGACTCCCACACCGGCGCGGCCGCCTGGTGGCTCGCCACCGAGGGACGCGACAATCCCTACTGGCGCGACGTCGGCGGCGTCTTCACGATCCACAACCTTCCGTACGCCGCGCGCGGCGCCGGACGGGCCCTCGGCGAGTACAAGGTCCGCCGCTCCGACGCGCTGCTCGCGCTGCCCGACGGCTTTCGCGACTCGCTCATGGGTCTCGGCATCCTCGGCGCGGACACGCTCTCGACGGTCTCGCCGACGTACGCCCGCGAGATCCTGACGCCGGAGGGCGGCGACAGGCTCGACGGCGTGCTGCGCATGCGTGCCGACCGGCTGACCGGAATCCTGAACGGGATCGACACCGAGTCGTGGAACCCCGCGACCGACGCCGACCTCGCGGCCACGTACGACGCGAAGACGCTCGACGCCCGCGCGCGCGACAAGGAGGCGCTCCAGAAGGAGGCCGGCCTGATCCCCGATCCGCGCATGCCGCTGCTCGCCGTCGTGTCGCGGCTCGACCGCCAGAAGGGATTCGACATCGCGTCGCCCGCCGTGAAGCGCTGGCTCGAGCGCGGCGGCCTCTTCGTGCTGCTCGGCACGGGCGACCCCACTCTGGAGCACGAGTTCGCGCAGTTCGAGATGCGCTACCCGCATCGGGCGAGCGTACGCCTCCGCTTCGACGCCCGGTACGCGCGGCGGATCTACGCCGGCGCCGACGCCCTGCTGATTCCCTCGCGCTACGAGCCGTGCGGCCTCGCCCAGATGATCGGGATGCGCTACGGCTGCGTCCCCGTCGCGCGGCGCACGGGCGGACTGGCCGACACCGTCGTGGACGCGGGCGACGTCGGCGGCACCGGGCTGATGTTCGACGAATTCCACCCCTGGGCCGCGTGGGACGCCCTCGACCGGGCTCTCAAGGTGTACGCTCAGCCCGCCAGATGGACGCAGCTCCAACGGAACGGCATGTCACGAGACTTCTCGTGGTCGAAGTCGGCCGAGGAGTACGCGGCGTTGTACGAGCGGGCGATCGCGCTCCGCTCCGCGTAGGCGGCTCGCCACGCCGGCGCCCCAGGATGCGGGCATGAGGGCGCGCGCCGTCATTCTCGCGGGCGGCGAGGGCTCGCGCCTCGGCGTGCTGACCGAGAAGCGCGCGAAGCCGGCGGTCCCGTTCGCGGGCAAGTACCGGATCATCGACTTCACGCTGTCGAACTGCGTCAACTCGGGCATCTCGGACGTCATGATCCTGACGCAGTACCGTCCCCACTCCCTCAACGAGCACGTCGCCTCGGGGCGCGCCTGGGACCTGGATCGCACGTTCACCGGCGGGATCCAGATCTATCCGCCGTACCGAGGCCGCGCCGCCACCGACTGGTACCGCGGCACCGCCGACGCGATCGCGCAGAACCTCTCGTTCGTCCAGCGCGGCAGCCCGGACCTCGTGCTGGTCCTGTCGGGCGACCACATCTACAAGATGAACTACGGCTGGCTCATCGCGTACCACATCGACAAGCAGGCCGACGTCACGATCGCGACGCTCAACGTCACGCGCGAAGAGGCGACCCGCATGGGCATCCTCGCGGCCGACGGCGACGGCCGCGTGACGCAGTTCGTCGAGAAGCCGGCCGACCCGCCCGGCACGCTCGCCTCGATGGGGATCTACGTGTTCGGCCGCGAGATGCTCGCCCAGGTCCTCACGGAGGACTCGAAGCGGCGCGACTCGTCGCACGACTTCGGCAAGGACATCATCCCGAGGATGGTGACGGGCGGCCTGCGCTGCTATGCGTACCCGTTCCAGGGCTACTGGGTCGACGTCGGGACGGTCGAGGCGTACTGGCAGACCCAGATGGATCTGTTGAAATCGCCTCCGCCCCTGGACCTCAACGACCGCGCGTGGATCGTGCACACGCGATCGGAGGAAAGGCCGCCGGTCTCGATCGCGGCGGGCGCGATCATCAAGGACTCGATGATCACCGACGGATGCGTCGTCTCCGCGGGAGCGCGGATCGATCGCAGCATCCTCTCACCCGGCGTCTACGTCGGCCCGAACGCGGTGATCCGCGAGTCCGTGATCCTGACCGACACATGGATCGATGCGGGCGCGCGGGTGACCCGCGCGATCGTGGACAAGAGCGTCAAGATCGGCCGCCGCGCGACCGTCGGGAAGATGGCCGCCGGCGAGAAGCGCACCGACGGGCTCGGCATCACGACGATCGGCAAGAACGCGGAGCTGCCCGACGGGGTGTCCATCCGGCGCGGTGCCGTGGTGCACACGGACGCGACACCCGACTTCTTCGCGATCCGCCCGAAAGGCAAGAAGGCGACCCCGAAGGCAGAGCCGAAGAGGCCCACGGGAGAGGTGCGGATCCAGTCGTCGTGACGGCGGCCAACATATTAGCGATCGCTAATATGTTGGTCGAGAACAAACGAAACCCGCGACGCCGAAACCGAGCCCGAGTCGACCGGCCGCGTCGGCGGCCGGTCTATCGGGTCCTTCTTCAGTACGCGCCGCCCGGCTTCTGCGCCGCGCTCGCCTTGTTCGCGCCGCCCTTGAGCTCGGCGTCGATGTCGCGCGCCATCTGGAGATGGTCCTTCAAAGTCGGCAGCGTGTTCGTCGCGAACGCCTTCACCGGCGAATCGCCCGGCGCCTTTGCGGCCTTCTCGAACTCGTGCACGTCCTCGACGTGGTCCTTGACCATCGCGTCCATGTAGGCCTTGTCGAACTCCGCACCCGACAGGCCCGACAGCTTCTGAACGAGCTTCTTGTCCTTTGCGCTCGTGTCCGCCGGCAGCTCGATGCCCTCCTGGCCGGCCGCCGCCTTGAGATCGTTGTTCGCCTTGGAGTGGTCGTCGACCATCTTCTGGCCGAACTGCTTCACGCGGTCGTTGGACGCCTTCTGGGCGGCGAGGCGGCCGAGCTCGACCTCCGCCATGCCGCCGTCGGCGGCCTTCATCGCGAAGGACTTGAGAGCGGGCATGTTCGACGCTTTGTCGGCGGCGCTGCGGCTGGTGTCGATCGTCTGCGGCTGGGACGAGTTCATCGACTGGGCGCTGACGCCGACCGCGAGCAGAACGCCTCCGGCCACGGCGAGAAGTCGCTTGGTTTGTTTCATGAGAAACCTCCGTTTCAGGTCCTCACCGGAAGCAAGCCGGGTGCCACCGAATGGAGTCGACAGAGTGCCGGGAGACGGCTTCGCCACCGCCGTGGGAGCGCCCGTCGCGTGACGCCCGACGCCCGTTTGTTCGGCTAAACCTTGCCGGATCTTAGACGTACATTTCCCCGTCTCGATGAGGAGGTCTTCATGAAGCTCGCAACGCGCGTGCGGACGCTCGGAGTCCTCGCCGCAGCCCTCGCCGTGTCCTTCGCCGTGCCGCACGCGGCGCTCGCCGCGCCCGCCTCGCCGGCGGCTCGACTCTCTGCACTCGCCGCGCCGTCGCCGCAAGCGGCTCGACTCCTTGCACTCGCCGCGCCGTCGCCGCAAGCGGCTCGACTCCTTGCACTCGCCGCGCCGTCGCCGCAAGCGGCTCCTATGCAGATCCCCGTCGAATACGAGAAGCTGAAGAACGGGCTGAAGGTCGTCTACTCGCGCGACACGACGGCGCCGACCGCCGTGGTCGCCGTCTACTACAACATCGG
>DATBBK010000243.1:0-7510 GCA_036271035.1 Thermoanaerobaculia bacterium | reverse complement strand
CATCGCGCCTCTCGCCGGCGACGTCGGGCGCCGCCGCTACTTCCGCATCGCGCTCGCCGGCAAAGGCACCGTCATCGGCGTCGTCTATCCGCTCGAGGAGGACGACTCGCGGCGCCGCTGGAACGCCGCGCGGGCGGCGCTCGATGGGGTCGTGCGCGTGCCCGCCGTGCTCGCGGACGACGGCGCGGGAACCCAGATCGTCGAGGACTTCGGCACGGAGGATCTCGCCGAGCGGTTCTCGTCGCATCCCGAGGAGCGCGGCGCGTGGCTCGCACGCAGCGCCGATGCCGCCGCGCGAATCGCCGCGATGGACGACCCGGGGCTGAACGCGCCGTTCGACGCCGCGCTGTTCTTGCGCGAGCTCGACCTCGCGCGGGAGGCGGTCTTCGACATGCTGCTCGAGTCGCCGCTGCCCGCGAACGCGCGCCGCGCGCACGACGGCTGGGCGGAGGCGCTCGCGTCCGAGGTCGCCGCGCATCCGTACGCGGTCTGCCACCGCGACTACCACGCGAACAATCTCTTCGCGATCGGCGACGACGCCGCGATGATCGACTTTCAGGACATGCGGCGCGGGCCCGACACGTACGACCTGGCGTCGCTGCTGTGGGAGCGCACGACTCTTTCGTGGATGTCGCCCGACGCGGCGCGGCAGGCTGTCGAGAGCTTCGCGGCGCGGCGCGGCGCGGATCCCGACGCGCTTGCGGCCCGGCTCGACCGGGTGCTGCTGCAGCGCGCGTGGAAGGTGTGCGGCACGTTCGCGCGCGCGATCGCGTGCGGCCGCGGCGACGCGTATCGCCGCTACCTGCCGGCCGAGCTCGCGCTCGTCAGGCGTCTGCTTGGGTCGGACGAGGCCAGCCCCGACGGCGCCTTCGCGGCGGTCCTGCGGGAGCGAGCGGCCGCGCTGGGCTGAGCGAGGGCAGGCCGGACGGCGGAGCGCATCGGGTCCGGCATGCGATGTCCGACACCGCACCCGTACCGCCGACCTGCTAAGCTCATGTCTCGGAGGCCGGTCCGACCGCGGAAGGTCCACCGCGGAGACAGTCGAAGGAGTAAACGATGTTCGGTTCACTCGGCTTGCCGGAGCTCCTGATCATCCTGGTGATCGTGCTCATCGTCTTCGGCGCAAACAAGCTTCCGCAGCTCGGAAAGGGCATCGGCCAGGGCCTTCGGAACTTCAAGGAATCCGTGAAGGGCGACGAGCCCCCGCCGGCCGACAAGAAGCCCTAAGTCCCTGTCCCCCTGCGACTAAGCCACCCGGCGGCGAATACGGATGCCGCGCTCGGGGTCGGGTCTTCCCGTTTTCGGAGCGACGACGCGAGATCGCCTCCGCCCCACTCGGCCTGAGCTCTGAGAACGGGAGACGTGACCCCATCGAGATGCGGACTCGCCAGCCCACCGGCTGCCGAGTCCGCGAACTTTAGGCGCGCCGTTTGCGGCGCGACGCGCGCAGGTCCGACTCGCGGAGGGCCGCGTTTCATAAGCGAGTTTCTCGCCGCGGGACTCGCGGGCCGGTGCTCCTCCTCAGGTCCTTGCGCGTTCAATTCGTCGCATCCCGGAGCGGCCGCAAGGGCCCCCCCTACGAAGACACGCGCTGAACCGAAACTGTCGATGTATTAGCCAAAGCTAATGCGTCTCGCAGACCGCCGTCCCGCTCCGAGACGGGATCCCTCGCTACGCTCGGGATGATTCGGTCGACGACATCGTCGACCGAATCATTTCTTCTTCGTGATGTCCGGAGAGACGCGAAACTTCTCGCGCGGCAGTCGGATGTTGAGGATTCCGACCTTGTTGCGCAGAGTGTTGCGGTGGATTCCGAGGGAGTTCGCGGCGCGGCCGAGATTTCCGGAGGATCGCTTGACGGCTCCGACGATGTACTTCTTCTCGAACTCTTTCTTCGCGAGCTCGAGCGAGATGCCATGGGAAAGGAGCTCGTCAATGATCTCTTGGAGCTGCCCATCCAGATTCACGATGCCCCTCCCCGAAATCAATTTGAAGGCGAAACGAAGAGGGGCGCATCTTAGCAAACGAAAACTTCAAGCGGTAGTGCGCGGAACTTCGAACCGTCCGCGCTCCCGATCCGGCCTCGGGCATTCGTTTTCGTGCCAACCCAATCGGCGTGCGCGACCCGCGCCGCGTGCGAAGTGGCGCGCGACATCGCCGAAAAAAAGAAGAGGCGCGACGCGCCTCTCCTGATTTTCTTCCAGCGCGGATCGCCCGCGCTCGGCGTTCTGACTTTCGGTTACTTCAGCTCGACCTGGTCGCCGACCTCGATGAGACGGCTCGCGTCGATGACGCGCGCCATCGCCCAGCGATCGCCCACGTACAGGACGGCCAGATCGCCGAGGTACGTCCGCGGAATGTCGACGCCCGGCTCCGGCTGCGTGTACACCCAGTACGAACCCTGGGGACGGATGCCGTACTCGGCGCCCGTGGCGTGACGAAAGATCGTGAGCTGGTCGCCCGGCTGGATGCCGGACGCGACGCCGAGGTCGATGAACACGTTCGAGTCGGTGCCGTTCGCGATGACGCCGTCGCGCGTGTAGACGATCCGTCCGGTGATCTTGCCGCTCGGAGGGTCGCAAGCGACCGCGGCGGGCAGACGCCGGCCGAGCGGGATCGGGACCGGGTCGTACGCCTTCAGGAACGTTCCCAGCGGGATGTCGCTGCACGCGAGCGTCACCCGGAGCGTCGCCGTCCGTCCCTCGATGCAAACGACGCTCGCCCGGCCGCGATACGCATAGAAGCGGCCCATGCTCTTGTTCGTGATCGGGTGGATGACGTCGTCCCCCGGGGTCACGAGCCAGTACTCGTCGCCCGGCTTGATGCCCGCGTTGTGCCCGGCGTCCACGTAGACCAGGTCGCCATCCGTGAAGTCCGTCTGCTCGGCGCTGTTCTGGGCGCCGATGATGGACGCGACGAAGTTTTCCTGCTCGGGCCCGATGTACCCGAAGCAGTGGACCTCGCTCTCGTAGCCGAACGGCTGGGGCGCCGCCTCTGTCGTGTGGGGCGCGGCCGGCGTGTCCACGCGCGTGATCTGGGGTGGCGTGGTGGTGAGGCCGCCCTGGAGCTCCTGCGCGAAGACCGCAGGGACTGCAGCGGAAAGGATCATCAGAGCCGGGAAGACGGCAATTCGAGGGAGACGCATGGCGACTCCTTAAAAAATACGGCGGTCTGTGGTTTCTGGCCTAAAAGTTACTGGCTTTCGGGCTTTCTGTCAACCGAGACCGCTGCCGTCGGGGGCTTCTCCGGGGCCGGAGAGCCCTTTGCCAGCTTGGACTTGGCCCTCTTCGCGAAGTCGCTCGTGGGGTACTCCTCGACGACCTTCCCGAAGTACGTCCGGGCCTCGTCCTTCCGCCCCATGCGGTCCAGGGCGACCGCCTGGTAGTACCAGAGCTTGTCCTTCCCGCCGTAGTCCGGGTACCGCTGCCCGAGCTGGGTGAAGCGGCCGAGCGCCGAGGCCGCGGAGCCCTTCCGCAGGTAGAAGTAGCCGATTCCGAAGTCGTGCTCGGCGAGCAGGTCCGTGAGCTGGCGGATCCGCTCGCGGCCCGCGCCGGCGTACCCCGAGTCCGGAAACTCGCGGATGAGCGAGTTGTACTGGTCGATCGCCTCGCGGGTCGCGGTCTGGTCGCGATCCGGCGTCTCGTGCTCCTTGTCGTAGCAGAGCGCGAACTGGTACCGCGCGTAGTCGCGGCGCGGCGCTCCCGGGTAGCGGTTCAAGTAGTCGCGATAGCGGTAGCGCGCCTCCGTGTAGGAGCTCGTCGACTTCTGGCGGAAGTACGAGTCCGCGACCATGAGGAGCGCCTCGCGGCCGACCTGATCGTTCGGATAGTTCTCGAAGACGTGGTTGAGGTACTTCCGCCCCTGGTCGTACTTCTTCTTGTCGATGAGCGTCTTGCCCTTCTCGAACAGGGCTTCCTTTGGCTGGGTCAAGAGCTCCTGGGTAATCGGGTCCGGCTTCTTCGCGCCGCCCTTCGAGGCGCACGCCGGAGCGCCGAGGACCAAGACTCCTCCGAGGATCGCCGCGAGGACGATCGAACGGGGCCACTTCGAAAAGGTGTCGCTCAAGAAGGTCATACCCGGACGGAGGCTTCGGCGGCGTCGCGCAGCCGACCGATCGCCCCGGCCGGATCTCCGGCACCATAAATCGCGGTACCGGCGACCAGTATTTCCGCCCCCGCGTTGGCCAGCGCCGCGGCCCGGCTCGCGTCCACGCCCCCGTCTACCTCGATCGGGAAGCGGGCGCCGGCGCCGAGCGCCTCGTCCCGCAGGCGCCGGACCTTGTCGAGGGACGGCTCGATGAACTTCTGCCCGCCCCAGCCCGGGTTGACGGACATGACGACCGCGTAGTCGAGGTCCTGCCAGGCGGCGGAGAGCGCCCCGGTGGGCGTTCCGGGATTGATCGCCGCGCCCGCCTTCGCGCCGCCGGAGCGGATCAACGACAGGCAGCGCTGGAGGTGATGCGTCGCCTCGACGTGGACGGAGACCCAGTCCGCGCCGGCGTCGAGGTACTCCGGCAGCGTCCGCTCGGGCTCCTGGATCATGAGGTGCACGTCCAGCGGCAGCTTCGTCGCCGCGCGCAGCGCCTTCACGACGGGCGGGCCGATCGTCAGGTTCGGCACGAAGCGGCCGTCCATCACGTCGACGTGCACGAGATCGGCGCCGCCGCGCTCGGCGATCGCGAGCGCGTCCGCCAGCCGCGCGAAGTCCGCCGCGAGCAGCGACGGGGCGATGCGGATCCTCATGACCGCGGCACACCGCCCGGCGACGCGTCCGGAGGGTGCGACACCGTCAGCGAGACGACCTCCCGCCCGGACAGGGGATACCCCGCGGGTGGGAACTGCTTGAGGATCGTGTTGGGCCGGACGCCCTCGTAGGACTCGAAGCGCGCGTTTCCGACGCGGTAGCCGAACTTCTCGAGTCGGTTCTTCACCGCCTCCGCGTCCTGTCCGACGAAGTCCGGCATGACGATGCGCGACTCGGCGGGTCCGCGGCTCATGAGCACCCGGATCGCCTCGCCCTTGCCGGCCGGCGCCTCCGCCTCGGGATCCTGGGCGACGATTCCGGGAGCGGCGGCGGGGTCGCGGTACCAGGACGCCGGCCCGAGCTCGAGCGACTCGCGCGACAGCTTCACGGCCGCCGCGCGCGGCGCGAGGCCCGCGAGGTCGGGCACCCGGAGCGCACGGGGACCGAGCGACATGACCAGGCGGACGACCTGCGACGGCTTCGCGAGCGAGCCCGCCTCCGGCTCCTGCAGGAGGACGTGTCCGGCCGGGATCCGCTCGTCGTAGCGCGCGCGGTTGGACTGCTCCTCGAGGCGCAGGCCGAGCCGCACCGCCAGGGTGCGCGCCTGCTCGGGAGTCTTGCCGGTGAGCTCGGGCACCGTGACGGAGCGGCCGACGATCGCGCGGCGGAAACCGAACCACGCGGCGCCGACGAAAACGGCGGTCAGAAGGGCTCCGTAAAAGAGCCGGAAGAGGAGGCGCGCCACAGCGAAAAGCTAACACGGGATGGTACCCTCGATCGGCGGAACAATCCGCGTCGCCGAGGGGTTGCAGACAGCACCGGAAGGGGGTTTTCGACGGTGCCTCTCAGGAACGAGACCGAGACCGAGCAGCCCGACTGGTTCGCCGACCCGCGGTTCCGCAAGGCGGACCTCCACTGTCACTCGGTCTTTTCCACGTTCAAGTACTTCCGCCTCGCGAACACCCGCGACTCCTACAACCGCCCCGAGGAGGTCTACCGCCTCGCCAAGGAGCGCGGGATGGACTTCGTCACCATCACGGACCACGACTCGATCGACGGCTGCCTGTCGCTGCTCGACCGGCGGCCGGACCTCGAGGACTTCTTCATCTCCGAGGAGGTCGAGACCTGGTTCCCCGACACGCGCCAGCGGATCCACGTCAACGTCTTCGACATCGACGAGAGGCAGCACGCGGAGATCCAGCGCCGGCGGCCGAACATCTACGACCTGCACGACTACATCCGCGAGGAGAAGATCATCGCGTCGGCCAACCACATGTTCCAGAACTACCGGATGCGCAACTCGCCGAGGCGCTACCTCGAGGAGATGCTCCGGATGTTCGACATCTTCGAGGTCAAGAACGGCGCGATGACGTCGCACCACAACCGGCTCATCGAGGATTTGATGGCGGTCGTGCGCGAGAAGCGCGGCGCCGTATCGCTCGTCGCCGGGTCCGACGCCCACACGCTCGCCCCGCTCGCGCGCGTCTACACGATCGCGGAGGCGGCGACGGTGCGCGAGTTCCTCGAGAAGATCCGCGCGGGCCAGTGCTTCGTGTGGGGCAGCGAGATGGGGTTCCGCATGCTGCTGTCGGACGTGTACCGGATGGTGTTCCGCTACTACGGCAGCGTGCTCGACTGGAAGAACCCGGATTTCACCGGAGCGGAGAAGGCGCGTCACCTCGCGCTCGCCGCCGTCGGAGCGCCGTTCTCGGCGGCCGGCCTCCCGCTCGCGATGACGACGCTCAACTACCTGAAGCAGATCTTCGTCACGAAGACGGTCGGCCAGGAGCTCCTGCAGCACTGGGAGTCGAAGCAGGAGCCGTCGTAACTCGCCTCCCTCGCGGCGTCGCATTCACCGTCATCCTGAGCGCAGCGAAGGATCCCCGAATCGCGAGCCCGGGTGGTCGATCGGCGGATCCTTCGTCGCTTCCGCTCCTGGGACGACGCCGCGTGGATCTTCCGTAGAATTGCCCGGTTGACGCGCCGCGAATCGATCCGCCTTCTCGCGCCGCTCGCGGGCGCCGCCGTCCTCGTCGCCGTCACGCTCGCCGGCCTTCCGTGGCGGGACCACCCGTTCGCGCGGCCTCGCACGCCGTTCGACAAGAGCGCCGCGAAGAGCGTCGCCACGGGCTTCGCGCTCCTGCGAGACGCGCAGAGTGTCATCCCGCACGGCGCGGTGGTCGTCGCGAGGACGGAGCCGCGCGATCCCATCCAGGAGACGTACTTCCACCGCTTCGCCCTCGCTCTGCTTCCGGAGCGCGAGGTCCTTCCCGCGGCGTACTACGGAGCGACGACGCCGCCCGAGGTGTGGAACCGCGCCGGCTACGTCGTCGTCGTCGGCAGGAAGCCCGCGGAGCCGCCCGGGCGCCTCCTGCTCGAGACGCCCGACGGAACGGTCTGGAAGCGCGAGCCGTGATCGGCGGCCTCTGGCTCCTGACGCTCTGCCTCCTCACGCTCTGCGGCTTCCCGCTGCTCGCGCATCCCGCATACCGGAGCCTCGGCTTCGCGACCCGCGTCGTGCTCTCCGGTGCGGTGGGCGCCGTCCTGATGTCGGCCGCCATGACGGGCGCGGTGCTCGTCGGCGTGCGCTGGAACGAGACGGCGCTCGCCATGACTGCCGTGCTGCTCGCCATCGGGCTGCGCGCCGTGATTCGCGACGATCCCGGCGCGCCGCGGGCGACGCCGGGCGGGGACGGCATGAGCGCAATCGGGGCTGCCGCGCTCGCGCTCTCCGTCCTCGCCGTCGCCGCGGCACTGCTCGCCGCAT
>DATBBK010000242.1:0-26370 GCA_036271035.1 Thermoanaerobaculia bacterium | reverse complement strand
TGTCGGCTGCGGTCTGGGTGGCGAGCGAGCCGCCGAACTTGCCGATGGGCGTCCGGACGGCGGAGAGGACGAAGACGGGACGCATGGGGGCGGGAATTATGCCCGAACTGTCATCCCGAGCGAAGCGAGGGACCCCTTTCATCGCCGACGCTCAGATCTATCCCCTCATCGCAGCGGAAAGGGATCCCTCGTCGCTCCGCTCCTCGGGATGACGCGCGATGGCTTCGCCTTCGCGCGTCAGATCACCGGCAGCGCGACCGTGAACGTCGATCCCTTGCCGACCTCGCTCTCCGCCGTGACGCGGCCCTTGTGCGCGGCGACGATCCACTGCACGATCGACAGCCCGAGCCCCGATCCGCCGGGGTTCACGCGGCGCGACGCCTTGCTGCGGAAGAACCGTTCGAAGACGTACGGGAGATCGTCGGCGGGAATGCCGACGCCGGTGTCGGAGACGATCATCCGCGCCTCGCCCGGCGCGTTCTCGACCTTCACCCCGACGGTGCCGCCCGCCTCCGTGTACCGCAGCGCATTCTCGAGGAGGTTGTGCAGCACCTGCTGGAGCCGCCCCGAGTCGGCGAAGACGTAGACGGGCCGGTCGGGAACGGAGACGGTCAGGCTCAGGCCGCGGTCGTCGGCGAGCGGCCCGAGGTCCTTCACCGTGTCCGAGGCGAAGCGGCCCAGGTCGAGGTTCGCGAACGACAGCGTGACGCGGCCGCTCTCGCCGCGCGTGAGGAACAGCAGGTTCTGGGAGATCCGCGTCAGGTGCCGGACCTCGAGGAGCGCGTCGCCGATCGCGTCGCGATACTCCTCGGCGGTCCGCTCCTCCTCCAGCGCGACCTCGAGCGAGCCGCGCAGGACGGTCAGGGGCGTGCGCAGCTCGTGCGAGACGTCGGCGATGAACTGGATCTGCTCTTTCTCCGCGGCGGCGAGCTTGTCGAGACGCGTGTTGATCCGATCGGCGATCTCGCGCGAGTCGCCGGCGAGATCCTGCGACGCGACGCGGCCGAGCGGCACGCCCTCGGTCGCCTCGAGACGCCGCCGCAGCGTCTGCAGCGCGGCGGCCGCGTCCGAGGTGGTCGCCGGCTGCGGCGTCTCGGACTGCGAGTCGGGATCGGGCCCCGACCCCCGCCTGGAACGCCGGTCGAAGATGCCCACGCGTCAGGCGGCCGGGCCGCTCGCCTCGCGCAGGCGGTACCCGACGCCGCGCACGGTCTGGATCAGCCGCTCGCGCTCGCCGCCGTCGATCTTCTTTCGGAGCGCGTTGATGTAGACGTCGATGATGTTCGTCGACAACTCGAAGGAGTCTTCCCAGATGCGCGCCTGGATCTCCGTGCGGGTCACGACCTTGCCCCGGCGCCGCAGCAGCAGCTCGAACAACGCGCCCTCGCGCACCGTGAGCCGCACCGTCTCGCCCTGCCGCACGACCTCGCGTGAGTCGGGCTCATACGTGAGGTCGTCGAACACGAGGGGGCCGGGTTCGGCGGCCTCGGTGCGGCGCAGGAGAGCCCGCATCCGCGCGAGCAGCTCGCGGAACGAGAAGGGCTTCACGAGGTAGTCGTCCGCGCCGGCGTCCAGTCCCTCGATCTTGTTCTCGACGGTGTCGCGCGCCGTGAGCATGATGATCTTCGAGTGCACGCCTCGAGCGCGCAGCTCGCGGCACAGCTCGAGCCCGTCGCGCGAGCCGGGCAGCAGCAGGTCGAGGATGATGAGGTCGGGCGCGACCGTCGCGGTCCGCTCGAGCGCCGCGTCGGCGTCCCCGACGGCGTCGACCGAGTAGCCCTTCTCCGTCAGCCCCTTCTTGAGGAACTGCGAGATGCGCTGCTCGTCCTCGACGACGAGAACCTTCACGCGCCGTCTCCGGGCGGGCGGTCGCCCTCGGATCCGCGGCCTTGGCGCGGGGTCCTCATGAAGGAGACGACGAACGCCGATCCCGCCCCCGCGGCAAAGCCCGCGGCGAAGGAGGAGGTCGGCTGGGCCGTCGCCACGGCGACGACCGCGCCGACGGCCACCAGGCCGAAGAGGAGCGGCCGGGACACGACAATGGGCGGCACGGTGGGAAGCATAGGTCTCGTCGCGGGTATTATCTCCGCCCTATAGATGAGGAGAGAGGTATGAAGAAGCGCGATTTCCTGGCGATCGGCGCGGCGGCGGTCCTGGTGGGGTTCGGCGGGGCGGCGGCGGTTTCGGCCGCGGCCGGCGACAAGGCCACGGCGACGATCGAGTCGAAGAGCGGCTCGAAGGTCACCGGCAAGGCGGAGTTCACGGAGCTCGCGTCCGGCGGCACGAAGGTCGAGGTCTGGATCGAGAACGCGATGCCCGGCAGCCACGGGCTGCACATCCACGAGAAGGGCGACTGCTCCGCTCCCGACGCCACGTCGGCCGGCGGGCACTTCAACGCGGCGGGCAGCCCACACGCGGCGCCGACGGACGCCAAGCACCACAACGGCGACCTCGGCAACATCGAGGTCGGCAAGGACGGCAAGGGCCATCTCACGATCACGTCGGATCAGCTGACGGTCGCGGCCGGCCCGAATTCGGTCAAGGGCAAGGCGGTCGTCTTCCACGAGAAGACCGACGACATGAAGACGCAGCCGACGGGCAACGCCGGCGCGCGGTACGGGTGCGGGGTGGTTCAGTAGAGCGGTCGTTCTGAGGCCAACACCTTCGTAGGGGCGGCCCTTGCGGCCGCCCGCGTCCGGCCGCCGTGGTGCGGGCGGGGGCGAGCCCCGCCCCTACGAAGATCTCGAAGACCTCCCTCGGTTCTTCTAATTCCTCCCGCTGTCAGCGCAGCTCGTCCCCTGGTCCCTCGTCGGCGTGTCGTCGAATCACTCCCTGATAGCGTCACCGACATGAGCGACTTCGACCTTTCCCCGGAAGAGCTGCGCAGGCTCGGCGCGCTCGTCGTGGATGCGGTAGCCGGTCACCGCGAGCGGCTCCTCTCGCGTCCGGTCTTCGGCAAGGTCGGGCCGGACGCCGCGCTCTTCCGTCAGCCGCTGCCCGAGGACGGGCGGCCATTCGAGGACGTGCTCGCGTTCGTCCGCGAGCACGTGCTCCCCTACCCGATGGGCAACTCGCACCCGCGCTTCTACGGTTTCATCAACGCGACCGCGGATCCCGTCGGCGTGTTCGCGGACTTCATCGCCGCGACGATGAACCCCAACTGCTGGGGCGGCGACCACGCGGCCACGCACGTCGAGGCGCGCGTCGTGGCGTGGCTCGCCGAGATGGTCGGCTACCCGGAGTCCGCGGACGGCGTCCTCGTGTCGGGCGGCTCGATGGCGAACTTCACGGCGATCGCGACCGCGCGGCGGGCGACGACGCCGGGCAACGTGCGCGAGGACGGGCTCGCGGGTCCCGGCCGCCCGCGCCTCGTCGTGTACTGCTCCGACCAGACCCACTCGTGCGTCGACAAGGCGGTCGACCTTCTCGGGATCGGGACGAAGCAGCTTCGCAAGATCGAGACCGACGAACGGTTCCACATCGTGGTGCCCGCGCTGCGCGCCGCGATCGCGGCGGACCGCGCGGCCGGACTGATGCCGGCGATCCTCGTCGGCAACGCCGGCACGGTCAACACCGGCGCGATCGATCCGCTCGACGAGCTGGCGGAGATCGCGCGCGCGGAGCGGCTCTGGTTCCACGTCGACGGCGCGTACGGCGGGCTCGCCTCGATGGTGCCGGAGGTGAAGCCGCTGTTCGCCGGCATGGAGAAGGCGGACTCGATCGCGGTCGACCCTCACAAGTGGCTGTACGTCCCGTACGAGGCCGGCGCGACGCTCGTGCGCGAGCCGGGGCGGATGGCGGCGACGTTCCGCAAGTTCCCGGAGTACCTCGCGTCGGATCCGGAGAGCCCATTCCCGGGCCCGGCCTGGTTCGCGGAGCGGGGCGTCGAGCTCTCGCGCGGCTTCAAGGCGCTGAAGGTCTGGATGGGAATTCAGACCCACGGCCGACGCGCTTACGCCGAGCGGATCGCGAGCGACATCGCCCTGGCGCGGTTCCTCTCGGACGAGGTCGACCGGCGCCCGGACTTCGAGCGGCTCGCCGAGCCCGTCCTCTCGATCGCGAACTTCCGCTACCGGCCCGCCGGCCGCGGTCTCTCGGACGAGGCGCTCGACGCGCTGAACCGCCGGATCATCAACCGGCTCGTCGCCGACGGCGCGTTCTTCCTGGCGCCGACGGTGCTGAAGGGCCGCACCGCGCTGCGCGTCTCGATCACGAACTTCCGGACGAAGGAGTCGGACCTGCTCGCACTGCTGGACGAGGCGGCGAGGGTGGGGAAGGCGTTGGCGGCGTCGTAGATCGTCGTAGGGGCGGGGCTTGCCCCCGCCCCCCTGACGACCCGCGCACCGGGCGTCGTTGTCTCGGTACGGGCGGCCGCAAGGGGCCGCCCCTACGTCCCGGGGCGCTCTGCTCGATTCCGCCACGCCTCCAGCGCGCGCTCGATCTGGCCCGTGTGCTTCTCGAGGTGCCCGGCATAGATGCGGAGCCAGTCGTCTCCCGTGAAGCGGCCGGACTGGGTGTGCTTCCCCTCGGCCGACCAGACGCTCTCGGGCAGGCGCCGCAGCAGCTCCGCCGTGCTCGCGCGCACGGCCTCGACCGTCGCGAACGCGTGCTCGACGGGAGCGGAGTGGTAGTCCAGCGTCTTCGCCCAATGCGCCTCGTCGTATCCCTGGATCATCGGGTTCGACTCGGTGGCGAGGAAGCGGATGCGCGCATAGGCGTTCGTCTCGGAGTCCGCGGCGTGGCAGACGACCTCGTGCGGCGACCACTTGCCCTCCGCGGGCCGCCACTTGCGCGCCTCGGGCGGCACCTTGTCCCAGGCGGCGCGCAGCTTCGCGGGTCCCTGCTCGTACCGGCGGATGAAGGCTTCGCGTTCGGCTGTCAGCGGCATCTCACTCCTCCCGTCACCACATCGTCCCGTCGAGGGACACCACGGTCGTCTCGCCGACCACCTCCGCCGTGTGCGGCGTGCCGGCGGGCACATAGAGCCGATCTCCCTTCCGCAGGTCGAAGCTCTGGCCGTCCGCCGTCACGCGCAGCACGCCCTCGAGCACGGCGTCGCACTTCGGCTGCGCGTGCTCGTGCCCGGTGAACCTCGTGCCGGGCCGATACGTGAAGACGAGGACGTCGTAGCCCTCGAACTCCATGATCCGCATCAGCCGCTTCTCCGTGAGGGGGCCGTCGGCCGGATTCCAGCGCTCGAGGCGGACGGACATGGCGGAAGTCTAATTCGACGCCGGACACGGGATGGACGGGATCCGTCGCGGCGCCCGTGACGGGATGCCTCGCGCCTCCGGCGCTCGGGATTGCCGCGAGGGCTTCGCCTTCGCGGGCAAAAAAAATCGGGGGCTTTCGCCCCCGAAGGAATTCCGAGATCCGGGTGATCAGTACCGGCGGGGTCCGCCAGCTCCCTGGGTCTTGGGACGGGCCTCGTTGACGGTCAGCGCGCGGCCGCCGTACTCCTGGCCCGAGAGCGCCGAAATGGCGTTGCGCGCCTCGTCGTCGTTGGGGAACTCGACGAAGCCGAAGCCCTTGGAGCGGCCGGTGTCGCGGTCGGTGATGATCGCGACCGAGTTGACCGATCCGTAGGTCGAGAACAGCGTGCGGAGGTCGTCCTCGGTGGTGTTGTAGGGAAGGTTACCGACGTAGAGTTTCATCGAAACAGAGTCCTAAACCGGCGTTACGTTTCCGACCCAACCGCGCCGCTCGGAGGAGCCGACTTCCCGTACTGACCGTCGGACTTCTGCGAGCGCGGGTAGCGTGCGAGAAAGGCGAGCGTTTACGAGAAGGCCCGCAGTATAGCAGGCCGGGTACCGAATGGGAGGACCCGGGGTCAAGAAAAAAGGCAGCCCGGACGACGGGTCGGGGCCGGCCTACGACCCCCCAATCGAGACCTAGGCCGCGCCCCGAGTCTCCCCGGCCGCACGGAGCGCGTCGGCGACCCACTTGCGGGTCATCTCCTTCCGCCACAGAAACGAGAAGTCCGTGTTGTCCATCGGGCGCGCCGGGCCGGCCGCGACCGCCGCGGCCTCCTCGATCGCCGTCCCATCCAGGGGACGGCCCACGAGCCGGGCCTCGGCGGCCGACGCGCGCACGGGCGCGGACGCGACGGCGCCGAGGACGATCCGCGCGTCCGTCACCACGCCGCCCTCGCTCCGTAGCGCCGCGCCGACCGAGAGGACCGGGAAGTCGAACGAGCCTCGGCGCCGCAGCTTCCGATACGCCGCGGTCCGGCCCGGGCTCAGGGGAATCCGGATCTCGGTGAGCAGCTCGTCCGGCTCCTTGGTCAGGTAGTGGATCCCGTCGTTTCGATAGAGCGACTCGACCGGGATCTCCCGCTCCCCCGACGGTCCCGCCAGCACGACGCGCGCGTCGAGCGCGATCAGCACCGGCACGGAGTCCGCCGACTGGATCGCGAGGCACTTGGGCGAGCCCGGCGCGACCCAGCAAATCGCGCCGTCCTTCTTCATGCAGAAATCGATCGCCTGCCGCCACTCGTAGTTCTGGTCGTAGTAGTTGCAGCGCGTGTCGAGGAGAACGTTGCCGCCGAGCGTGCCCATGTTGCGGAGCGGCGGCGTCGAGATCTCCTCGATCGCGTGCGCGAGCGCCGGCAGCGCGCGGCGGACGCGGCGATGATTTTCGATCTCGGAGAGTGGAACGCATGCACCGATCGAGACGGCGTCCGCGGACGCACGCAGCCGGCGCAGCGCGGCGATGCGCGAGAGGCCGATGACGACCGGCGGCGTCTGCTGTCGCCGCTTCATGTTCGGGTAGAGGTCCGTTCCGCCGGCGACGAACGCGGACTCGGGGCCCTCGCCGGACTTGACCTTCAGCGCCTCGCGGATCGTCTTCGGCGCGAAGTAGCGGAAGCGCGGTAGGCGCATCATGGCGAACAGTTCATCTGACGCCTCCCGCGCCCGTGACCGCGGCGTCGACAGCGCGGCCGTCGCCGCCCTCCTCGGGCGTCGGGACGTGGATCGGCGCGGGATATGGGATCGCCGGGAATGCCGTCGGTCCGTAGCGCGCGGGCTTGCCCTGCGCCTTCGCCTTCAGCGCGCGCAGGATCTTCTCGGGCGTGACCGGCACCTCATCGACGCGCACGCCGACGGCGTCGAACACCGCGTTCGCGACGGCGGGCGGGATTGGGAGCAGCGGCCCCTGACCGACCTCCTTCGCGCCGAACGGACCGTTCGCGTCCGGATCCTCGACGAGATACGTCTCGACCTCCGGCATCTCCTTCGTCGTCGGGCTCTTGTACTCGAGCATCGACGGGAACTTGTGAACGACGTTGTCGTTGGCGTCCGTGCGGTACGCCATCTCCTCCATCATGGCCTCGCCGAGGCCCATGTAGACGGAGCCCTCGACCTGGCCCATGACGAGCACGGGATTGATGCACTTGCCGACGTCGTGCGCGATCCAGATCTTCGGCACCGTGTAGATCCCGGTCTCCGGATCGACGTCCACCTCGACCACGGCCGCGGAGTACGAGTACGCGGGCGAGGGCCCCACGCCCGCGCCGCGGTAGCGGCCCGCCGACGGCGGCGGCGCGTACGAGCCGACGGTGCCGAGCGTGCCGAACTTCGACTCGGCGAGCACGACCGCCTCCGGAAAGCTCATCCCGCGCTCCGGGTCCGCCGCGTCGAACGCACGACCCTCCGCGAGCGCGACGCGCGCGAGCGGGATCTCGAGCTTCGCGGCGACCGCCTGCGCGAGCAGCTCGCGCGCGCGCTCGGCCGCCTGGATCGCGGCGTGGCCCGTCATCAGCGTGACGCGCGACGAGTACGAGCCCAGGTCCACGGGCGTGAGGTCCGTGTCGCCGGTGACGACCTTCACGTCGAACGGATCCACGCCGAGCACCTCGGAGACGATCGAGGCGAGAATCGAGTCGGAGCCCTGGCCGATCTCCGTCGAGCCGCAGAAGACGGTGACCCCGCCGCCGCGGTCGAGCTTCAGCTGCACGCCCGACTGCGGCATCGTGTTCCAGTAGATCGGCAGGCCGGCGCCGCAGAGGTACGACGAGCACGCGATCCCGAGCCCCTTGCCGTGCGGCATGCGCCCGCGCCGCTCGCGCCAGCCCGACGCGGCGACGACCTTGTCGATGCACGCGCCGAGGCCGATCGAGCCGACCCGCAGGAAGTTCGCCGTCAGCGTGTTCGCCGGGTGCAGGTGCCGGCGGCGGATCTCCGCGGGATCGAGGCCCAGCTCGCACGCGGCGCGGTCCAGCGCGACCTCGAGCGCGAAGCGGGGCTGCGGCGTCCCGTGGCCGCGCTTCGGCCCGCACGGCGGCTTGTTCGTGAACACGCGCGCGCCCTCGAAGCGATAGGTCGGCACCTTGTAGGTGACGGTCTGGAGCGCGCCCGTGTAGTACGTGGACGCGACTCCGTACGAGCCGTAGCCGCCGCCGTCCAGCGCCGTCTGGAAGTGGAGCGCCGTGATCGCGCCGTCCTTCTTCACGCCCATCCGCACGCGCATCAGGGTCGGGTGCCGGCCGCGGTGGCAGTAGAAGACCTCCTCGCGCGTCAGGCAGATCTTGACCGGACGGCCCGTGACGCGCGACAAGTGCGAAACGACGATCTCGTGGTTGAACGGATCGGACTTGCCGCCGAAGCCGCCGCCGTTCGGCGTGGCGACGACGCGGATCTTCGCGGGCGGCATGCCGAGGACCTTCGAGAGCGCGCGGTGCACGTAGTGCGGCGTCTGCGTCGACGACCACAAGGTCAGCCGGCCGTCCGGCCCGAAGTCGGCGACGGCGGCGTGCTGCTCGAGCGGCAGGTGCGTGTTGCCCTCGTAGAAGTACAGGTCCTCCAGCACCCGGTCCGCCCGCGCGAAGCCCTCGTCGACGCCGCCGAAGTCCATCGCGACGAGCTTGTGGATGTTGCCGGAGTCGGCGTAGTCGTGGATCGGGACTCCGCCCGGCGCCGGCGCGACGCCGTCCTCGATCGAGCCGATCGGCGGCAGCGGCTCGTACGCGACGCGGATCAGATCGAGCGCGTCGAATGCCGCGTCCTCGTCGACGGCGGCGACCGCCGCGACGGGATCGCCGACGAAGCGGACGCGGTCGGTGCAGAGCGCGTGCTCGTCCTGCGAGACCGGCAGGATGCCGAACGGGGTCGGCAGCTCCTTCCCGGTCGCGACCGCGACGACGCCGGGCGCGGCGAGGGCGGCGGAGACGTCGATGGAGAGGATGCGCGCGTGCGCGACCTTCGAGCGCAGGAGCTTGCAATGGAGCATCCGCGGCAGGACGAGGTCGTCCGCGAAGCGCGTCTGGCCGGTCACCTTCGCGGCGCCGTCGACGCGGCGATAGGGACGGCCGACGACGCGGGTCTTAGCGGGGGGCATCATGATCTCCGGGCGGGACCACGCGGCGCATTGGATCGTCGTAGGGGCCGGGGCTCGTCCCCGCCCCCTCTCGACCGACCATCGGCCGTGTCAGCGGCTTTCGAGGGGGCGGCCGCAAGGGCCGCCCCTACGGCGGTCGAGGAAGAGACCGTCGGCAGCAGACCCGACTCGTCGAAGTCGTACCCGTACAGCGACTCTTTCCGCGGCTCGGCCGCCTCCCCGCGCATCCACGCGGCGGCGAGCTCCACCGCCTCGAAGATCTTCACGTAGCCAGTGCACCGGCAGATGTTGCCGGCCAGCGCCTCGCGCATCTGCGGCAGGGTGGGCTTCGGGTTCGCCTCGAGCAGCGCCTTCGCGGTCAGCAGGAATCCCGGCGTGCAGTAGCCGCACTGCGCCGCGCCGAGATCCGCGAACGCCCTCTGCAGCGGGTGCAGGCCCTCGGCCGTCGCCATCCCCTCGATCGTCTCGACCGCGCGTCCCTCGCACTCGAGACCGAGCACGAGACACGAGAGGACCGGCCGGCCGTCGACGAGCACCGCGCACGTCCCGCACTCGCCGAGCTCGCAGCCGTGCTTCGTGCCCACGAGGCCGAGGTCCTCGCGCAAGACCTCGAGAAGCGTCTTGTGCGGCGCGAACGACGCGGCGCAGGGCTCGCCGTTGAGCCGGAAGCGCACCGCGGCGCGCTCCAGCCGCGGGTCGGAATTCTGCGTCGTCTTCCCCACGACGAAGAACTCTAATCCCTTTATTTTGTGGAGGAAAGATCCTCTTATTTGACTGACTGGGCAGACTCTTTTGGCCGCCCCGTCGGCCACGCCGCCAACCTCAAGAGCGCGAGCGGGTTGACGCGTTTTCCGTGCAGCCGGGCGCCCCAGTGCAGGTGCGGACCCGTCACGCGTCCCGTCGCTCCGACCTCGCCGATCTTCTGCTTCTCGGCGACGACGTCGCCGACGCGGGCGTCGATCTTCGAGAGGTGGAAGTACGTCGTGAAGAGCCCACCGCCGTGGTCGAGGATCACCGTGCCGCCGGAGAAGTAGAGGTCCTCCGCCAGCGCGACGCGCGCGGGCGCGGCGGCGAGGACGCCGGTGCCGGTCGGGGCGGCCATGTCGACGCCGCTGTGGCGGGACTTCGTCGCGCCGTTCAGGACGCGGCGCGCGCCGAACGCGCCCGGCGTCGTACCCGGCACGGGCAGCGTGAACGCGGCGCGCCACCGTCTCCCCGCGTCGCCGGACGCCCACACGCGCTCGACCCTCGCGTGCTCGGATTCGATCCGCTCCTTCTCCGACTCCGGCGGCTCGACGAACTTCGGCTCCAGCGTGAGGCGCTGCGACGGGAAGCTGCCCGCGCGCACGCGAAGATCGACCGCGGCCGGGTGCGCGCCGCCGCAGGAGTCGGTGGCCTCGGCCTCGAAGCGCTCGACGCCGGTCTTCGCGTCGAAGTCCACGCCGACGATCCCGCGGAAGACGCGCCCCGAGGCGTCCGCCTCGAGCGGAATCCGCTCGCCCTGGCCGGTCAGCACCGCGCCCGCGAGCGGCACGTCGCTCCGCAGCACGACCGAGACGACCGCGCCCTGCCGCGGCTCGCGCGTCGCGGCGGTGAGCGTGAGATGCGGGGTCGGACAGTCGGCGAGCGCGAAGGCTGGGGCGAAGAGGAGCGAGGCGAGTGGGAGGAAGGACTTCACCGGAGCCAAGGTAAACCGATGCGAGCCGAAACGGAACCGTCAAGACATGCCGTGCCCGGGGTCAGGTCTTCGCGTTGTCGGAGCGACGACGCAGAGTCGCCTGAGCCGCGAGTGACCTGAGCTCCGAAAACCGGAGACCTGACCCCATCGAAGCGCGCAGGCCTGACTCGCGGAGTGCCGCGTTCCATAAGTGACTTAGCAGCCGCGGGACTTGCGGGCCCGTCCGCCTCCACCCGCCTCTGAGCCCCACAAAACACGAGAGCCTCCCACGCGGGAGGCTCTCTTCGATGCGAGTCGTCTTCGGAAACGCCCTACGGCCCGTACAGCAGCAACCCGAACGTCTTGGTCAGGAACACCGCCATCTGGCCGCGCGTGTTCGGCGCCGTCGGACAGAAGTTGCCGGCGCCGCAGCCGCCCGTGATGCCCCGGGCCGCGAGGTCCTCGATCCAGGCGGCGAAGGTCGACGGACACGGCACGTCGGCGAAGACGCCCGCGCACACCGGAGGCACGTAGCTCGAGCCCTCCAGCGTCTTCAGGAGAAAGACCGCCATCTGCTGCCGCAGGACCGTGTTGTCCGGGCAGTACTTCAGCGGCGACGTCGAGCAGCCGCCCGTGATGCCCTTGTTGTAGAGGTCCTCGATCCAGGGCGCGAACGGATTCGACGCGGGAACGTCGCCGAAGATTCCGACCGCCGCCGGCGGCGTGTAGTCCGACCCGAAGCGCGACTTCAGGAGGAAGACGGCCATCTGCTTCCGCAGCGCCGGATTCGTCGGGCAGTAGCCGGGCGCGCCGCAGCCGCCCGTGACGCCGTTGTGGAAGATCGTCTCGATGAACTTGTAGAAGATGTTCGACGTCGGCACGTCCGCGAAGCTCGCGCCGATGTGGACCGTCCAGATCTGGCTCGGCTCTCCGGTGGGGGCCGCGAGGTTCGCGTTCTCGCCGAAGGTCGCATCCCAGTGCGGCGCCGGCCGCACCGCCGGGTTGTCGACGGACATCTGGTAGCAGTCGCCGCCGCCGCCGGTGAGGCAGTCCGCGCTCGCGAGCTGCGCGATCGTGCCGTAGGCGGCCGAGCTGTCGTTGAGCGTGTAGGTCGCGCCGGCGGGTCCCGTGAAGTTGAACGCGATGCCGGACAGCGAGAGCACGCCGGTGGATCCGCCGTTCATCCACGTCGGCGCCACCGTCACCTGCTCGCCCGGCTCGAACACGCCGTTGTGGTTCGAGGAGCCGGCGCTCGCGACGTCGTCGACCGAGAGCACGACCGGCACCGGCAGGCTGCAGCAGGTGTACGCGGCCTGGACGCTGATCGTGTCCACCGACCAACCGGTCACGCCGACCGAGTTGTCGGAGGCCATCCGGAACCGGAGCTTGACGTTCTTTCCGTTGGCCGCCGCTGGAAGCTGAACCACCGTCGTCACGTAGCCGCCCGAGTTGCCGCTCCACGCGGACCGTCCGGCGATCGGGCTCGCGAAGTTGTTCGAGATGGTCCGGTTGTAGCCGTTGGAGGTGAAGCTGCCGCCCGCGTCGACGATGTCCTGGAACGCGCCGCCGTCGATCGAGATCTCGAGCACGCCGCCGTCGTAGCCGAGCGCCGGGTTGCTGTCGGCGTCGAGGTTGTAGCTGTGCCGGAACGTCAGCACCGCGGCCGGGCTGCCGATCGGTATGGATGTGCTGTCGAGGTGTTTGTCGGAGACCACCGCCGGATCGTCGACGAAGGCGGCGTTCGGAGCGGAGTCGGGAGCCGCGGCGGACGTGACCCAGAAGGGCGCCGGGTCGGACGGGCCGTTGCCAGCGACCCAGCCCGAGGGGAGATTGGGCGCGGTGACGCCGTCGAAACCCTCCGTGTACGAGACCGCCAGCGCACCGGTGATGTAGTCGTACTCGACGATGCCCAGATCGGTCGCGCCGTCGTTGAGCTGGACTCGCAGCGCGACCGGCTCGCCGCACAAAGACGCGACCCGGAAGGCGACGTTCTTGCAGACGCCGGCGCCGCCTGCCGCGACGACGCCGAAGTCGACGGGCGCAGGCGGCTGGGCCACGCCGTGGCCCGGCAGCAGCGTGCCGGTCAGATCCGTCGTATCGGCGCCGCCGTTGTTCTGGACGCAAATGCTCACGAGCACCTGCTCACCGGGGTCGAGAGCGCCGTTGGGCGGCGAGCACGTCTCGGCGACGAGCGAGGTGCCGGCCGCGCCGAGGATGGCGAATCCCGTCAGGCAGAGGTCGACCGTGGTGTTGTTGCCGTTGGTGATCGCGGCGCCGGCCGCGGCGCCGGTGAAGCCGGCCTTCGAGAAGCTCAGCGTGTAGTTGCCCGGCGGCATCGTGATCGAGTAGTGGCCGGTCGCGTCGGTCGTCGCGACGAAGCCCTCCGCGGTGGTGACGGTGACGCCCGGGACCGGAGCGCCGCCCACGCAGCTCGTGACCTGGCCGGACACGGTGCCCTTCGGCGCCGCCGTGCAGCCCGGGAACGAGAACGCGGCGACTCGCGTCGCCCAGTCGAAGACCCCGTCGTTGGCGTTGTACTCCTGCGCGTACCAGAACGTGCAGTCGTCCGACGGATCGACCGACATCGAGCTGTAGTCGCCCCAGCGGTTGAACGTGTTGCTCTGCTGGACGCCGCCGCCCGCCTGGACCGTGGACTCGCCCTGGGCGAGCGTGTTCGCGGGATCGCCCGCGAGGCGGCCCGCCCAGAGGATCGACGGGTTCAGCGTCGTGCTCGACGCGGAGAAGCCGAGCGCGACATCGCCCGCGTTGTCCTGAGCGGCGGAGCCGCACCAGACGTTCCGGCCGGTCGCGCCGTTGCCCGGGTCGGTCGAGTAGGTCGCCTGGTTCTGCACCGAGAAGGCTCCGGTGCCCGAGTTGCGGCGGAGCTCGACGAATCGGATGCCCGCCTGGTACGTCGCGGCGCTCGTGGGATTCGTGCCGCTGACGTTCACGGTGAAGTTCGCAACGAGGGACTGAACGCCGCCGGCGAGGGTCCGATAGGAGATTCGGAACATCATCCGGTCGCCGATCGAGTCGAGCTGCTCGCCCGTCCCGGGCTGCTCGATGTCGGTGCGGCCGGAGGGCTGTCGCTGGTCGAACGCCGCGAGCGGCAAATCGGGCCGCACGGTCAACGTCGAGCTGGCCGGATTCGCGAAGTCCGCGTGGAACTCGTAGATGCGGAGCGCGTCGATGGGATCGCCGAATTCGTCCGACCGGGTCTCCAAGAAGAAGTCGGGCGTGCCGGCCGGCGGCGGGACGAGGCCGTCCATGTCCGTCGGAAGCATGCCGCCCGCCGTCGGATCCGTCGCGTTGTAGTCGAAGTAGATGAAGGACGCCGTCGGGTCGCCCTGGAGCATCTTGAGCCGGTCGAAGGCGAACAGGCCGGCGCCGCTGTAGGAGTTGCTTCCCGTGCCGTCGCCGAACTGGTTGTCCGACATGTAGTAGCCGTCGGGCCAGACGCCGAAGTGCGGATAGTCGTTGAGCTTCGCGTTCGTCATCTCGAAGTCGTAGAGGTAGTAGACGCCGGCCGGGTCGGCCGTCTGGGAGATGGCGATGACCTGGTGCGAGTGCGCCGCCGGTGTCGGCAGGAAGAC
Organism: Thermoanaerobaculia bacterium; assembly: GCA_036271035.1. Lineage (GTDB taxonomy): Bacteria > Acidobacteriota > Thermoanaerobaculia > UBA5066 > Gp7-AA6 > DAHUXD01. Next base: position 11,784 of record DATBBK010000242.1, on the reverse strand, counting down.
CGGGATGCAGAACTGAGAGATCAGCCAGCGGTCGGCCAGCGGGTCGTACAACACGATGGGATCGCCGTCGTTGCGCATCCCGCACGGCGCGCCGAGCGGCGCGAAGAGGTCCGACAGCTTCGCGGCGGCGGTCACCGGGGTGCCCGTCTTGTCATAGACCCGGAACATGCTGTTGACGGTCTGGACGTAGTGGTTCGGGCCGACGTCGCCGTTGGTGTCCGGCGGCGCGAACCGCGAGCCGAAGAGCCCGGCGTCATCGTCCGCCGACAGACCCGCGAAGCTCACCGAGGGACCAGGCATGTTCGGCGAGGGCACCGGCCCCTGCAGAGCGAGATCCTGCTTCGGGCCGTCGCGATACGGCCCGCTCGCCCGGGGAAGCTCCTCGTTCTCGCGCTCGCGGTCGTCCGAGAATTTTTCCTCGCGCGGAATGCCCGCCAACGAAGGAAGCTCGCGGACCGCGACCGACTTCGCGAATCGCTTCGCCTTCGCCGAGACGGGACTCGGACTCGGAGCCGCGATCAGGGTGGGGGTGAGCGCCAGGGAAGAGCAGAGGACCACTGCGGCCGACACGCTACGACGCAGCATGGGCAACTCCGTTTATAAGAAAGAAACAGTCGATCGAGGGTAGCGCCGACGCGGCGGTCAGTCAATCGAAAGGCGTTCCGCGCAGCGCTCCCGCGCCGGTCAGGGACGGGATCAGCGCGACGGAGCGCGGACGACTCGGCCCGACTTCATGACGTAGATCACGTGCTCGGTCGCGCGGACGTCGTCGAGAGGATTCCCGGCGACCACAACGATGTCCGCGAGCTTGCCGGGCTCGATCGTCCCGATTTCCTTGGAGAGACCGAGCAGGTCCGCGGCGCTCGGGCCGGCGGTGCGCAGCGCCTGCGCCGGCGTCAGGCCGCCCCGCACCATCAGCGCGAACTCCTGAGCGTTCAAGCCGTGCGGCGAGATGGCCGAGTCCGTGCCGAACGCGATCTTCACGCCGCTCTTCGCGGCGCGGCGAAACATCTCGTCGTGCGCCGCGAGCGCCGCCCGCGCCTTCGCGGCGATCGCCGGCGGGAACTTCTCCGACCGGTTGCCGGTCCACTCGCCGGCGAGCATCGTCGGGACGAGGTACGTCCCGTGCTGCTTCATGAGCGCGAGCGTGTCGTCCGTCGCGAAGGAACCGTGCTCGATCGAGTCGACGCCGGCCTTGACCGCCGCGCGGATCGCGGCGTCGCCGTGCGCGTGCGCCGCGGTCTTGCGGCCGAGGCGATGCGCCTCGTCGATGATCGCGGACAGCTCGGCGTCCGTGAGCTGCGGCGCCGCGACGTCGTCACCCAGCGAGAGGACGCCGCCGGACGCGCACATCTTGATGACGTCCGCGCCGTACTTGACCTCGAGCCGCACGGCCTGCCGCGCCTCGTCGGCCCCGTGGAGGATGCCGCGCTCGAGCCCCGGCTCGGCGCCGAAGGTGCCCTGCGGAAAGCCGGTGTTGTCGCAGTGCCCGCCGGTGGCGCCGAGCGCGTACCGCGCGACGAGCATCCGCGGGCCCGGCACCAGCCCGGCCGCGATCGCGTTGCGAAGCCCGACGTCCTCGTCCTTCTCGGAGCCGACGTCGCGCACCGTCGTGAAGCCCGCCTCGACCGTCTTGCGCGCGTTCTCGGCGGCGTGGAAGACCTGCTCGGTCGCGGGCCGGCGGAGACCCAGGTAGAAGTCCTGCAGCCAGCTCTCCCCCGACCCGCCGGTCAGATGCGTGTGCGCGTCGATGAAGCCCGGCAGGATCGTCGCGTCGCCGAGATCCACCACCGCGGCTCCCGCCGGAACGGCGACGCCGGGGCCCGCCGCGAGGATTCGGTCGCCCTGGACGACCACGGCGGCGTTCGCGACGACGGACTCCGTTCTCCCGTCGAAGAGCCGCGCCGCTCGCAGCACCGTGATCGGCGCAGGCGTCGGAGACGGCGCGGGAGTCTGGGCCAGGGCTGCCGGAGCGGCGGCGGCGAGCAGGAGCAGCGCGATGCGTTTCATGTTCATTCTCCCGCGGGCGGGACGGTCCCTGCCCTCTGAATGGAGGCCGGCTGTCCGCATCCTGCCCCGTTCGAACACGTACGAAGCCGGCCTCGTTGCGTCTTACCGGGACGCCGCCCTCGACGCCGCGCCGGAGCGCGCCCCGAAGATGAGCGCGCCGACGGCGAGGGCGATCCCGCCGGCCACGAAGTTCTTCGTTTCGGCCGCGGAGAGGAAGATCAGGCAGATCACGAGAGCGGCGATCGGGATGACGGGGCCGCCGGGGAGGCGGATGGTCTTGTCCGTGACGGGCATCTTCCGCCGGAGGACCGGAACCGAGACCGCGGTCCCGATGTAGGTCGCGAGCCGCGCGATGGTCGAGAGGATCGCGAGGTCCTCGGCCACGCCGAAGGCGGTCGGATTGATCGAGTGGAGCACGAAGTCCGTCGCGATGAGCACGGCGGCGACGGCGGACTGCACGAGGATCGCGATGTAGGGCGTGCGGAATTCCGGGTGGATCCGCGCCAGCGCGCGCGGCAGACGCCCGGTCTCGGCGAGCGCGTAGAGGTAGCGCGGCCCGGCGAGGATCGTGTTGTTGTTCGTCCCGAGCACCGACAGCGCGGCGCCGAGCGTGAGCAGGAATCCGCCGATCGGACCCATGAGCAGGCGCCCGGCGTCCGCGAGGGGCGTCTTCGAGATGCCGAGGTTGGGCTCGGTGCCGATCGCGACGAGCTGCACGAGCGTGTAGACCGCCGTGACGATCGCGATCTGGACGATCAGTCCGAACGGGACGTCGCGCTTGGGATTCTTGAACTCGCCGGCCGGAGCGGGCGTGTTCTCGAAGCCGGCGTAGGCGTAGAGCACGAGCAGCGCCGCCTTCGTGAAGTTCGCGGAGTCCGGCGTGGGCACCGGGAAGATCCGGCTCCACTGGACGGCGAAGATGCCGACGATGATCAGAAGGAAGAGCGGCACGAGCTTTCCGATCGCCAGCACGACGGCAGTCCGCGCGCCGCTCTTGACGCCCCGGACGTTGATCCAGGTCAGGACCGCGAGCTCCAGGGCGATCGTCACCGCCTGGCCGACCCCGTGATTGGTCCAGTCCCAGAGGTAGCCGAGCGCGCGGGCGAAGAACACCGAGAGACTCGCCACCGACGCGATGCGCGCGATCCACGTCATCCAGCCGACCTCGAACCCGACGAAGTCGCCGAAGGCGGCGCGCGTGTAGACGATCGCGCCGCCGGCCTGGTCGAAGTGGCTCGAGGCCTCGGCGAAACAGAGGACGAGGAGCAGGACCGCGAGCCCGGCGCCGAGGATCGCCCAGACGCTCGCCGGCCCCAGCAGCAACGCGGCCGCGACCGGGAGGATCAGGTAGACGCCGCTGCCGACGACGTCGTTGACCGACAGCGCCACGATCTCCCAGCGGGAGACGGCGCGCAGGAAGCCCGGGGAGGACGGTGTCGAGGAGGTCAGAGCGCGGCGATTGTACCCGCGAGTCGCGGGTTCCGCGTTCTCGCTCCCGTGCTGACCACGAGTTCTTCCGATCCAAAAACGGAACTCGCGGCACGGCCCTCGGATCGAGCTCCGCGGACGTCTATACTCCGCCCCCCATGCTGCGCGCCGGAATCGTCGGCCTGCCCAACGTCGGCAAGTCCACCCTCTTCAACGCCCTCACGCGCACGCGCAAGGCCGAGGCGGCGAACTATCCGTTCTGCACGATCGAGCCGAACGTCGGCGTCGTCACGGTCCCCGATGCGAGACTCGAGCCGCTCGCGAAGATCGCGAAGTCCGAACGCATCGTGCCGGCGACGATCGAGTTCGTCGACATCGCGGGCCTCGTCAAGGGCGCGTCGCAGGGCGAGGGCCTCGGCAACAAGTTCCTCCAGCACATCCGCGAGGTCGACGCGATCGTCGAGGTCGTGCGCTGCTTCGAGGACAAGGACATCGTCCACGTCGCTGGCGCGCTCGACCCGATCGCCGACATCGAGACGATCAAGACCGAGCTCGTCCTCGCCGACCTCGACACCGCGACCCGCGCGAAGGACAAGCTCGAGAAGCTCGCGCGCGGCGGCGACAAGGAGGCGAAGGAGGGGCTCGCGGTCGCCGGTAAGCTGATCGAGCACCTGAACGAGAGCAAGCGCGCGCTCTCGCTCCCGCTGTCCCCCGAGGAGAAGGCGCACGCGAGGCGCCTCTTCCTCCTGACCATGAAGCCGATGCTCTTCGCCTGCAACGTCGCGGAGTCGGACCTCTCGAACGCCGACGCGAACCCGCACGTCCAGGCGGTCCGCCGCTACGCCGAGACTCACGTCGGCACGGAGGCGGTGGTCGTCTCCGCCGCGATCGAGGCCGAGCTCGCGGAGCTGCCGGACGGCGAGGCGCGCGAGTACCTCTCCCACCTCGGCGTCTCCGACTCCGGCGTCTCGAATCTCATCCGAGCGGCGTATCACCTTCTCGGGCTGCGGACCTACCTGACCGCGGGCGAGAAGGAGACGCGCGCCTGGACCATCCACGCCGGCGACACGGCTCCGCAGGCGGCGGGCGTCATCCACTCCGACTTCGAGAGGGGATTCATCAAGGCGGAAACCGTCTCGTACGACGACCTCGCCGCCGCCGGCTCCATGGCCGCCGCGCGCGAGAAGGGCCTCCTGCGCCAGGAGGGCAAGGAGTACGTCGTACAGGACGGGGACGTGATGCTCTTCAAGTTCAACGTTTGACGCGCGCCGGGGAGCCTCCCGTTCCTGACCCGCGGCCGGCTGTGAAACAATCCCCGCCATCTCCGGAGGGCTCCCACTTGGGGTAAACGGCGTCGCCGCTTTCTCGATCCTCGCCCTGACGGTGAGCCTTTCGCTCGCGCGGCCGCGCGTGAAGGGACTCCGCGTCGAGCACGCGATCGCCGCCGGCATCGGCGCGCTGCTGTCGCTCGCCCTGGGCATCGTGCCGCTGGACCTCGTCGTCCTCGGCGTCAAGATCCTCTTCTTCCCGCTGCTGACGATCGTCAGCCTGATGGTCATCACGCTCGTCGCGGAGCATGCGGGATTGTTCACGCTGCTCTCCAGCCGGATCGCCCAGGCCGCGCGCGGCGACGGCCGGCGTCTCTTTGCCTACATCTTCTGCTGCGGCGCGATCACCGGCGCCTTCTTCACGAACGACGCGGCCGTGCTGATCTTCACGCCGCTCGTCTTCGAGCTCGTCGAGCAGGTCCGGTCGGAGAAATGGACGCTCGAACAGCGCATCCCCTTCTACTTCGCCGTGCTCTATGTCGCCAACGTCGTCGGCGTGCTCGTGATCAGCAATCCGATCAACATCGTGGTCGCGAGCCTCTTCCACATCTCGTTCGCCGAGTACGCGCGCTGGATGGTCCTGCCCGGGATCGCGAGCATCGTCGTCAGCTTCATCGGGCTTCGCACGACGTTCCGCAAGAGCATCCCGGAGAAGTTCGACTGGTCGCCGACGATGGCGCGCCGGCCGAAGAGCCGCCGCCTCATCAATCTCTGCGGCGTCGTCCTGGCGGTCACGCTCGTGGGCTTCTTCACCGACTCGATCACCGGGATCCCGACCTGGCTGGTCGCGTTCTCCGGCGCCTGCCTCCTGCTCGGCATCCACGTGTCCGTCGGCAAGGAGAGGGCGCTCCCGATCTTGAAGGGCGTCAGCTGGGACGTCCTCGCCTTCGTCCTCGGGATCTTCGTCGTCGTGCTCGGCCTGCGCCACGCCGGGATGACGCACGCGATCGGGCAGCTGCTCTCTCACCTCGTGTCGAAGGGCCCGGCCGTCATGACGGGCGCGACGAGCCTCATCGCCGCCGTGGCGTCCTCGATCATGAACAACCACCCGACCGCGGACATGATGGGCTGGGCGATCCGGGACCTCAACGCCCCTCCGCTGACCGCGAAGGCGCTGGCCTTCGCCGCCCTCATCGGCGGCGACCTCGGCCCGAAGATGCTTCCGATCGGGTCGCTGGCGGCCTTGATCTGGTTCCGGCTGCTCCGCGACCGGGGCGTGCAGATCCCGTACCTCCTCTACGTCAAGATCGGAATCCCCGTGACCCTCGCGGCGATCGCCGCCGCGGTCCTCGTCCTCAACGTGGAGCTCTCGCTCGCCGGCTTTCTCCGCTGACGTTCCGGCCTCATTTTTTTCGCCCTGACTCCCGGTTTCCTTGGTGGTAGCATCCGCCGCGATTCAACGAGGCTTCAACAAGACCTGAGGGGAGTTCGACGATCGATGTCTAGCTCCGTCGAGGCGATCGGACACGGCAGCGTGGCGGAGGCGCACTCCGCGACGCTCCCCGCCATCGCGCTGCCCGAGGCGCCGGCCGCCGCGCTCCTGTGGTCACGCTTCCTCACCGTCGCCGGCATCGTCGTCACGCTCTTCACGCTCGACGTCATCACGATCCTCTTCGCCGACTACTGGTTGTTCCAGAGCCTCGGCTTCGAGACGATCTTCTGGACGAACTTCCGCATGGGCGCCGAGCTCTACGTTCCGGCGTTCATCGGATTCTTCGCGGCGATCGCGCTGCCGGCGTGGCTGCACGACGTCTCGCCGTACGCGCGCTCGTTCGCGCGCAAGGCGGCGTTCCTCGTCGCGTCCGTCGCCGGCTATCTCTGCGCGACGAACTTCACCGAGTTCCTCCTCGGCGGCAAGGGCTTCGACTTCGGCAAGAAGGATCCGGTGTTCGGCATCGACATCGGCTTCTACGCGTTCGACCTGCCGAACATCTGGATCGCGTGGCGCTACGCGATCTGGGCCGCGTTCATCTTCCTCTGCTCGTCGATCGCCTTCGCCAACCTGTCGCGGGCACGGCACACCGGTCCGACGGTCTCGCGGCTCCGGACGCGCGTCGCGATCTCCTCGTCGCGCGCCACGCGCGTCGGGTGGGTCCTCATCGGGATCCTCGCCGCCGTGGGCGTCTGGCTCAGCCGCTACGACCTCCTCCTGAGAAACAACTCCGACGCCGCGACGATCAAGCGCGGCGCGCAGTACCTCGACGTCGTGGGCCTCTTCTCGACCCTGAACTACATCTGGTTCACGTCGTTCGTGATCCTGGCGTTCACGGCGGCGATCTTCGTGGTGCTCCGCGAGATCGGGCGGCCCTCGCCGGTTCCGGGCCGCCTGCGCCGGGCGCTTCGTGTGGCGGCCTGGCTCGTCATCGCGGACTTCGCCTTCAAGTCGGCCGTCGTCGTGCGCTACTGGCTCTTCGTCAAGCCGAACGAGCCCGTCATCCAGATGCCGTACATCGCGCGGCACGTCGACGCGACGCGCGACGCGTACCAGCTCGGCGGCATCCAGGAGGTCGACTTCCTCCCGAACCGGCCCGGCGACCCGGTCCCGTCGGCCGACTCGCTGCTCTCGAGCGCCACGCTGAAGAACGCGCCGCTGTGGCCCGGCTTCGTGAGCTACCTCGAGCGCTGGATCGACCGCCAGCACGCGCAGCGCATCCTCCAGACGCAGGGCAGCACGATGGTGTACGGGCCGACGCTCGAGCTCTTCCAGCAGGAGCAGAAGCTCCGCACGTACTACAACCTGATCAACGTCGACGCCGTTCGGTATCCGATCAACGGCGAGGAGAAGATGTTCGTCTCCGCCGTGCGTGAGACGCCGCTCTACGAGCCGGTGCCCTGGCTCGCGTACTGGGGCCAGCGGTTCATGATGTTCACGCACGGCTTCGGGATGGTCATGGCGCCCGTGGCGGGAGTGACGTCCTCCGGCGGCCCGGAGTACGTGTCGTACGACATCCCCTCGAAGGTGAAGTACCCCGAGCTCGCGACGGCCCAGCCGCGCGTCTACTACGGCGAGGGCTCCGCGACGATGGCGTTCTCGAACGTCCACGGGATGAAGGAGCTCGACTACCCGACGGACCAGGACCGCGCCGAGATCTACCTGCCCGAGAGCGAGAAGACCGGCGTCCGCATCGACTCGCTCTGGAAGCGGATCGTCTTCGGCTGGCGCAGCGGCAAGTTCTGGGAGCTCGTCTTCTCCGACCTGATCAAGCCGGACACGCGCGTCCACTACATCCGAACGCCGGTCGACCGGCTCGCGCGGATCGCGCCGTTCCTCTTCTACGACTCCAATCCGTACGCGGTCGTCTCCGACGGACGGATCACGTGGATGGTCAACGGGATCACCACCACGGACCGCTATCCGTACAGCCTGATCGAGGAGCTCGGCGACAAGTCGGACGAGCGCTCGCCCTTCCCGCGCCCGACGCGCTGGGTGAACTACGTCGAGGACTCGGTGAAGTGCACCGTCGACGCGGAGACCGGCGCGATCACCTTCTACAAGATCAAGGACGACCCCGTCGTGCGCGCTTGGCAGAAGGTGTATCCGACGCTGTTCACGCCCGGGGACAAGATGCCGGAGGGAGTGCGCCGGCAGCTGACGTACCCGCCGCAGCTTCTGCACATCCAGTTCGACGACCTCTACATCTACTACCACATGAAGGACCCCATGTACTTCTTCAACATGGAAGACATGTGGGACGACGCCGACGAGGTCCTCGGGCCGATTCTCGACACCGGCAAGGCGATCACGTTCTCGATGGAGCCGTACGTCGTCATGCTCGAGACGGGCAACGGCGTCCTGCCCGCGGCGGAGCCGAAGACGCAGTTCTCGCTGGGAATGGTGTTCACGCCCGAGAAGGCGCTCAACCTCCGCGGCATTCCGATCGTCTACCAGGACGGCAAGGACTACGGAAAGATCGTCGTCCTGCAGGTCCCGAAGGGCCAGTACGTGATCGGGCCCGAGCAGGCGGACGCGGCGATCGACCAGGACCCGTTCATCTCCCAGAACTTCTCGTGGTGGAACCGGCGCGGCACCGAGGTCATCCGCGGACACACGACGCTGATGCCGATCGGCAAGGAGATCCTCTACATCGAGCCGATCTTCCTGCGCTCGCAGCAGAACCACCTCCCGCAGATGAAGAAGGTCATCGTGGTCATGCGCGGGAAGCCGTTCATGGAAGACACGCTCGAGGCGGCGGTCCGCGCCGCGGTCTCGTTCCACACGAGCGGGAAGGCCGCGCCGGCCGCGGCTCCCGAGATGGCGCCGCCGGCGCACGGGAATTCGGATGGAAGCCGAGCGACTCGCTAACGCGAACGTCCCCGTGCCGGAGCCGGAAGCGCCCGACGAGCGGCGCCAGATGGACCGCGTCTGGTCCTACGCGTTCTCGTATCTGCTCGGCATCGGGCTGCTCGCGCTTCTGATCTGGTCCTCGGGGGTCTGGAACTTCCTCGCCAACACCCGGCTGCTCTCGGTGTTGATCGACTCGGGGGTCGTCAGCTACCACGACGCCCAGACCGGGATCATCCGCGGCGTGCCCGATCTGAAGTATTTCCTCAAGTCGCAGGACCCGATCAAGTGGGGCCTCGTCGAGGGCGCCGCGCTGATCTTCCTCGTGTTCTGGATGATCAAGGCGGCGCAGTTCCACGGCTTCTGCAAGTTCGTCGGCGTGCGCGGGACGTTCACGCAGCACGCGCGTGCCTACCTCGAGGGCGTCGGCGTCAACCGGCTGCTGCCGTTCAACCAGGGAATCGTGCGGATGACGCGCTTCATGGAGGGCCAGGGCGCGCCCGGCAACCGCGTCGTGCAGGCGGCATTCCTCGCCGAGCTCTTCGTCGTAATCGAGATCGTCGTCTACGCGGCGTACGGTCCGTTCGGGCTCGGCTGGTCCGTGTGGCTCGCGCAGATCTTCTGGTCGATGATCATCCTCGGCTGCTGCTACCTCCTGGCGCGACCGAACCGTCGCTTCCCCGAGGACTCGATCATCCCGCTGCACTGGGACGAGGTGAAGGACGCGTTCCGCGCGCTCGCCGGCCGGCCCATGACGTTCACGAAGCTGACGGTGCTCTCCCTTGTCGCGTTCGGCCTCGAGGACATCGCGGCGTACATGATCGCGATGGCGTTCACGTCGACGCACGTCATCCTGAACGTCAACTTCTCCATCCTCCTGATGGCGATCGTCGCGAGCTACATCGCGCGCCTGATCCCGGTGACGCCGGGCGGCATCGGCCAGTTCGAGTGGGGCTTCGCGGCCGGCCTCTACCTGGGCGGCCTCGGCTGGCCCGAGTGCGTCACGATCGCGATCCTGGACAACTTCGTGCGTTACACCTCCGGGACGATCCTGTGGGTGTGGGTCTACATCCTCCGGGTCGACTACTCGTTCGAGGTCCTCAAGCGCGTCGAGCCGAGGACGCCGGACCTGTGATGAGTCGCCTGTCCCGCCTCACCACCCTTTCCTTCGCGGGCCTCGCGGCCCTCGCGACGACCTCGGGACGCTCCGCCCTCGAAGCGCAGCAAGCGCCTCCCATCTATCCCTGCCGCGGATTCGACGAGCCGATGCAACGCAGCCCGCAGCAGATCTCGCGCGGCCGCGTCCTGCCGCTGCGGGGCAAGTTCGTGCTGCCCGGCGGCGGCTTCTGCAATCGCAACACCGTGAAGACGCCGCCCGCGCTGACGCTCAAGTTCCATCCCGCCGGCGGCGCCGAGGTCGACAAGACCGCCGGAATGGAGGTCCGCGACTACGGCAAGGGCAACTCGTTCGTGTGGGACGACGAGGCGCACTGGAAGTTCGACCTCGGCACGGGCAACCTGCCCGACGACGGCGAGTACGTCGCGAGCATGGTCTCGGGAGACGAGAAGGAGTACCACGTCGATCCGCCGTGCACGATCACGTTCAACCTGCACGGCGGCGGGGGCAACGAGAAGGAGAAGTGATGCGCCGGACGCGGGCGCGCGCCGCGCTCGCCGCGGGCATCGCGGCCGCTGTCGCCTCGGCGGCGGCGGCCCAGCAGCCGGCCCTGACGCTGGTCCCGACCCCTCCCCATTCGCTGCCCATCGAGCAAGCGGTGCTCCTCGCCGGCAGGCCATTCCCTACGGTCCATACGACCGCGCTTCGGCTGCCCGAGCCTCGGCGCACCTTCTTCGTCGCCGCCAGGGGCGAGGCCGGCGACGGAACCGAGGCGCGGCCCTGGAACGACCTCCAGGCGGCGCTCGCGCGACTGACCCCCGGCGACCGGCTGCGCGTGCGGGCGGGATCGTACCCGCGGACCGCTTCGATCGTGGAGGGCTGCGCCGACGGGTCGGAGCGCCAGCCCATCCAGGTCGTCTTCGACGGGAAGGCCGAGCTCGAGCCGGCCGAAGGCTCGCCCGCGCTCGTGCTCGCGCGCGCTCACTGGATCATCGTCGGACCGTACGCGAAGCTCGGCGGGTCGGGAGCACCGGGAATCCTGCTCCGCGGCCATGGTGCCCACGACGTGCGACTGCTCGGCGCTCGCGTGTCGGACGGGATGGCGCCTGGGATCCGCGTCGAGCCCGAGGCGGCGCGGGTGACGATCCGCGGCGCCTACATTTCGAAGACGAAGCTCGAGAAGATGGGCCCGAGCTCTTACGGCATCGAGATCGCCGCGGGAACCCGCGAGGTCGACGTCACGGACAGCCATCTTTCGAACAATCCATCGGGCTCGATCCGCGTCCGAGCTCCGGAGGGGAGTCAGCGCCCGGCCCGCGACGTGCAGATTCGCGGCAACACGATCCGCGACGACGGCGCCACCGCGATCGCGGTGGACGCCGCCGACGGACTCACGATCGCCGACAACACGCTCTCCGACAGGACCGGCGTGGACGGGACACGCGGCGTGGCGCTCGAACGCGTCGAGCGCGCGTTCGTGCGCACCAACCAGATCACCGGCTTCGGAGCCGGGGTGGCCGTCGGCCACGCCGATCCGGACGGCGGACGCGTGCTCGCCGCGCGGGACGTCTGGCTCGAGCGAAACCATCTGGAGGGTAGCGCCGGAGGGGCCGCCTTCG
>DATBBK010000241.1:0-11497 GCA_036271035.1 Thermoanaerobaculia bacterium | reverse complement strand
CCACGAGACGCCGGTCCCGCCGAGTCCCCACTCCTTCGAGATGGAGGGCGCGACCGCCGACCCGGAGAACCACAACGACATCGCGAGGAGCTCGCCGGCCGCGATGAGCGCGAGCGCGCGGTACCGGCGCGGGGACTCGGCGGGCGCAGGCTGGGACACGCGTGCTTAGCTTTTCACATCGGTCTTCCGGTCGTTCTGCTAGGCTCCGCGCAGGCGTGAACGCACCGGCAATCCTGCTCGGAATCCTGCTCGCGGCGCCCGTCGCCGCGACCGCCGTCCCGCGCGCCACCCCGGTCCCGAAGAACGCGCCGTGCCCGCTGGAGGGCGACGCGACGAAGGCGAAGATCCGCGCGCTCAACGAGAAGCGCGCCCGCGACGAGACGCCGTCCGACGACGACGTCGACGAGACGGTCACGATCGAGGCCCTCATCGAGCCCGGCGACGACTCGCTTCGCTGGCAGGACGGCACGGCGGTCGATATCGTCGGCTACGTCGTCGCGGTGCGCGAGGGCGGCCCGACGAGCGCCAACTGCCACTCGACGGACGCCGCCGACCACGACACGATTCTCGAGATCTCGCCGGACGCGGACGTCTTCGACGCCGCGCACCGGATGTTCGCGGTCGTGTCGCCGGCGAGGCGCCGCGTCATGACGAAGAGCGGCGAGGACTGGACGACGCGATCACTGCGCGCGCAGTTCCTGCACCGCTACGTCGCGGTCACCGGCTGGCTGCTCTTCGACTTCGAGGCGGCGAGCCAGGCGCTCAACACGGCGGAGAATGCGGGTCCGTCGATCGTCCGCGCGACCGCATGGGAGATCCATCCCGCGACCGGCATCGAGCTCGCGGAAGAGGGCGACTCGCAGTCGGCGTACTAACGCCCGCGATCCGCAGGGCCGCGGATGAAATATAATTTGTGCAACATTCGTCGATGAGCCGAACGCGGTTGATCTTTCGAGCGGCGTTGGGGCTCCTGCCCTGCGTGGTCCTCGCGTTGCTCACGCCGTCCCCACTTAGCGCACAGCAGTACGACGTACTGCACGATTTCTCGCCCGCGGCGGGAAATCCGACCGCGAGGCTGCTCCTCGCGAGCGACGGCAATCTGTACGGGACGGCGAGAAACGGCGGGCCCCTCGGCAGAGGCTGCGTGTTCGTCGTTCGGATTTCGCCGGGACCGTCCTACGACTACGAGGAGATCCACTCGTTCTCCGGGCCGGACGGACTGCTGCCGTATGCGGGGCTGATCGAGAGCGACGGATCGTTCTGGGGGACGACCGAGGCCGGCGGCGATTTCGGCGTCGGTACGGTCTTTCGCATCGACGCCGACGGCACTCTGACGCTCGTTCACTCCTTCACGGGAGCGGATGGTTCGATGCCGAAGTCTCCGCTCGCCGAGTTGCCAGACGGAAGACTCTTCGGCACGACGAGCACGGGAGGAGTTTCTGGCCTGGGGACGATCTACGCCGTGTCGACCTCCGGCGGATTCGAGACGCTCCACCACTTCGCAGGCCCGGAGGGCGCGGGGCCGTGGGGCGGGCTCACTTCGATCGGGGGCGGCGTCGCCTACGGTGCCACGGTTTACGGCGGCGCGAACTCGAAGGGAACGGTCTACCGACTCGAAGCGGATGGCTCGGTCAATGCCGTTCATTCGTTCGACGACTTCACGGACGGCGCGCATCCGTTCGCCACGCTCGCCTGGAACGGCGTGGACACGCTCTTCGGAACGACGCAGGACGGCGGCGGATCCGGCAACGGCACGGTCTTCTCGGTGACGACGGACGGGACATTCACCACGCTTCACGCCCTGGCGCCCGGCGACGGAGGCTATCCGTTCGGGGGGGTCGTCCGATCCGCGTCGGGAGCGCTGTTCGGAACCACGAGCGCCGGCGGGAGCTTCGGCTTCGGAACGCTCTTCCGGGTGGACACCGACACAACCTTCACCGTGCTCGCCGACTTCGACCGGCCGGGCCCGACCATCCCCCTGGCCGAGCCCACTCTGCTCGCCGACGGTACGCTCGCCGGCACCGGCTCGGCGGGCGGCGCGCACGAGATCGGCACCGTGTATGCCTTTCCGCCGGGCGGCCCGTTCGCGGTGCTGCACTCGTTCGGATCGTTCGACGGGTCGATTCCGATCGGCGGTCTCCACCAGCACAGCGACGGACTGATCTATGGGACGACCATTGCCGGAGGGAACGGCGCCGGGACCGTCTTCCGATTCGACCTGTCCGGCGAGCTCGAGTACCTGCATCTCTTCGCCTTCGATGGAGAGGACGGGGTCTCGCCGTTCGGCAGCCTCGTCGCAGGCCCCGGCGGCGTGCTCTTCGGCACCACCCTCGGGGGCGGGACAGGCGATGGAGGGACGATCTTCACGATCGACGCGGCGGGAACGTATTCGCAAACGCACAGCCTCGCCAACGGGGAGGGGGCGGTCTTCTATGACGGCCTGACCCCCGGCAGTGACGGAAAGCTCTACGGCGTGACGTCGACCGGACCGCCGACGGCGTTGCGCACGCCGGACGGATCCGACGTCGACGTACTGCATACGTTCACCTTTCAGGAGATGTCGGGAATCGGCTGGCGGCTCGCCGAGGGTCCCGACGGAAACTTCTACGGCACGTCGAACGGCGGCGGCGACCGCGGGAGCATCTATCGCCTGACACCGGACGGCGACGTCACCACCGTGCACGAGTTCGCACTGGACGGAGGCGAGGGCGAGGCGCCCAGCGAGGGACTCGTGACTTCCCCCTGGGGCCTTCTGTACGGGACCAACGGGGTTCGCGGCCCCTCCGGCTCAGGCACCGCGTTCCAGGTCGACACCGAGGGGAGAGTCCGCGTCCTCCACGCCTTCGACCTCACGGACGGCGCCTATCCCTCCTCGCTAAATGCCGTCAGCGGCGGCGTGTTCTTCGGCACGACGATGCAGGGCGCGTACGGTAGCAGCGGCACGATCTTCCAGATGGACCGCTATGGCAACTTGACGACGCTCTACGTCTTCAACATGAACAGCGGGGGGGTGCCTTCGGGGACCGTCGTCGAGGCGACCGACGGGAACCTCTACGGTACGACGTCGACGGGAGGCCAGGGAGGCTTCGGCACGGGAGTGATCTACCGGTTCTTGCTGCCGGTGCGGGTGTTCTCGATCGAGCCGTCTTCCGGCGACCCGCTGGGCGGCACGGCGATCACGGTCACCGGGCGCGGCTATGAGGACAGCCTGATCCTGCAAATCGGCGACAATTTCGGCTCCGTGCTCGGCGCCAACGCGACGCAGATCACTGCGACGGCGCCGCCGCTCTTTCCGGGCCAGCTCTACGACGTCCGCGTGGAGAACGCCGACACGACGTCGGCCACGCTCGTCGAGGGGTGGCTGACGGACTTCCTCGACGTCGGTCCCGCCGACATCTTCCATCCGTACGTCGAGAAGCTGATCCGGCACCATGTGTCGGCGGGGATCGGCGGGGGACTCTTCGGGCGTAGCGATCCAGCGACGCGCGCGCAGATGGCGCCGCTCCTGTTGAAGGGGGCACGCGGCCGCGCGTTCGTGCCTCCCGCGTGCACGGGCGTCTTCGACGACGTGCCCTGCCCGGGCACCTTCGCCGATTGGATCGAGGAGCTTTCCGCCGAGGGGATCACGTCGGGATGTCAGCAGAGCCCGGGGCTCTACTGTCCGTCGTCGCCCGTCACGCGGGCTCAGCTCGCGGTATTCCTCTTGAAGGCTCGCAACGGCAGCGACTACGTCCCGCCCGCGTGCACGGGCGTGTTCGCCGACGTACCGTGTCCGGACGGCTTCGCGGTCGACTGGATCGAGGATCTCTACACGTCCGGAATCGCGGCCGGGTGCAGCGCCGCACCGGCGCTCTACTGTCCCGACGATCCCGTGACGCGCGGGCAGCTCGCCGCGTTCCTGGTGCGCACCTTCGCGTTGCCCTGACACGGGCGCCGTTCCCGGCTCCTCGACATATCAGCTGTGGCTAATATCTCGCCTCACGCGAGGTCGAACACCAACAGCTCGGTCCCCTTGTCGCCGCCCTCGAATCGGAACTGCGACTCGGACGACGCGGCGAGCCCGTCGCCCGCCGCGATCGCGTGGCCGTTGACCGACGCGGACCCGCGCAGCACCTGCGTCCAGAGGTGGCGATTCGGCCCGAGCTCGAGCGTCACGGCCTGACCCGGATCGAGCACGCTCGCGTAGATGCGCGCGTCCTGGCGGATGCCGATCGCTCCGTCCGCCGCCCCCTCCGGTCCCGACGCGACGAGCCGCAGCCGTCCACGCTTCGCGGCGTCATCGAATCGCTTCTGTCCGTACTGCGGCGCCTGTCCGTCGGCGTTCGGCAGAATCCAGATCTGGTAGAAGTGCACCGGCTCCGTCTGCGACGCGTTGAACTCGCTGTGGCGGACGCCGGTCCCCGCGCTCATGTACTGGACGTCGCCGGGCGTGATGACGGACCCGTTGCCCATGCTGTCCTTGTGCGCGAGCCCTCCCTCGAGCACGTACGAGATGATCTCCATGTCGCGATGCCCGTGGGTGCCGAAGCCCTGCCCCGGGCGGACGCGGTCCTCGTTGATGACCCGCAGCGAACGGAACCCCATCTGCCGCGGGTCGTGGTATTCGCCGAACGAGAAGGTGTGACGCGTGTCGAGCCAGCCGTGATCGAAGCGTCCCCGATCGGCGGCTCTGCGAATCTGGATCATGAGACCTCCGGCCTCACATACGCGCGGCGAACGTCGGGAGATTCGGGACGACCCTCCTCGGGAAGAGGCCTATACCGCCTCGGCGCCCTGGCCGCCGCGCAGGACGAAGCGCTCGACGTCGGCGGCTGGAAGCGGCGGCGACAGCAGGAATCCCTGCACGTGGTCGCAGCCGTGGCGCTTCAGGAATGCGAGCTGGCCGGGCCTCGCGACGCCCTCGGCCGTGACCGGCAGCCCGATCCCGTGCGCCATCTCGATCAGCGCGCGGACGATCGCCGCGTCGGCGGCGGAGGCGTCCATCGGCTCGACCAGGTGGCGCGAGATCTTCAGGACGTCGAGCGGCAACCGTCGCACCGCGGCGATGGGCGCCTGGCCGCCGAAGTCCTCCATGACGATCTGAATTCCGGCGCGGCGCAGATCGCCGAGGGCCTGGATGGTGCGCTCCGGGTTGCGCATCGCGGCGGTCTCCGTGACCTCGAGCCGCAGGTCCTCGGGCCGCAGGCCGCCGCGGTCGAGCGCGCTCACCACCATGTCCGCGAGGCTGCGGTGCAGGAGCTGCCGGGGGGACACGTTGATCGACACGACGCCGACGGGGACCTTCGCGGCGCGCCACTCGCGCAGGTGGCCGCAGGCCTCCTCGAACACCCACTCGCCGAGCGCGACCATGACGGGCGAGCTCTCCGCGGACTCGAGGAAGCCGTCGGGCAGGAGCAGACCCTTCTCGGGATGGTTCCAGCGCAGGAGCGCCTCGAGCCCGACGACGCCGCGGCCGACCGTGTCGAAGATCGGCTGGTAATGCAGCTCGAGCTCCTCGCGCTCGATGGCGGCGTAGAGGGCCTGCTCGATCCGATGCCGGGCCAGCAGCTGGGCGTTCATCTGAGCGGTGAAGAACTCGAACGTGTTCGAGCCGTGCTCCTTGGCGCGGTACATCGCGATGTCCGCCGCGCGGCGCAGCGACTCACCGTCCGTGCCGTCGGACGGGTACATCGAGATTCCGACGGAGCCGGTCACGAACAGGTTCTGTCCGTCGAGCGAGATCGGCCGAGACACCGCCGAGAGGATCTTGCCCGCGACGCGGCCGGCGGCGGTGGGATCGTCGACCGGCTGCAGGCAGACGATGAACTCGTCGCCGCCGAGCCTCGCGGCCGTGTCGCTCGCGCGCAGGCAGCTTCTCAGCCGCGCGCCGACCTCGCTCAGCACCGCGTCGCCCCGCGAGTGGCCGAGCGAGTCGTTGATGAGCTTGAACTCGTCGAGGTCGACGAACAGGACGGCGAGCCCTCCCCCGTCGCGAGTCGCACGCGAGATCCCCTGCTCGAGCCGGTCCGCGAAGAGCGCGCGGTTCGGCAGCCCGGTCAGCGCGTCGTGGTACGCGAGCCGCTCGATCTGCCGCTCGGTCTCGAGGCGCGAAGAGACGTCGCGCACGACGACGGTCAGCGTCTCGAACCCCTCCGCGCGACGCTCGCCGAAGGACACCTCCGCCGGAAATTCTCCTCCGTCGCCGCGGCGGGCGCGAACGCGGCTTCCGGCCGCCGCGAGGGCCGCCTCGTCGCCGCGGAGGGCGGCGCCGATCTCGCCGTCGGGGAAGAGCTCGGATGCCGTGGCGCGAGGCGGATCCGCAAGGCCGAACAGACGCGCCGCGGCGGGATTGGCGATCAGGACGCGGCCGGACCGGTCGAGAGAGAGGATGCCGTCGGTGGCCGTGTCCGCGAGCGCCCGATAGCGCGCCTCGGAGTCGGCGATCTGGCGGACGAGCGTCCGGACCGCGAGCGCTCCGATCGTGAAGAGGAGCGCGGCGGCCCCCGCGACGACCATCCAGAGCAGCCGCCGGGCGCGCCGCGCGATGTCTCCCAGAGTGAACGAGAAATCGTCCTCGAGAGGGGTGACGCGGGCGTTGATCGCGTCGATTTCCGCGACGACCGCATCGACCTCCGGGTCGCCGGCGGCCGAACGCACGGCCTCCCGCAGGCGATTCGCGGCGGCGACGAGCGACGCCATTTGCCGGTCGCCCTGGCGCCAGGTCTCCACGGCGTGCCGCATCGGGCCGATCCCGCGAAGGTCGCGATAGAGGCGTGCCATCGTGTCGACGTCGTCCGGGTGATTGCGCCCTTGGAGAAAACCGCGGCGCACTACTTCGGGGTCGGGGCGCGGCTTCTCGAGCTCCTCTCGCGCCAGCCGGTCGCCCACGGGGACGGCGATGGCGGCCTCGTAGGCTCGGAACTGGGCGTCGTCGCGCGTCTCGGCGTAGCGGTGCAGCGCGTTGACGGCGTCCTTCTGCGCCTTCGACCAGAGCCCCTCTCCGGCGACGTAGGCCCGAAGCCCGGAGAGGAGCGACATGCCGCTTTGAGCGAGGAGCGCGATGGCGAGCGTCATCGCGAGGCCGACGAAGAGGAGGATCATTCCCCGCGTCCGTGCGGACGCGCGAGCGAGTCCTTGCTCCTCGGTAATCGGCATCGGTGAACGCCCCCGCTCCCTTCGCCCGGCGGATCGAGCGGCCGAGCCGCCCCCTCGATACGAATCCAGTCCGGACAAGGATCGCAAGAGTCCTGCCATCGCGCGGTGAGGCCACGCTCGGGTCTTATCCGGAACGATGTGCGCCGGATCACGGAAGCCTGACGTACGATCCGCGGCAGACGAGGAGGCCATCGAATGCGCGTGCTCTCGGCCCGGATTCACGGATACCTCGACTTCGTGGTCATCGCTCTACTCGCGATCGGTTCGTTAGCGGTCGGCCTCGGCGGCACTCCGCTGCTCATCGCGTGGCTCATCGCCGCCGCTCATCTCGTCCTGACGCTCGCGACTCGATTTCCGATGGGCATCTGGCGCGTCATACCGTTCGTCGTGCACGGTCTGATCGAGCTGGCGGTCGCGGTCTTCTTCGTCTCGCTACCCTTTACGGCGGGATATTCCCCGGGATCCCCGGCACGCCACTTCTATGTGGTCATGGGAGCGCTCATCTTTCTCGTATGGGTATTGACGGACTACAAGAGAGAGGATGGGCTACAATCCGCGCCCTGAAGAAGGAGGATCTCTTGAGACGCAAGACGAAGAAGGAATTGAGGCTGACGGCGCAGCACGCCGCATACGCCTTGCAGATGCTCATCCAGGACGGCAAGGTGGCCGCGGCCGACGTGCAGCGCGCGCTCAAGCGGCGAGAGGCGGTCATCCACGACCTGCGCTCGCGGCTCGAGGCGCTCGAGGCGGCGGCCGCGCCGGTGGTGCGCCGCGTCGCTCGTGACGGGCGACGCAGCATCCAGGCCGCGGCGCCGAAGGCCCGCAAGGCGATCACGCGCGCGCAGCGCATCGCGCGGCAGGCGCAGGGCCGTTATCTGGGCGCGGTACGGCGCCTCTCCAAGGACGCCCGTCTGAAGGTCCGCGACATACGGCTGAAGTCGGGCGTGAACGCGGCGATCCGGGCCGCCAAGAAGATGGCCTGAGAGCCGTACCGAATCTAAACACCGGATAAAAGACCGGGGCGGGGGAACGGCAATCCCCCGCCCCTTTTCATTCCCGCTCTCTCCGAGCTCAGAGAGAGTTCAAGAACGCATACAGGAGCTGCTTGCTGCCGCCGCTCATGGCGGCGAAACGATCGCGCGCCTTCTTCGCCTGTCCGTCGTGCGCGAGGATCGCCTGCTCCAGCGTCGTCGCCCTTCCGTCGTGCAGGTATGTGGCGATCTTGCGCAGTCCCCAGAGCGGCGCCGTCCGCATGAGCTTACCGGTGGCATTGTTCTGAGTGATCCCGTCCCCGAGCGAGCCCATGTCGTGCAGCAGGAAGTCGGACCAGGGATGGATCGTCTTGCGGTCCAGCGCGGCGACCGGATTCGGCCCGGTCACCAGAACCGAGCGATGGCAACCCACGCAGCCGATGGAGCGAAAGACGAGCTCGCCGAGGGAGGCGCCGACCGTGATCGGGCCGCGCGGCGGCGGGGCGAGGTACGTCATGAAGTCGGCGAAGAGGGCCACGTCGGTGCCGTCGTCGTTCATGTCGGGGCGGGGATTGCAGTGGAGCGCTGTGCAGTCGCCCTGGGGGCAGTTCTCGTCGGGGAACTGCGGGCTCGTGATCCCCATCTCGTTGACGTAGGCGTCGCCGGAGAACTGGAAGAGCGTTGGATTCTGAGCCTTCCAGCCGAACTTGCCGACCGACTGCTGGCCGGTCGCGATGTTCGGAACCATCGAGACCTTGCCCGTGATGCGGTCGGGGTTGTGCGACTCCTCGGTGGCGATCGCGGCGAAGGTCGCGTCGGGCACCGCGTCCACGAGGCCGAGCCCGAATAGCGGCGTCGTGCGGCGCTTCGCGACGATGGTCGCCTCCGGGGGCACGACCTCCGGCAGGTACTCGCAGTCCATGTTGGGACCGATCCCGTTCTCCTGGATCAGCGAGCCGCCGTACTCCGTCATCGGGTCGAAGGAGCCGTCCGCATGGTGTCTCCCGAAGCGCGTCTCGAGACGCGGCGCCCCGCCGCCGATGCCGGCCGTGAAGTGACACGTCGCGCAGGACACGTCGTTGAACACGGGCCCCACGCCTTCGGCCGGGGTCTCGACGGACTCGAACTCCCCCTTCCCGTCGTTGAAGCGCTGCAGCAGGTCGGCCGGCAGCCCGGCCATCGGATCTCCGAAGGTCGGGGCGGAGTCCACGCTGGAGGTGGACGCCATCGAAAACACGACGAGGCACGCAATACCGCCGATCCGAAACGAAACGTTCGAGCCCATCGGCTCCTCCTTTCGCTCGGCTCTCGGTTGGCGGGCCCACGCGGAACGTGACCCGGAAAATCGGGAGTCCTTGCACGCGAATCTATGGAGCGGGGAGGCAGCAAACAATTTGGCCGGCGGGCCAAAAGAGGTCTCACACGAAAACCTGCCCCTCGTGACTGAACTCGGGAACAGGAGACGGTCCGAGGAGGCAGGCAGGGCTCAGACGGGCCGAGGCGGAGGGACTACAGCTTCCGCACCGCTTGGAAGGCCCGCGCCGTGGACTGGCGGCTCTTCCAGAAGTCCTTCCACGGATCGGGACGGCGGAGCTGGAGCGGCGCTGATCCGATGTTGAAGGACATCGGGTCGAGGTCGGGCTTCACCTCGTCCCAGGAGAGCGGCATCGAGAACGGAGCCTTCGCGCGGCGGCGTACGGAGTACGGCGCGGCCACCGTCTGTCCGAAGCCGTTGCGGAACGGATCGAGATAGACGCGGCCCTTGCGGTCCGCGATCCGCCCCTCCATCGTCAGCTCCTTCGGATACGCGGCGGCGAGCCGCGCCCCGAGCCGCTCGGCGAATTCCCGCACCTCGTCGGTGTCCGGTCCGACGCGGATCGGCACGAACACGTGCAGGCCCTTGCCGCCCGACGTCTTGGGGAACGACTCGAGCCGCAGCGCGTCGAGCGCCTCCCGGACCCGGAGCGCCGCTCGAGCCGCGTCGGCGAAGCGGCCGCTGTCGGGATCGAGGTCGAAGCAGATCCAGTCGGGCTTGCGCGGATCCTCGGTCCGGGAGTTCCACACGTGGATCGCGATGCAACCGAGATTCGCGGCGGCGAGGTGCGTCTCGAGGCGGCCGCCCACGACGTAGTTCGTCGACTTCTGGACATGCTGGATCCGCTTCGTCGGCGTGTCGGGCGGCATGCCCGCCGGCTTCTCCTTCTGGAAGAAGCAGTGTCCGAGCATTCCGTCCGGGCAGCGCCGGAACGAGAGGAGCCGATCCTTGACGTACGGCTGAAAGAGATCGAACGCCTCGACGTAGAAGCGCAGAAGGTCGAGCTTCGTATAGCCGTCGTCGGGCCAGTACGGCTTGTCCGGATGGGTGATGCGGACGCGCAGGCCGCGAAGCGTCTCCTCCGCGCGCAAGTCCGCCGCCGTGGCCGGCCGGGAACGCGCGGTGGACTTCGCCGGCCTCTTCGGGGGCTTCTTCGCCGTCTTTTTCGCCGACGGCGCCGTGCTCACGAGAGCCCCTTCGAGGTCCTGTTCGAGTGCCAGACGGACTTCTTGCGCGAGGTCTTCTTCGGGCGCACCAGCTTCGGGTTCGCGACCATCTTGCGGAGAAGCGCCGGTGGATCGCCGTCGGCGGCCTTGATCATGTCGCCGCCCTCGTCGCGCGCGATCTCCACGAGCAACCGCTGCGACACGACGGAGCGCGGTTCCTCGTCCGCGATCTGCACCTTCTTCGCCCACTCGTCGCGGTGCTTGATGAGCAGCCACGACGGCTTCGACGCGCCGAAGCGGCCGGTCCGGACGAGCACGAAGCCGCCGTGCAGCTTCTCGCCGTCCAGGACGAACTTCAGCTCGCCCTTCTTCAGCGCGGCGTCGACGTCGGGCGTCTCGGGCAGCCAGTGGCCGCGGTCCCAGATCATCACGGTCCCGCCGCCGTACTCGCCCGCCGGGATGATTCCCTCGAACTTGTTGTATTCGATGGGGTGGTCCTCGACCTGCATCGCGAGCCGCTTGTCGGCGGGGTCGAGCGACGGGCCCTTGGGCACCGCCCAGGACAGCATCACGCCCTTCCACTCGAGCCGGAAGTCGTAGTGCAGCGCCGTCGCGCGATGCTTCTGGATGACGTACTGGAGCTTCTTGACGGCCTTGCGGACGACCGCCTTCCCCTTGGGCTCGGCCGTGACGTCGAAGCGACGCTTCTTGCGGTATTCCTCCAGCGGCATGGAGGGATTGTGTCGCAAGGGACGGGCCAAAGGACCCCTGTCATCCCGAGAAGCGGACCCCTTTCGGTCGCATCAGGATCCCGAAGCCGAAAGGGATCCCTCGCTCCGCTCGGGATGACGGCGAGGTCAGGAGCGCCGCGCCAATTTCCCTGTCAAGAATCCCGAAGCCGAAAGGGATCC
>DATBBK010000240.1:0-1760 GCA_036271035.1 Thermoanaerobaculia bacterium | reverse complement strand
ATGGTCACCGTCTTCCACAAATTCGGTAAGTCGACGTTTCGCGCGGGGCGCGAGCTCACGCCGCGGACCGGGACGATGCTTCTTCGCTTCCCCGGGATGTCCGGCGGGTTCGTCTGGAATCGTCCCGCCGGCATCGTCGTGGACGAGAACGGCGAGCGCGTCGTCGTCCGGTCGCGGGGTCTGACGCGGCAGTTCCTGTGGGCGCTGATCGGCCTCGGCGCCGCAGCTGCGGTCACCGCCGGCGTGTCGCAGTGGCGCCTGCAGCGCCGCCGCTCTCGCGGGTTCGGCGCCTCGATGCGGCGGATTCGGGGGGCGATCCGCCGGTTGCCCGCCGCGCTCGGCGGCTGACGCGTCTCAGCCGCCGAGAAACGGCGCGACGTCGCGCTCGGAGACGTCCCACAGCCGCGCGGCGTCCGAGTCGCTGCGCGCCGACGCCGACGGCGTGGACTCGTCGAAGCGGCGAAAGTAACGACCGCTCGCCGACGCCGGAAGCGCGGGATCCGACGCGAGGCGCACGACGGGCGCCGCGCCGTGCGCCGCGCCGGGCAGGATGAGTCGGACCAGCGCGTCCGCGTGCGCCGGCAGCGCGCGCCAGATGTTCGTGCCGATCGCGCCAGGGTGGAGCGCGACGCTCAGGACGCCCGGCTCGCGCCGCGCGAGCTCACGCGTGAAGAGGACCTGCGCGAGCTTCGTGTTGCCGTAGGCGCGAAAGCCGCCGTAGCCCTTCGACAGCTCGAGGTCGCTCCAGTCGACGCGCCCCGAGCGATGCCCCTCGGACGAGACGTTGACGATCCGAGGCGACGGCGCCCGCCTCAGGATCGGCAGCAGGAGCCGCGTGAGGAGATAGTGGCCGAGGTAGTTCGTCTGCCAGGTGCGCTCGTGGCCGTCCGCGGTCGTCTCGCGCCGCGGCACGGCGGTGCCCGCGTTGTTGACGAGCACGTCGAGCCTCTCGTGGGAGGCTATGAAAGCGTCGGCCGCGCGGCGGACCGACGCGAGCGACGCGAAGTCGACCTGGAGCGGCTCGGCCCTGCCGCCCGCGCGCACGAGCTCGTCGACGACCGCGGCGCCACGAACCGGATCGCGCGCGCCGACGACGACGCTCGCCCCCATGCGCGCGAGCGCGCGCGCCGTTTCGAGGCCGATGCCGCTCGTCGCGCCGGTGACGAGGGCCGTGCGGCCGGTCATCGATGGATCGGTCATCTCCGAATCGTAGCGGAGACCTGCAACCTTCTCCGGGCGGGTCGTGTATGGAATGGATAGGAAGAGCCAAGGAGGTCGGGATGCCGCAGGTCATCGCTTCGGAAGTGTTCGAGTCGACGCTCACCCTCTTGAAGGAGACGTTCGAGGGCGCACAGGGTCCGTCGACGTATTACCTCGACAACGCGCCGGGCGGCGGATTCATCGGCACGCTCGAGAGTGTCGACGCGGAGCGGGCGTCGCGGCCGATCTCGAGAAGCGGCGCGACGATCGCCGGCCACGCGCACCACGCCGGCTTCCACCTCGACATGACGTCGGACTGGATCCGCGGCGACCGCGGCGACCGGGACTGGAAGCAGAGCTGGTCCGTCCGCTCCGTCGACGAGCGGGAATGGCGGCGGCTCCGCGACACTCTCCGGCGGCAGTACGACGAGCTGCTCCGCGCGATCGAGGCTGAGCCGTCGGCGATCGGCGAGTCTCTTCCCACGACGCTCGCCGCGATCGCCCACGCGGCGTACCACCTCGGAACGATCCGGCACGCCCTGGCGGCGGAGGCATAAAGG
>DATBBK010000239.1:0-5008 GCA_036271035.1 Thermoanaerobaculia bacterium | reverse complement strand
CCGACGGGAGCGGAGACGCTGTCGGCGATCATTCGCGAGGAGCCGGATCCCGTGTCGCGCGTCAATCCGCGCGCGCCGGCGCCGTACCGCTGGATCGTCGAGCGCTGCCTCGCGAAGGATCCGGAGGACCGCTACGCGTCGACGCGCGATCTCGCGCGGGATCTGAAGAGCGTGCGCGAGCACGTCTCCGAGGTGACGAGCTCGGCGTCGGGGGCAGCAACGGTCTCCGCCGCGCCGCGCCGCCGCTCGTGGGCGCTCCCCGCCGCGCTCGCGGCGATCGTCCTGGCGGCGATCGGCGGTCTCCTCGTCGGGCGCAAGACCGCGGCCGTCTCGCAGCCGAGCTTCCAGCGGCTGACGTTTCAGCGAGGCACGATCAATTCGGGCCGCTTCGGACCCGACGGCCAGACGGCGTATTACAGCGCCTCGTGGGATGGCGCCGACCCCAGGATCTACTCCCTGCGCCCCGGCATTCCCGAGTCCTCGCCCCTGCCGGTTCCGCCGGCGAGGCTGCTCGCCATCTCTTCGGCCGGCGAGCTGGCGATTCTCGTCGATCCGAAGTCGAGCCGGTTCACGCAGAATGTCGGCACCCTCGCGAGGGTCCCGATCTCGGGAGGCGTACCGAAGGAGGTTCTGCAGGAGGCCACCGCCGCCGACTGGGTTCCCGGCGGGTCGGAGCTGGCGGTCGTCCACCGCCTCTCCGGAAAGGACCGGCTGGAGTACCCGGTCGGGAAGGCGCTCTTCGAGACGGCGGGCTGGATCCAGGACCCGCGCTTCGCGCCCGACGGCAAGCGGATCGCCTTCATCGACCATCCGGGAAACGCCGACGGCGGCGGAGTCGCGATCGTCGACCTCGCCGGCAAGAAGACTGACCTCGCCGCCGGATTCGCGACGGTCCAGGGCCTCGCGTGGTCGCGGGATGGCGGCGAGATCTGGTTCACGGCGGCGCGCACCGGTATCCAGCGAGGTCTCTTCGCGGTCACCCCGTCCGGCAGGCTCCGTCTCGTCCGGACGATGCAGGGGACGCCGGCGCTGCTCGACATGATGGGCTCGAACGCGCTCGTGACCGAGGACGACTATCGCTCGGGCTCCTTCGCCTTCCTTCCGGGGCAGCCCGAGCCGAAGGACCTGGGCTGGTTCGACTGGACGAGCGATCGAGGGCTCTCGGCCGACGGGAAGGTGTTGCTCTTCGATGAGAGCGGCGAGGGCGGAGGCGACAAGGGGTCCGTGTACCTCCGTCCGACCGACGGATCCGCGGCCGTTCGGTTGAGCGACGGAACCGGTGTCGCGCTCTCGCCCGACGGTGCATATGCCCTGACGCGGACGAGCGACC
Organism: Thermoanaerobaculia bacterium; assembly: GCA_036271035.1. Taxonomy (GTDB): domain Bacteria; phylum Acidobacteriota; class Thermoanaerobaculia; order UBA5066; family Gp7-AA6; genus DAHUXD01. The sequence continues at coordinate 3,678 of DATBBK010000239.1, read as the reverse complement.
AGGCGTCGCGGTTCGCGCTCATTCCGGTCAAGGCGGGACAGTCGCGGCAGCTTCCGAACGATCCGTTCGGCAACGTTCTCTACGGCGCGTTCTTCCCCGACGGACAGCGTTTCGTTTTCGAAGGCAACGAACCGGGAAAGGGAGCGCGTCTCTACGTCCAGTCGCTGGCGGGAGGCGCCGCGACCGCCATCAGCGCGGAGGGCATCAGCTACAGCCGCCTCTTCGTCTCCCCGGACTCGAAGTGGGTCGCAGCGCTGGGGCCCGATCGGCGGGTCTATCTCTATCCCTCGGCCGGCGGCGCGCCGACCGCGATCGCCGCGTCGAGCGCGGGCGACCTTCCCGCCGGATGGACGGCGGATGGCAAGGGCCTCTATGTGGCGAACGGGTATCCCTGCCGCATCGACGTGGTCGACGTCGCCTCCGGAGCCCGGACGCACGTTCGAGATCTCGTCGCGAGCGACGCGGCCGGAATGAGCTCGCGGGGAGCCTCCCGCGTCACCGCGGACGGGAAGACGATGACCTTGGGCTTCAGTCGCATCCTCTCCACGCTGTACTGGGTTCGCGACCTGAAATGACGCATAGCGCGGGCACGAAGCTCGGTCCCTACGAGATCCTCGGGACTCTCGGAGCGGGAGGCATGGGCGAGGTCTACCGCGCGAAGGACCCGCGCCTGGGGCGCGAGATCGCGCTCAAGGTGCTGCCGGCGGCAATCGCGCAGGACGGGGATCGGCTGCGGCGTTTCGAGTCGGAGGCGCGCGCGGCGTCGGCGCTGAACCATCCGAACATCGTCACCGTCCACGACATCGGCAAGTCCGACGGCACGACGTACATGGCGATGGAGCTCGTCGACGGCGCGAGCCTGCGGCAGATGCTCGCGGGTGGACCTCTGGGCGAGAAGAAGATGCTCGAGGTCGCGGTGCAGGTCGCCGACGGCCTGGCGAAGGCGCACTCAGCGGGCATCGTCCATCGCGACATGAAGCCCGAGAACGTGATGGTGTCGAAGGACGGCTTCGTGAAGCTGCTCGACTTCGGGCTTGCGAAGCCGTTCACGGCGCCGGGCGCGGGCGACGGCTCGGCGATCCCGACGGTCGTGGGGGAGACGCTGCCGGGAACCGTGCTCGGCACGGTCGGCTACATGTCGCCGGAGCAGGCGAGCGGCAAGCCGGTCGACTACCGCTCGGACCAGTTCGCGCTGGGCTCGATCCTCTACGAGATGGCGACGGGGCAGCGCGCGTTTCAGAAGCCGACGGGAGCGGAGACGCTGTCGGCGATCATTCGCGAGGAGCCGGATCCCGTGTCGCGCGTCAATCCGCGCGCGCCGGCGCCGTACCGCTGGATCGTCGAGCGCTGCCTCGCGAAGGATCCGGAGGACCGCTACGCCTCGACGCGCGATCTCGCGCGGGATCTGAAGAGCGTGCGCGAGCACGTCTCCGAGGTGACGAGCACGGCGTCGGGCGCCGCGCCGGTGTCGGCGACGGCCCGCCGCCGGACCGTCGCCTGGTGGCTCGCCGCGGCCGCGCTGGTCCTCGGCCTCGCCGGTGGCGTGGTGCTCGACCGCCGCATGACGAAGGCGGAGCCGCCCTCGTTCCATCAGCTCACGTTCCGGCGCGGCACGATCTCGTTCGCGCGCTTCGCGCCGGACGGCCAGACGATTCTCTACGGCTCCGCCTGGGAGGGCCGGCCCGTCGAGATCTTCGTCAGCCGGTCCGGGAGTCCGGAGTCGCGTCCCTTCGGCCTGCCCGGCGCCGACATCCTCGCCATCTCGCGCAACGGCGAGATGGCGCTCTCGCTCGGTCGCCACGCCGTGGGTCCCTTCGAGGCGAGCGGTACGCTCGCGCGCATGGGCGTCGCGGGCGGCGGCGCGCCCCGCGACGTTCTCGAAGCTGTCGAGTGGGCGGACTGGTCGCCGGACGGCAACACCCTCGCCGTCGTCCGAGACGTCAACGGTCGTAATCGCCTCGAGTTCCCGATCGGGAAGATTCTGTACGAGACCGCCGGCTGGATCAGCCATCCGCGGGTCTCGCCGAAGGGCAACCTGGTTGCGTTCCTCGATCACCCCGTGCGAGGAGACGACGGAGGTTCGGTCGCCGTCGTGGACCTCGCGGGAAAGAAGTCGACTCTTCCGGGCGTCTACGAGACCGTCCAGGGACTCGCGTGGTCGCCACGCGGAGAGATCTGGTTCACGGGCGCCAGGAGCGGCGCGAATCGCGGGCTCTACGCCTCCTCGGTCTCGGGAAACGTCCGGTTGCTCGTCCGAGTCACAGGTATCCTGACGCTTCAGGACGTCGCGCGCGATGGGCGTCTGCTGCTGACGCACGACACCAACCGCCAGGAGATCCTGGGCCGCGGTCCTGGATTCGAGAAGGAGCGCGACCTCTCCTGGCTCGATTGGTCGCAGGCGACCGACATCACAGCCGACGGGCAGACGCTCTTCTTCGCAGAGTCCGGCGAGGGCGGCGGTCCGGGGTACTCGGTCTACGTCCGCAAGACGGACGGCTCGCCAGCCGTTCGGCTCGGCGAGGGGAGCGGCCAGGCCCTCTCCCCCGACGGAAAGTGGGCGCTCGCGGCCGTCAAGCCGGGCAGCGACCCCCAGCTAGTGCTCTATCCCACGGGCGCCGGCGAGCCGCGCCTGCTTCCGCGCGAGGGCCTCCGGATTCAGATCGCCGACTGGTTCCCGGACGGATCCCACCTGGCGGTCACGGCGAACGAGCCGGGACACGGACCGCGCATCTTCGTCTTCGACCTCGCAGGAGGCAAACCGCGCGCCTTGACGCCCGAGGGATACCGGACCCTCCGCAAGGGCATCTCGCCCGACGGCAAGGTCATCGTCGTCCGCGGACCCGATCAGAAGGTGTACCTCTATCCGAGCGCCGGCGGCGAGCCCACCGCCGTTCCGGGCACGACGCTGGACGACACGCCGACGGGTTGGAGTGCGGATGGGCGTTCGCTCTATGTCTACCGGCGCAAAGACCTGCCCGCGAAGGTCGATTTGCTCGATGTTTCCAACGGCCGCAGGCAGCCCTGGAAGGAATTGATGCCGGCCGACTCGGCAGGCGTCTGGTCAATCGCTCCGCCGCACATCAGCCCGGACGGAAGGTTCTACGCGTACTCCTGCCTGCGGACGCTCTCGGACCTCTACTTGGTCGAGGGTCTCCAGTGACCCTGGCAACCGGGACGAAGCTCGGTCCTTACGAGGTCCTCGCGCTCCTCGGAGCCGGAGGGATGGGTGAGGTGTATCGCGCGCGCGACGAGCGGCTGCGGCGCGATGTGGCGCTCAAGGTGCTGCCGGCGGCGATCGCGCAGGACGCGGATCGGCTGCGGCGTTTCGAGTCGGAGGCGCGCGCGGCGTCGGCGCTGAACCATCCGAACATCGTCACCGTCCACGACATTGGCACGTCCGACGGCACGACGTACATGGCGATGGAGCTCGTGGACGGAGCGAGCCTGCGCCAGATGCTCGCGGGCGGACCTCTGGGCGAGAAGAAGATGCTCGAGGTCGCCGTGCAGGTCGCCGACGGCCTGGCGAAGGCGCACTCGGCGGGCATCGTCCATCGCGACATGAAGCCCGAGAACGTGATGGTGTCGAAGGACGGCTTCGTCAAGCTGCTGGACTTCGGGCTGGCGAAGCCGTTCACGGCGCCCGGCGCGGGCGACGGCTCGGCGATTGCGACGATGGTC
>DATBBK010000238.1:0-4803 GCA_036271035.1 Thermoanaerobaculia bacterium | reverse complement strand
GTTCAGTGACGGGATCCTTCGGCGCTCCGCGCCTCAGGATGGGCGCGTACGACTACGTCTTACGCGCCCATTTTGCAAAGATCCGCTCGATCTCCCTCTGCGCCGCCTCGGCGGCCTGCTCCGGCGTCTCCTCGTCGCGCGCGACGCGCGCGAACATCGTCGGGATCACGAACGTGTTGAACACCTCGTCGATACCCGCCGTCGCGTACCCCGGATAGCCCACGTTGGTCGCCCAGTCGAGCACGCCCGCGAGGACCGCGTACTTGCCCTTCGGCTCGCCCTTCGCGTCGTTCTCGAGCCGCGTCTTCAAATCCGGCACCGTGCTCGGATAGCACGGGAAGTTGTAGAACTCGCTCTCGCGAAACACCGACTCGAACGCGCCGACCATGTCGACCAGGAACTGCTTCGCGCCCTCGATGTTCTTCGCGAACTTCCAGATCACGTAACAGTTCATCAGGTGCTCGGCGGCGATGCGGCGCACCGGGCCCCTCAACGCCGGGACGAGGCCGATCTTGCGGGCGAGCTCCGGGTTCTCCCGCTCCGCCGTTCGCGTGACCGAGATCGCGTTCTGGACGTACGACGCGCGGCCGGCGAGCATCATCCGGTTGTTCGACGACGGGTCCCAGGTGAGGACCTCCGCGGTCTCGGTCTCCCGATAGAGCGCGCGGATGAACTTCAGCGCCTCGATCGTCTCCTTCGAGCGGATGACGACGCGGCCGTCGGCGTCCTGCTCGGCGCCGCCGAACGACCAGAGGGCCGCGCGCAGCGTCATATTCGAGTCCATCTCCTGCGAGAGCCCGATCCCGACGGGGTTGCCGAATCTCTCCTTGATCTTCCGGCCGCCATTGCGCAGGTCGTCCCAGGTGTCGGGCCCGTTCGGAAGTCCGACCTGGCTCCAGAGGTCGATGCGGTAGTTGCCGGGATCGGGGACATAGGAGTCGGCGAACGCGAAGTACTTCCCCGTCTTCGGGTTGAAGGTGGACCGCGTCGCGAGCGAGATCATCTTCCCGTGCCGCTGCTCGACCGCCGCGACGACGTCGCGCTGGTCGACGACCCGGTCCTCGTAGGCCGCCGGCGGCGATATGAAGAGGAAGAGGTCGTGGCCAATGCCCGCGGCCGCTTCGGAAGCGCCGCGCGCGTTGACCTCGGTCGGCGCCATGTGGTCGACGATGACCTCGGTGTTGTGTCTGGCGCCCCACTCCTTCGTGTAGACCCTGTCGAACCACGCGTCGAAGCGCGGCACGAAGTGGCTCCACTGGAGAATCCGCAGCGTCTTCCGCGGCATCGAGGGTGCGGCGCCGCGATCCGACGGCGCGCACGAGAGCGAAGGCAGCGCGCTCGCGGCGAGAGCGGCGCCCGCCGCTCCCACGAACTTGCGTCGCGTCCAGCGCCGGGATCGCCGACCGTTCATCGCGTTTCTCCTCCGCGCGCCGGCTGCGAGCTCGACCGACATGAGAGAGAACGCGGCGCGGCCGGAGTCTATAATCCGCCGCGTGGCGGCCCTCGATCCCGGTGTCCTACTGTCTCGCCTCCCGCTCCAGGACGAGAACGGGAATCCGTTTCGAGCGCCCGAGGGCGAGACGCTCTACGCCGCCTTCAAGACGACGTGTCCGACGTGCGCGCTCGCGTGGCCGTACCTCGAGCGTTTGCGCGAGGCGTCCGAGGGAGGCATGCGCGTCGTCGCGATCTCGCAGGACCCCGCGCCGGCCGCGCGCGATTTCCAGGCACGGCACGGCGCGCGCATCGAGACGGCGTACGACCCGGAGCCCTGGCGGGCATCGGACGCGCTCGGCCTGACGACGGTGCCGACGTTCTTCCGCGTCGGAGCGGACGGGCTCGTCGCGGAGAGGATCGAGGGCTGGGACCGCGAGCGGATGCGGGCCGTCGCGCGGCGCGGAGCGGCGCTCGCGGGGCGAGACGCGGCCGACATCGTCCGGCCGGGCGAGGAACCCCCGGCGATGAAGCCCGGCTGAAGCTCGAGGAACGCCTAGGTCAGGCGAAGAATTTGCGGTTCGGCGAACGGGTTGAGGTCTCTGGTCTCCGGTCTACGAAAGGAATCCCTTGTCGCAAAAAAAACCCCAGACCCTCGGTGAGCTGAAGGCCGGCGGCTACACGCCGCGCGGCGTCAAGGACGAGCTGCGCGCGAACCTCCGCTGCGCGATCGAGCGCCGCGAGAATCCGTTCGCGGGCATCCACGGTTACGAGCGCACGGTCCTCCCCGCGCTCTACAACGCGATCCTCTCCCGCCACGACCTGCTGCTTCTCGGCCTCCGCGGACAGGCGAAGACGCGGCTGCTGCGGATGCTCGTCGGGCTGCTCGATCCCGAGATCCCGGCGATCGCCGGCAGCGAGCTGAGCGAGGACCCGTTCGCACCGATCACGAAGTACGGCCGTCGGATGCTCGCCGAGAAGGGCGACGCGACGCCGATCACGTGGATCCCGCGCGAGGAGCGCTACCGCGAGAAGCTCGCGACGCCCGACGTGACGATCGCGGATTTGATCGGCGACATCGATCCGATCAAGGCCGCGACGGAGCGCCGCTCCTACTCCGACGAGGAGGTCATCCACTTCGGCATCGTGCCGCGCACGAACCGGGGGATCTTCGCGATCAATGAGCTGCCGGATCTCCAGCCCCGCATCCAGGTCGGCCTGCTCAACATCCTCGAGGAGCGCGACCTGCAGATCCGCGGCTTCCCCGTCCGGATCCCGCTCGACATCCTCCTCGTGTTCTCGGCGAACCCGGAGGACTACACGAACCGCGGCAACATCATCACACCGCTGAAGGACCGGATCTCCTCGCAGATCTTCACGCACTACCCCGACGACGTGAAGACGGCGGCGAAGATCACGGCGCAGGAGGCGTGGGTCGACCGCAAGGGCGGGCCGGCCGTCGACATCCCGGACGTCTTCCGCGAGCTCATCGAGGAAGTCGCGTTCGCCGCGCGGGCGTCCGAGTTCGTCGACCAGTCGTCGGGCGTCTCCGCGCGCATGCCGATCTCGGCGATCGAGATCCTCGCGTCCAACCTCGAGCGACGCGGCCTCGTCCACGGCGAGCGCCGCGTCTCGCCGCGGCTCTGCGATCTGCCGGCGACCCTGCCGGCGATCACCGGCAAGGTCGAGATGGTCTACGAGGGCGAGCAGCAGGGCGCGGAGGTCGTCGCGAAGAAGCTGATCGGCACCGCGGTCAAGAAGCTCTTCGACTCGCGCTTCCCCGCTCCCGACGCCGGCCGGCCGACCCAGCGGCGGCAGCAGGAGCTCGACGACGACGATGAGACAGGGCCGCAGCGGCGAATGCGCCAGGCGCCCGCGCCTGAGAAAATCCACGCGCTCTACGAGCCGATCGTCGCGTGGTTCGCCGCCGGCAACCGCGTCACGCTGTCCGACGACACCGCGTTCGCGGAGCACCTGGCGTCGCTGAAGTCCGTGCCGGGGCTCGAGAAGGCGGTCGGCGAGCACTTCGCGCCGGCGACGCCCGAGGAGCTCGCGATCGGAATGGAGCTCGTGCTCGAGGGGCTCACGCAGCATTTGAAGATCGCGCGCGAGGACCTCGACTCGCGGGTCTCGTACGCGGAGATGCTGAAGTTCAACCTGGTGAAGAACAGGGTGCAGTGACCAGTCTGCGTGCCAGGGTCCTCGCGAAGAAACCGCTGCTCGGCGTCTTCCTGTCGGAGCCGTCGGCGACCATGGGCGAGGTCCTCGCGCAGGTCGGCTTCGACTTCCTCGTCCTCGACACCGAGCACGGGACCTGGGACGCGCCCGGCGTGGCGGCGGTGATCCGCGCCGCGGACGCCGCGGCGATCCCGGCGATCGTGCGCGTCCCGAGCTGCCACGCTCAGGCCGAGACGGGGCGCGCGCTCGACGCGGGAGCGGCTGGCACGCTCTTCCCGCGCGCCGATGGAGCGGCGGCGGTCCGCGCGGCGCTCGAGAGCGCGAAGTACGCGCCGGTGGGGCGGCGCGGGCTCGCCGGAGTCCGCGCGAACCGCTACGCGGCCGTCCCGCTGGACCACTGGGTCCTCGAGGCGAATGAGAACACGGCCGTCATCGTCCAGATCGAGACGGCGGGCGCGCTGAACGCGGCCGACGACATCGCCTCCGAGAAGTGGGTGGACGTGCTGTTCGTCGGGCCCAACGACCTCTCGCAGGCGCTCGGCGTGCCGGGACACTACGACGATCCCCGCTACGTCGCGGGGGTCGAGCGCGTCGCGCAGGTCGCGGCCGGGCACGGCAAGGCGGCGGGCATCATGCTGCGCTCGGCGGACCAGATCCCGGATCTGCAGAAGGTGGGCTACTCCGTCTTCACGACGAGCGATCGCACGCTGCTCGTGCAGTCGGCGAAGGCCTGGAGGGGCGCACTCCCGTCGGGATAAACTCGCGCTCAGGAGTCATGCACAACCGAGCCGCGGGACGCCTTCGGGCGGCGACTTGGCTCGCCGTGTGCGCGCTCGCCACTCTTCTCCCGGTGCGCGCCGAGGCGGTTCCGTGCACCGGTTGTCCGAATCCGTCCTTCGGACCGGCCGTCCAGAGCTTCGCGACGCTCCAGGAGGTGCAGGGCTACGCCGTCGCCGACTTCAACGCCGACGGAAGCCTCGATCTCGCGATCGGAGATGGAACCATCTATTACGGCGACGGCCGCGGAGGCTTTCCAACCTCCGCGACCGGGCTCGGCTTCGCCGGCGTTGCTCTGGCGGCCGGCGACATGAACGAGGACGGCCTTCCGGACGTCGTCGCGGCGAACTACTCGGACTTCGAGATCGACCTGGCGGACGGCACGGGCGCGTTCGTGCCGTCCGACGGCGGCTCGAC
>DATBBK010000237.1:0-5533 GCA_036271035.1 Thermoanaerobaculia bacterium | reverse complement strand
GCGTCGAAATCGCGGGCGTAGGTCAGGGCGCGACGCATCACCTGGGCATTGGTCACGCTTTTGTCGCTGTCGCTGAAGGCGATGGCGCCGGCGGCCTTGAGCAGACCGAACTCGGTCATCTCCTCGCCGCGCATGCCCTTGGTGAGTGCCGCCATCGGCTGGATGTTGACGATCGCGGTGTCGCGGGCGCGGCGCAGGATAAAATCGACCGTCGCCGAATTGTCGATCACCGGCGAGGTATCGGGCTGGCAGATGATGGTGGTAATGCCGCCGGTGGCGGCGGCCTGGCTCGCGGAGGCGAAGGTTTCGCGGTGGCTGGCGCCGGGCTCGCCGACAAAGGCGCGCATGTCGATCAGCCCGGGCGCGACGATCTTGCCGGCGCAATTGATGATATCGGTGCCTTCGGGCACGCCTGCTGCACCAATGCCGCGACGGCTTTCGCGGATGGTGCCGTCGGCGATCAGCACGTCGCCGATGCCGTCGAAATCCCGCGAGGGATCGACGACGCGGGCGTTGGCGAGAAGGATGGGGCGGCGGTCGGTCAGCATGAGCATCACGCGTTCGGCAGGTTGCGGGCGAGCGCTTCCAGCACCGCCATGCGCACGGCCACGCCCATCTCCACCTGTTCGCGGATCAGGGACTGCGCGCCGTCGGCGACGGCTGAGTCGATTTCGACGCCGCGGTTCATGGGGCCGGGATGCATGACGATCGCGCCGGGCTTGGTCCGCGCGAGCCGCTTCGCGTCGAGGCCGTAGAGGCGGAAATACTCGCGCAGCGACGGGAAGAGCGAGTGGCCCTGCCGCTCGAGCTGCATGCGCAGCATCATGACGACGTCGGCCGCGACGAGCGCCTCGTCGAAGTCCGTGGTCACGTCGACGCCCATCGCCTCGATGTGGGGCGGGAGCAGCGTCGGGGGCCCGCAGACTGTCACCCGCGCGCCCATCTTCGTGAGCAGCCAGATGTTCGAGCGCACGACCCGCGAGTGGGCGATGTCGCCGCAAATGGTGATGCCGAGACCCTCGAACCGGCCGAGTCGTTGCCGGATCGTGAGCGCGTCGAGGAGCGCCTGCGTCGGATGCTCGTGCGCGCCGTCGCCGGCGTTCACGACCCCCGCCTTGAGGTGGCGAGCCAGAAAGTGCGGCACGCCGGGCGAGCCGTGGCGGATCACGATCAGGTCGGGAGACATCGCCTGGAGGTTGCGCGCGGTGTCGAGCAGCGACTCGCCCTTCTCGACGGAGCTCCCCTTCGCCGAGAAGTTGAGGGAGTCCGCCGACAGCCACTTCTCCGCCGTCTCGAAGGAGAAGCGCGTCCGAGTCGACGCCTCGAAGAACAGGTTGACGACCATCCGGCCGCGCAGCGCGGGAACCTTCTTGATGGGCCGCGCCGCGATCGCCCGCATCGACTCGGCGGTGTCGAGGAGGAGCGTGATCTCGTCGGGAGAGAGACCCTCGATCCCGAGAAGATCCTTGGAGCGGAGGTTGTTCGCGGTGGAGGTCATGCGCCGAAGAGTCTCGGGTCGGGGATCTCGAGCGCCGGGCTCAACCTGAAACCTGAAACCTGAGACCTGAGACCCTTCTGGACACGCGCTGTGGCCGCGCCGAGCCTCAACGCGGCCTCTCCAGAATCCAGACCTCGTCGGCGCCGTCCGTCTCCTGGAAGAGGACCTGGATCGTCTCGCGCCCGGCGGTCGGCACGCTCTTGCCGACGTAGTTCGCCTCGATCGGGAACTCGCGGTGGCCGCGGTCGATCAGAGTCGCGAGCCGGATGGCGCGCGGGCGCCCGAGGTCGATGACGCCATCGAGCGCGGCGCGGATCGTGCGTCCCGTGTACAGCACGTCGTCGCACAGGATGACCGTGCGGCCGTTCAGGTCGAAGTCGATCTCGGTCTTCTTCAAGAGCGGCTGCGGCGCGACCGTGGACAGGTCGTCGCGGTACAGGGTGATGTCGAGGGTCCCGACCGGAAAGCTCTGCTTGACGAGGCTGGATAGCTGCGAGGCGAGGCGGGTCGCGAGGGGCACGCCGCGGGTCCGGATGCCGATGAACGCGAGCCCGGGGAGGTCCTTGTGGTGCTCGGCGATCTCGTGGGCCATGCGCTCGATCATCCGCCGGATGCGTTCGGCGTCGAGGATTCGGGCCTTGCGAACGAGCTCTTCCGTCAAATCCGCGCGAGTCTATGGGGACCGTCCCATCCCGTCAAGAACGCGGCGGAAAACCGGGTCCGGCGCGGCGAAACCGCGCTAAAATGGGCGCAACAACCAAAAAGAATATGGTCATCTACAACGCGGCTACGAGAGAGCTGACGGCCAAGATCGTTTATTACGGCCCGGGGCTGTGCGGCAAGACGACCAACCTCAAGGTGCTGCACGACCGTCTCGAGCCGGGCACGGCGGGCAAGCTGCTCAACCTGCAGACGCAGACCGACCGGACGATCTACTTCGACCTGCTGCCGGTCGAGCTCGGCGACATCAAGGGCTACAAGATCCGCTTCCAGCTCGCGACGGTCCCCGGCCAGACGGCGTTCAACGAAACGCGGCGCGTCGTGCTCAAGGGCGTCGACGGGATCGTCTTCGTCGCGGACTCGCAGTGGACGATGCTGCCGAAGAACCTCGAGAGCTGGCAGAACCTCAAGGACAACCTGAAGGTGAACGGGATCGGCTTCGAGTCCGTCCCGATCATCGTCCAGTACAACAAGCGCGACCTCGGGGACATCCTCGCCGTCGACGCGATGCAGGAAGCGCTCGGGCTCTCGTCGTACCCGTTCGTCGAGGCGGTCGCCTCCGCGGGCCGCGGCGTGACCGAGACGTTCAAGCTGATCTCGAAGCTGACGTTCGTCGACCTGTTGCGGCGGCTCCAGGGCCGGCGCGCGGAGGAGGCCAACTTCCCGACGGCGGAGGACACCTCGCTCGTCGACGACCTGCAGACCTGGAAGGATTCGCTCCTCCACCGCGAGTCGCAGCCGGCGATCCCGGTTCAGCGGCCGGCGCGTCCACTCTCGCTCGTGCCTCCCGTTTCTGATGAAGCGCCGTTCGACACGACGGAGCTGGCGCGCGGCGTGGACGACGAAGACGACGCGGTGTCCGTCGGCGAGCCGGAACACGCCGGCGAGGCCGAGCCGCTCGCGAGCGCGCCGCCGCCGAGCCCCGCGTCGACGCTCCGCATGGAGGCGGTGCGATTCGACGATCGGAACGAGCCGACCGCGCCGGACGAGCCGGTCGATGCGGGCGCCCACTTCGGCGGCCACGAAGGCGCGGACGTCGAGATCGACGAGCCGGCCGAGCTCCTCTCCGAGGCCGACGAGATCGGCATCGAGATCCCGCCGCCGCCCGGAGCGGACTCCCCTTCGTTCCTGCCGCCGGACAGCGTGCGGGACGACCGCATCGAGCTGCTCGAGCGGCGCCTCCACGAGCTCGACGATCGGTCGGCGAGGAGCGGCGACGCGGCGGAGCGGCTGAACCACTCAGTCGCCTCGCTCGAGTCGCAGGTCGCGTCCATGCTGCAGAGCGTGGCGTCCATGGCCGACCGCGTTCAGGGGCTCGAGAAGGGACTCTCCGGCCTGCAGGAGACGATCGCCGCCGCGAGCGAGAAGCTCGGGTCGGCCGAGGGCCTCTCCGCGCGCCACGGCGAGCTCGAGTCGGCGCTGCGGCGGATCGAGAGCAGTTTCGCGGATTCCGAGGAGCGGGACCGCGCGGACCAGAACCGGCAGCGCAAGGACGCGGACGACATCGCGATGGCGCTTCGCGGGCTGACGGAGCGCGCACAGGTCACAGACGAGCGGCTCGGCCATCTCCGCCAGGCCGCCGGGTCGCACGAGGAGACACTCGCCTCGCAGCGCGCGGAGCTCGAGAAGCTGCGCGCGATCGAGGCGGAGGTCTCGGCGATCCGCGGCGACGCGGGCGGCGCGGCGGATCGATTCGCGGCGATCGAGGACGCGCTGGGCGCGCTTCGGGACGCCTCCGGCCGGATCACCGCGCTCGAGGGGCGCTCCGCGGGCGTCGAGGGCGCCGTCGAGAGGCTCGCCGAGCGCATCCCGTCCGCCGAGGGGCGCCTGCAGGGCCTCGAGGGCGCGGCCGAGCGCATCCCGGCGCTGGAGGACCAGATCTCGGCGCTGCGCGCCGCACTGGAGAGGCTGCCCGCGCTCGAGAACCAGGTCGCTTCGCTCCGCCAGGCGGGAGAGCGCGTGCCGGGGCTCGAGCTCCAGGCCGAGTCACTGCAACGCGAGCTGCGCGAGCTGGAGGGGACGCTCACCGAGAAGACCCACCAGGGCCGCCGCGAGGCGGAGGACATCCGCTCCCAGATCGCCCCGCTGCTCGAGGATCGCGTCCGCCGCCACGAGTCGGACGCGCTGCTCTTCTCCGAGATGGAGCGGCTGCGCGAGTCCCTCGCCGAGTCGCTGCACGACATCGCGGAAAGAGTGCGGAGTTCGGTCCGAGGCTCGTAGATCGCAAGGAACGCGACAAGGCGGACTGAGCGCGCAGGCCCGACTTGCGGACTGCCGCGTTTCATAAGCGACTTAGTCGCCGCGGGACTTGCGGGCCGGTCCTCCGAGCCTCCTGACGGTGCCGACCGAGACATTTCAAGCCGGCCACTACGGCTGAGTGCGTCGCAACCTCGCCAGGAACCGCTCGTCATTCCGCCAATCCGGCTGGACTCGCACCGTGAGCTCCAGGAACAGCTTCCTTCCGAGCGACTGCTCGAGCTCCTCGCGCGCGGCCTTCCCGATGTCGCGGATCATCGTCCCGCCCTTGCCGACCACGATGCCTTTCTGGCCCTCGCGCTCGACCACGATCGACGCGGTCACGACGGTGACGTCGGGATTCGCACCGGGGCGGACCGACTCGACGACGACCACGTGCACGAACGGCAGCTCGTCGCGGGTGCGCTCGAGGAGCTTCTCGCGGATGACCTCGGCGATCCACTCGGTCTCGGGCGTCGCGGTCAGGAAGTCGTCCGGGTAGGCCGCCTCGCCTTCCGGAAGCGCCGATGCGAGCACGTCGAAGAGCCGGTCGACGCCCTCGCCCGTCTTCGCCGAGACCGGCACCACGTCGCGGAACGCGTGCGCCGCCGCGAGCTCGGCGATGATCGGCAGCAGCTTCTCCTTGCGGAGCAGGTCGATCTTGTTCAGCGCGAGCACCGCGGGCCGCCCCGCGCGCGCCACGAGATCGATGACGAACCGCTCGCCCGACCCGCGGCTCTCCGCGGCGTCCACGACGAAGAGGACGACGTCGGCGGCCGAGAGCGCGTCGATCGCGTCGCGCACCATGGCGGCGTTCATGCGGTACTGCGGGCGGTGGATGCCGGGCGTGTCGACGAGCGCGATCTCCGCCGACCTCCGCCGGGCGACGCCGAGGATGCGCGTCCGCGTCGTCTGGGGCTTGTCGGAGACGATCGCGACCTTCTCGCCGACGAGCGCGTTGACCAGCGTGGACTTTCCCGCGTTGGGCCGTCCGACGACGGCCACCTCGCCGACCCGGAAGGGAGAGGCCGAGTCAGTGGTCTGGGGGTCCGGGTATTCGGGCACGAACAGGTTCCTCCG
>DATBBK010000236.1:0-2747 GCA_036271035.1 Thermoanaerobaculia bacterium | reverse complement strand
CCTATCCGTTCCAGAACAACGTGCGCGAGCTGCCGCGCGAGGCCGTCCTGCGCTGCGTGCTCGGCGTGCTGGCCGCGCAGCGGGGACGGGAGGAGGCCGCGCGGAAGGGCGAGAAGACGGAGTTCGGCAACTTCGAGGAGCTCATCCATGGCGTCTTCGGCGAGGGAATCGCCGACTACTTCATGATGCCGTACAACTTCAAGGTCTGGGCACATCCGCCGTCCATGCTTGGGACGCGCTGGATCGGCGAGCGCGTTCCCGTCGTCGACCTCCCGCGGATGCTGACCAACGTCATCCTCGACCGCCCCGACGTCTCGTGGGGTCCGAACAACACGTTCAAGTACCCGCGCTTCGGCGGCACGGGAGGACTCTTCCGCGAGATCGCGTCGCGCGTCTCGGAGCGGATTCGCTACGGCGCGCGCGTCGTGTCGGTGGACGCCCGGCGTCGCCAGGTGCGCCTGGAGAACGGCGAGCGCGAGGACTACGACGTGCTCGTCAACACGGCGCCGCTCGACCGGCTCGTGGGGGCCGTCGGCGACGCGCCGGCCGCGGTGCGCGAGGCCGCGACGCATCTCCTGCACTCGGGCAGCGCGATCGTCGGCGTTGGAATCGATCAGCCGAGCCCGACGACGAAGTGCTGGATGTACTTTCCCGAGTCGAACTGTCCGTTCTACCGCGTCACGTACTTGTCGAACTACTCCCCGGAGGTGGTTCCCGACGCGTCGAAGAACTACTCACTTCTCGCCGAGGTCTCGCGGTCGGAGTACAAACCGGCCAATCTGGAGACGATCGTCGACGAGGTTCTCGAAGGGTTCGTCACCACGAAGCTCCTGTCCCCGGCAGACCGGCGCGACGTCGTCGACACCCACCTCATCCGGCGCGACTACACGTACCCGATCCCGTCGATCCGCCGCGACGAGGCGCTCTCCGTCATCCAGCCCTACCTCGAGAGCCGCGACATCTACTCGCGGGGCCGCTTTGGCGCGTGGAAGTACGAGATCGGGAACATGGATCACTCCGTCCAGATGGGCGTCGAGATCGCGGAGCGACTCGTGCACGGCCGGCCGGAGGAGTGCTGGAACGACGTCATCCGGCCGAAGGCGGAGCAGGACCTCGGGCTGGTCGGCGACGGCGCACTCGAGGAGGAGGCGAGCTAGAACGGGACCGCCACGAGAGGAGAGGATCACTGCCGGCCTCTCGCGCGCGCCTGCTCGCGAGATTGATCCGTCTTCTCGTCGATCGTCCACGCCGCGCGATCCAGCGCGGCGACCTCCTGCGGGAGGAGCTCCTCGCCGGCGGCCGGGCGCCTCGGCGCGCGCGTTCCCTTCGCCAACGCGCGCTCCTGCCGGACGAGCTCTTCGAAGAACGGCTCGTCGATCGGCCGGCGGCCCTTCTCGTCCGGATACCCCCAGAGCCCGTTCGGGCAGTGACGATCGTCCTCCCAGCCGGGGTGGTCGACGATGGGATAGAGGCAGACCGCCTCGAGTGCGACGCCGAGCGCACGCGCGGCGAGCGCCTCGCGGCCGACGTAGCGCAGCCAGTCGGGCCGGGCCTCCGCCTCGATTCCGGTCTCCGCGACGATGATGGGCCTCCGGTAGCGCTCGGAGAGCTCGCGGAGCATGTACCGCAGAGGCAGATGCTGCGGATGCGACGGCGGCAGCATCTTCCCGCGATGGATCCACTGGTTGTGGACGTAGTAGTCCGCCCCGACGATGTCGAGGAACTCGGGCCGGCCGCCGAGCTCGGGCCGCGCGCGGCCCGCGATCATGTCCCATGCCGCGTACTGGGAGAGTCGATACATTTCCGCCTTCAGCCGGTCCTCCGGCCGCGTCGGGTCGGCGATGATGTTGATGATCGGATCGGAGTGGACGAACCGCGCGTCGCGCACGACGGCGCGGATCTCCCGGCAGGCGGCGATCGCCGCGCGCACGAGCTGCTCCTTCAGCTCGTCTCCCCTTCTCCTCGCGAACGGATTGAAGAATCCCTTCTCGCCGCCGGCGAATGCGAGAAACGAGATCTCGTTGACCGGCGTCACGACGAGCGGCCCCTCGCCCTCCCGCGTCCACATCGCGGCGAAGCCGTGGGCGAAGGCCGCGAAACGCTCGACGAACTCCTCGGTGAACGGGTCGAGGCCGTCGGGCCAGCCGAAGTGCAGCAGATCCCAGGCGACGGTGACGCCCGCCTCGCGAGCCCCGGCCATGAGCGGACGCACGGGCTTCCAGTCGTAACGCCCCGTGCCGCGGTCGACGAGGTGCCACCGTACGCCGTCCCGGGCGGCCAGGAGGCCGGCGCCCGCCAGCCGCGCGTAGTCCTCCCGCGCGAACCGGTCGTGGCGCGTCGAGGCGATGAGGTCGAGCCGCCGTCCGTCGCGCCGCACGTGCGTCGAGCACTCGAAGCCGCCCATGAAATCGCTGCGAAAGATCGCGTCCCGCGCCGCGCGGCGTGCCGGCCCGGTGGTGTTGCCTGCTCGCGTACTCGCCCTCCCCGTCGACGATCGTTTTGACATCTATCGGAACGGGTTTTGCAAGAACGATGCGCGGGGCAAGGGGCGATTCTGCCCCGAATCGCACTTCGTTTCCGGATGAAGGCTCGATTGGTTTTGAGGGGGCGGCGGTCTCTATTTCCATTCCAGGAGGACTGACAGTGGATTACGAACGGAAGTACGGGCGTGGGGGCCAGCGAGAAGAGGAAGGACGGCGCGGTGATAGTGGCCGGGACTCCGAATCCGGCCGCGGCGATTTCGACCG
>DATBBK010000235.1:0-17066 GCA_036271035.1 Thermoanaerobaculia bacterium | reverse complement strand
CCGGCTGAAGTACGCGTACGGGCAGTTCAACTTCGACGACTGGACGACGAAGGGCTCCTGGGTCCGTTTCGGCCTGCAGCAGACGCCCTACATCGACTTCTACGAGACGATCTACCGCTATCGGTTCGCGGGAACGATCTTCGTCGACCGCGAGGGCTTCCTGACCTCCTCCGACCTCGGCGCCTCGGCGCACTGGAACATCCCGGAGAACTTCGGCGACATCCACGCCGGCGTCTACAACGGCGAGGGGTACGCGAATGTCGAGCAGAACGACCAGAAGTCGTTCCAGATCCGAGGCACGCTGCGTCCGCTGCCGATGATCGCCGCGCTCCGCGGCCTGCGCCTGACGGGCTTCTACGACGACGACCACTACGTCAAAGACGCCAAGAAGCAGCGCTTCAACGCACTGATCACGTACGAGAGCCCGTATCTCAACTTCGGCGCCGAGTACCTGAAGGCGAAGGACCAGAACGCGTCGGCGTTGAAGCCGGTCGTCGAAGCCAACGGCTACTCGATCTGGCTGACGCCGCGCACGAGCTTCGGCCTCGAGGGTCTGATCCGGTGGGACCGCATCGATCCGAATGACGCGCAGACGGCGCGGCGCCAGCGATTCATGGCGGGCCCGGCGTACTGGTTCCCGGTGCAGAAGGGCGTCGCGGCGGCCTTGATGCTCCAGTACGAGCAGCTTCGCTACATGGGCGCGCCGGCCCAGAAGCCGACCGAGGAGCGCTGGTCCCTCAACGCCCTCTTCAACTTCTAATTCACATGGAGTTCGCGCGCATTTAACGCCCGAACTTCATCTTGCGAACGCGAGGAGAGACGATGAAGATCACTCGATACGTGCTCGGAGCGGCGATCGGCGCCCTCATGGCGCTGCCGGCCGCCTCGTTCGCCCAGAAGGTTCAGATCAACGGGGCGGGGGCGACGTTCCCGTATCCGATCTACTCGAAGTGGTTCTCCGAGTACAACAAGCTGCACCCCGAGGTCGAGATCAACTACCAGTCGATCGGCTCGGGCGGCGGCATCCGCCAGCTCTCGAACGAGACCGTGTTCTTCGGCGCCTCGGACGGCCCGATGACTTCCGAGCAGATGCAGGGAGCGCCGGGCCGCGTCCTCCACCTGCCGACCGTGCTCGGAGGCGTGGTTCCCGTCTACAACATCCCGGACGTCAGCGCCGACCTGAAGTTCACCGGGCCCGTCATCGCCGACATCATCCTCGGCAAGATCACCAAGTGGAACGACAAAGCGATCACGTCGCTGAATCCGGGCGTCAATCTCCCCGGCACCGACATCACGGTCGCGCACCGGTCCGACGGCTCGGGCACGACCTACATCTTCGTGGATTACCTCTCGAAGGTCTCGCCGGAGTTCAAGAGCAAGGTCGGCGTGGCGACGTCGGTCAACTGGCCGGTCGGCGTCGGCGGCAAGGGCAACGAGGGCGTCGCCGGGCTGGTGAAGCAGACGCCGGGCGCGTTCGGCTACGTCGAGCTGATCTACGCGCTCCAGAACAAGATCCCGTACGGCTCGGTTCAGAACAAGGACGGCGAATTCGTCAAGTCCAGCCTCGAGTCCGTGACTGCCGCCGCCGGGGCCGCGAAGGGCGCCGCGATGCCGAAGGACTTCCGCGTCTCGATCACCAACGCTCCGGGCAAGGACGCCTATCCGATCTCCTCGTTCACCTGGCTGCTCTTCTACGAGAGCCCGAAGGACAAGCAGAAGGCGAAGATCATGAACGACTTCGTCAAGTGGGCGCTCACCGACGGGCAGAAGTTCGCGTCCGAGCTCGGCTACGCGCCGCTTCCGGCCGAAGTGGTCGCGCTCGAGATGGATGCGCTCAAGCGGATCAAGATCTGACGGCGGGGTGACGGGAATTCGAATCGCTTCGGTTCACGATCCAGGCCGGGAGGGCTGACGATGAAGAGAACCCCGTCCGGGCGGCGGAGCGCCGACGATCGCGGCTTCCGCCTCGGCACGGGGTTCTTCGCTCTTCTCGTCGTGCTGCTCGTCGCGGGCATCTTCTTCGAGCTCTATCGCACCTCGACGCTCTCCCTGTCCAAGTTCGGATGGCGCTTCTGGACGGGCAAGACGTGGGACCCGGTCTCCGGCGAATTCGGCGCTCTGCCGTTCATCTGGGGAACCCTCTACTCCTCGATCCTCGCGATGGTCATCTCGACGCCGATCGCGCTCGGGATCGCCATCTTCCTCTCCGAGCTGTCGCCGCGATCGCTCCGCACGCCGCTCGCGTTTCTGACCGAGCTGCTCGCGGCGATCCCCTCGATCGTGTACGGCCTCTGGGGCGTGTTCGTGCTCGTCCCGCTCGTGCGCAAGCTCCAGCTCGTGACGCCCGCCTGGCTCAGGAAGGTCCCGCTCTTCTCCGGACCTCCGCTGGGAGTGGGCATGCTGTCGGCCGCGCTGATCCTCGCGGTCATGGTCATCCCGTTCACCTCGTCGGTCGCGCGCGAGGTGCTCAAGGCGGTGCCATCGTCGCAGCGAGAGGCGGCCTACGCGCTCGGCGCGACGCGGTGGGAGGCGATCCAGGCCGCGATCCGCTTCGGGCGCACCGGCATCCTCGGCGCGATCATGCTCGGCTTCGGCCGCGCAATCGGCGAGACGATGGCCGTGACGATGGTTATCGGCAACAACCCGCAGGTGTCGTGGTCGCTCTACGCGCCGCAATACACGATGGCCGCCGTCATCGCGAACGAGTTCACGGAGGCGGCCGACAACCTCTACCTGTCGGCGCTCGTCGAGATTGGGCTCGTCTTGTTCGTCATCACCGTCGTGATCAACGCGATGTCGCGGCTGCTCATCTGGAGCGTCAGCCGCGAGGTCAAGCCGAAGGCGGTACCCGCCGCCGCGGCGCCGGCGATCCCGGCTCCGCCTGCCGCGACTCCGGGCGCGGGCTCCGAGAGGGCGGCATGAGAACGAAGACGCGCAAGGCGCTCTCGAACGTCGTCGTCGCGCTGTGCGGCGCGGCGGTTCTGCTCGCGCTCGTGCCGCTGTTCTTCGTCTTCTTCTACGTCGTGAAGCAGGGCTTCTCGTCGCTGAACTGGGACTTCTTCACGAAGATGCCGAAGCCGGTCGGGGAGAAGGGCGGCGGCATGGCGAACGCCATCGTCGGCACGCTCGTGCTCATCGCGATCGCGGGCGCGATCGCGATCCCGATCGGGATCACCGCCGGCGTCTACCTGTCGGAGTACGGCAAGCAGCGCTTCGCGTCGCTCGTGCGGTTCACCGCCGACATCCTGAACGGCGTGCCATCGATCGTCATCGGCATCTTCGCTTATGGCCTCGCGGTCCTTCCGGTGAAGCACTTCTCGGCGCTCGCGGGCGGCCTCGCCCTCGCGTTCATGATGGTTCCGATCATCACGCGCACGACCGAGGAGCTGCTCAACCTGGTGCCGGGCACGCTCCGCGAGGGCTCGCTCGCGCTCGGCGCGACGCGCGCCCGGGCCGCGTTCTCCGTCATGGTCCCGGCGGCGCTGCCGGGGATCATGACCGGGATCCTGCTCGCGCTCGCGCGCATCGCGGGTGAGACGGCGCCGCTGCTCTTCACCGCCTTCAACAATCGATTCTTCACGACGCGGCTCGACCAGCCGATCTCGTCGCTGACGGTGCAGGTCTACACGTACGCGATCTCTCCCTACGAGGACTGGCACCGCCAGGCGTGGGCGGGCGCGCTCGTCCTCGTCGCGGTCGTCTTCATTTTCTCGGTGCTCGCGCGCGTGGTGACGCGGCGGCTGGAAAGGATGCATCGCGTATGAGCGATACGATGGCGACGGACGTGGACGCGCCGCCTCAATCCGACCCGAACCGCCCGCCCATGGCGCGGCCCGAGGTACCTTCCGCGGCGTCGGATGACGGATCCGACGCGTCGCGACGGCTGCGGATGGAGACCAGGAAGCTCAACTTCTGGTACGGCGCCAAGCAGGCGCTCTACGACATTTCATTGAAGATCCCCGAGAAGTCGGTGACCGCGTTCATCGGGCCGTCCGGGTGCGGCAAGTCGACGTACCTGAGGTGCCTGAACCGGATGAACGACATCATCCCCGATACCCGCGTCGAGGGCGACGTCCTCCTCGACAAGAACGACATCTATCAGAGCGGGATGGACATCGTCGACCTGCGCCGCCGCGTCGGCATGGTGTTCCAGAAGTCGAATCCATTTCCTAAGTCGATCTTCGACAATGTCGCGTACGGGCTGAAGATCAACCACATGGCCCACGGCTCGGCGCTGCGCGAGCGGATCGAGAAGGCGCTCAAGCAGGCGGCCATCTGGGACGAGGTCAAGGACCGCCTCGACACGTCGGCGATGGGCCTCTCTGGCGGCCAGCAGCAGCGGCTCTGCATCGCGCGGGCGATCGCCGTCGAGCCCGAGGTCATCCTGATGGACGAGCCGTGCTCGGCCCTGGATCCGATCGCGACGGGCAAGGTTGAGGAGCTCATCTACGAGCTCAAGCGCGACTACACGATCGTCATCGTGACCCACAACATGCAGCAGGCGGCGCGCGTGTCGGAGTCGACCGCGTTCTTCATGATGGGCCGGCTGGTCGAGCACGACCGCACGGAGAAGATCTTCACGAATCCGGGCGGGAGGATCACGGAGGACTACATCACGGGGAGATTCGGATAGGCCGGACCCGAGGCGCCACGAAGTGAGAGTCGAAGGCAGGGACGTCAGACACAGAGAGAATGGCCATGAAAGCAAACGTCATGAAGGGTAAGGATTCCGCGCCGCCTCCCGCTCGCGAGGCGCACCCCGGTCCGATGAAGCGCATCGCTCTGATCGAGGACGACGCCGACATCGCCTACACGATCCGCTTGAACCTCCGGAAGGAGAAGCGGTACCAGGTCGAGCACTACATCTCCGGCATCGCGGCGCTCGCGGCGGTGCAGGAGAAGCCGTTCGACCTGGTCATCCTGGACCTCAACCTGCCCGACATCGACGGCCTCGCGCTCTGCCGCGAGCTCCGCCGCGCAGACGAGACGCGGAAGGTGCCGATCATCATGCTGACGGCCCGAGTCGAGGAGCGCGACAAGCTGCTCGGCTTCGAGATCGGCGCCGACGACTACATCACCAAGCCCTTTTCCATGCGCGAGCTGCTCGCTCGCGTGAACGCGCACCTGCGCCGCGTCGCGGCCTTCGAGACGTCGGAGGAGGAGATCTTCTCGGACGGCGAGCTCCACGTCGACCGAGGCCGCTTCGAGGTCACCGTCGCCGGAAAGCGGGTGCACCTCACGAAGAAGGAGTTCGACCTCCTGTGGCTGCTGATCCGCAACCGCAACCGCGTCGTGACGCGCGACTCGATCCTGGCGAGGCTCTGGGACTACGATGCCGACGTTGAGACGCGCACGGTGGACGTGCACATCCGCGCGCTGCGCCGCAAGCTCGGCGAGCAGCGCATCGAGACGGTCGTCGGCCTGGGATATCGGTATCGTGAGGGCGCGGCGAAAGCCTGAGGGCCGGCTCACGGTTTCGTCGCCATGAGGCTCAGCTCCCGCTTCACGTCTCTGTTCGCCGTCCTCGCCCTCGCGGCGATCGTGGTCCTCGTGGCCGTCTCGGATGCCACGATCGGGCACGCCGCGGAGGAGCGCGTCACGGAGCGTTTCCGCCGCGAGCTCGACCACCTCGCCGACGACCTCGGCGGGATGGTGCCGCCCGACACGCGCGACGCGTTTCTCCGGCGCGCGGCGACGTCGCTGGCGTGCCGGATCACCGACATCGGCCCCGACGGCCGTGTACTGAACGACACGGACCAGCTCCCCGCCGACGTCCCGTCGATGGAGAACCACGCGAACCGCGAGGAGGTCCGCGGCGCGTTGAAGGACGGCTTCGGCATCTCGCGGCGCCTCTCGCCCACCGAGCAGAAGCCGCTGCTCTACGTCGCTCGCCGGCTGTCAGACGGGGGCGTGCTGCGGCTGGCGATCTCCCAGGAGAGGCTCCGCCAGGTCTCGGAGGATTACCTGTGGCGGATGCGGGCGGCGATCGGCGCGGCGTGCCTGCTGCTCTTCCTCATCGGCGCGGCGGCGTCGCGCCGCTTCTCGGATCCGATCGCCGACCTGACGCAGGCGGCGTCGTCGATCGCGGCGGGCGATTTCGCCCGGGACTTCCCGACGGCGGGCGGCGAGGAGGTTCAGCTCCTCGGCGCCGCGATGCAGCGCATGAAGACTTCGCTCGGTGACGCGTTGCAGCGCGCGGAAGCCGAGCGGCGGCTCACCGCGATGGTCTTCGAGCGGCTTCCGGACGGTCTCGTCGTCGTCGACGCGAAGCTGCGCATCGTCGAGTGCAACCGGCGGTTCGAGGACATGACCGGATCTCCGGCGCCGGTCGGGCGCGGCGTCTATGAGGTCCTGCGCGAGAAGCCTCTCTACGAGTGTTTCGACGCCGCGGTCGGCACGGGAGAGACCGCGGAGCGCACGGTGCGGATGCCGGACGACCGCGTCTGGCAGGTCACCGTCGCGAACCTTCCGGCGAGCCACCGCGCCGCCGCCGTCGGAGTCCTGCGCGACGTCACGCGGCTCGAGCGCACCGAGGCGATGCGCCGGACGTTCGTCGGCGACGTCTCTCACGAGCTGCGCACGCCGATCGCGTCGATCGCGGCCGCGGCCGAGACGCTCGCGGAGGCGGAGCCCAGCAAGGCCGAGTCGGCCGAGCTTCTCGGGCTGATCCGGCGGCAGTCCGAGAGGATGCGAGAGCTGATCGACGACCTGATGGACCTCTCGCAGATCGAGAGCGGCGCCGTGCCGCTCGAGCGCGAGGAGGTCGGGCTCCGTGAGCTGCTCTCCGAGGTCGCCGATGACCTGGACCGCGCCGCGCGCGACAAGAGCGTGACCGTCAAGGTCATCGGCGACGGCGCCGCCGCCGCTCTCGGCGACCGTCGCCGCCTCGGCCAGCTCGCGCGCAACCTGATCGACAACGCGATCAAGTTCTCGCCCTCGGGCGCGCCGGTCGTCGTGCGCGTCTGGCGCGAGGCGGGCCGGTCCGGCTTCTCGGTGGAGGACTCCGGGCCCGGGATCCCGCGCGCGGAGCGGGACAAGATCTTCCAGCGCTTCTACCAGGTCGACCGCTCGCGCTCGAAGCAGCGCCCGGGCTCGGGCCTGGGCCTCGCGATCGTCAAGCACATCGCCCAGCTCCACGGCGCCACGGTCGACGTGGAGGGGGAGGTCGGCAAGGGCAGCACGTTCATGGTGCGCTTCCCGAACGCGGCGTGACCAGCGCGGGTTGACTCCGCACGTCGAGTTCCTTAACCTGACTTCGCGATGAATGCGCCACGGTTGCGCCGTCTTCTGGCGCTCGCCCTCCTCGTCCCCGCGCTCCTCGCGGTCGGCGAGGGGCTGCACCATCACGAGACGCTCGCCGCACTCCTTTCCGCGGGTCCCGCCGCCGCGAACGCGCCGCGGGCGATCTCGAGCCACAACCCGCTGTCCCATGGCTCACACTGGCATGCGGTCGTTTTGGTTCACGAGGATTCGTGCGCCGCCTGCTCGGCCCAGCGCGCCTTCGGCCTGCCGACATCGGCGGCGGTCGATGCCCCTCTCTCGGTCTCGCGCACCGCGCGTGCATACACGGCCTCGGTCCGCCTGTCCTTCACCCGCCTCGCGCTCAGGTCCCGCGCTCCCCCCTCTCTCCTCTAGGTCCCCGAACAGGCTCTCGAGGCGTGCCTTCACTCCGAAGGCCGCGGCGGCGCTCATTGGCGCCCGTCCTCGACCGCCACTACGACGAGGAGGGATCATGTTTCGCAAACATTTTCAGGCCGCGGCCCTGGCCGCTCTGTTCGCGGTTCTCTCGTCTTCGGCCTCCGGCCAGAGCAACGCAGGCACAATCCGGGGCGTCATCCGAGGTCCGGACGGCAAGCCGATGGCGTCCGTACCGGTCCTGCTGCGCAACGACATCACCGGGTTCCGCGCCGACGCGACGACCGGCCCCGACGGCGCGTTCCAGTTCTCGAACGTGCCTTTCAACCCCTACGAGATCCACGTGGAGATCGAGGGCTTCCGGCCCGTCCACCAGCCGGTCGACGTGCGCACTTCCGTTCCGAGGGACGTCGCCCTGACTCTCGAGCTTCCGGGCGTCAGCGCGTCGGTGGAGGTCGCCGGCGAGCCGACGGCCGCGCAGCTCGAGACAGACAGCACGACCTCCCACATCGACATCGACAAGTCGTACATCGCGCGGGCTCCCGCGGTGGTCGCGTCTCGAGCGATGGAGGAGATCGTGACCTCCACGCCCGGCTTCGCGAAGGACGAGAACGGCCGCTTCCACTTCCAGGGGGCGCACAGCCAGAGCGAGTACGTCATCGACGGCCAGACCATCTCCGACCAGACGGGGGTGACATTCTCGAACTCGATCGACCCCAGCATCGCGCAATCGCTCGAGGTCATCTACGGCAACGTGCCCGCCGAGTACGGCGAGAAGATCGGTGCCGTGATCAACATGGTGACGAAATCGGGCCTGAACGGCGGTAACCCGCATGGGAACGTCGCCGGCGGCTACGCGCGGTTCGACACCTACGACGCGGGAGCGTCCGTGGGCGGCGGCACCAACCGTTTCGGGTACTTCGCGTCGTTCGCCGCGTCGGGCTCGGACTACTTCACGGACCCCGTGAACTTCGACAACCTCAACAACCACGGCGAGACGCAGCGGGGGTTCATCCGGCTGGACGGTCAGACGCCGGACGCGTCGAGCTCCTTCCGCCTTTCCGCACTCCTCGGCCGCACGGACCGCGATGTGGCGAACACGTTCACGGAGGCGGCCGCCGGCTCGGACCGCACGGTCAAGACCCACGACCAGAACTACAGCGCGGGCTGGCAGTCGATCATGGACTCCGCGACCGTTCTCGACGTGACGGCCTACGGACGCATCGCGAAATTCACTCTGTACCCGTCTGCGGCGGATGCTCCCGTGATCGCGGACTCGGACCGCTCCCTGGACAACTACGGGATCACGCCGACTCTGACCCGCATCATGGGCCAGCACGAGCTCAAGGTCGGGGCCGTCTACAAGCGCTACCCGGTGAACGAGTTCTTCCGCTTTGGGATCACGGACCCGAGCTTCAACGATCCTTCGTCGCCGGACTACAACCCCAACCTCGCTCCCTACGACCTGACGCGCGGGGGCACGTTCTTCGAGTTCTCCGGCTCCAAGACGGGCACTTACGTCGCCGGGTTCGCGCAGGACACGTTTCGCTGGAAGGGCCTCACGGCCACGGTCGGTCTGCGGTACGACAGCAACAGCCTGCCCGTCGCGGACCGGCAGCTCGAGCCGCGCGTCGGCGCGGCGTATTACTTCGAGCCGACAGGGACGATTCTCCGCGCCGCGTACAACCGGGTCCTCTACACGCCCGAATACGAGAACATCCTCCTCTCGAGCTCGCCCGAGGCCGCGTCGATCGCGCCGCCGATCGTTCAGGAGTCGCGCGCGCTCGGCGGCGGCCAACTTCTCGTCCACTCGGAAAGGCAGGACTACTGGATGGTCGGCGCGCAACAGGCGCTCGGCTCGAAGCTCCGACTGGACGCCGACTACTGGGAGAGGCACACGAAATTCGCCGGAGACCAGGACCAATTCTTCAACACCGGTGTCGTCTTCCCGCTCGCTTTCGAGAGCGGGGACTACAGGGGCTGGGACGTCCGGCTCGATTTGGCACCCACCTGGGGCTTTCGCGGCTTCCTCTCGTTCGGCCATACGCACGCGGTCTACGTGCCGCCGCCGGCGGGAGGTCTGTTCCTGGATCCCGGTGCCATCAACGACATCACGGGCGGGCCGTTCCTGATCGACCACGACCAGAAGCTTCAGCTGCAGAGCGGCATCTCCTACGACATCGGGACGACCGGGATCTGGCTCGGCGTGAACGTGCGCTACGACTCCGGCCTCGTCTCCGGGGCCGCGCCGGAGGACCTCGTCGGCGATCCGGACAACGAGTTCGCGATCCCGTACATCGATGCCAACCACGCCGGCACGGACCTCGACCCCTACCGGATCAAGGCGAGGACGCTGGCGGACTTCTCGATCGGCGCCGACCTGACGCGTTACCACGTGCCGATCAACGTCCAGCTCATGGTCCTCAACGCGACGGACGTGAAGGGCCTCTACAACATCCTCTCGACGTTCGGCGGGACGCACGTCATTCCGCCGCGACGCGTCGCGGGCCGAATCACTTTCGTGTTCTGAGGCCTGTTCTGGCAGAAGTCGCGGTGTCTCTCGAATCATGGCCGGCGTCCGGACGGGCGCCGGCCGCTCCTTTCCGCCGCCCTCTCTGCGTAGGCTCTATCGCGCGGCGGCCAGCTGGAGCCCGCAGATCCCCGCGACGATCAGGAGCACGCTCACGGCGCGAAACGCGCTCCACGGCTGGTCGAAGAAGGCCACGTCGACGAGGACCGCGCCCACCAGAGACACCCCCATCCACACCGCGTACGCGGTGCCCATGGGAATCGCTTTCATCGAGATCGACAGGCACACGGCTGCCAGGAGACCCGAGACGAGGTACAGCAGCAGCGGCAGACGGCGCGAGATACCGTCCATCAGCTTGAGGCTCACGATCCAGACGATCTCGAACGCCGCCGACGCCGTCAGGAAGAGCCACGGGCGCGTCGGGGCGAGCTGCACGCGTTACCAGCTTCGCGCGAGGGCGTGAAGACCCATTGAAGCTGGCGTCAGATCCCGGAGAAAGCCGCTCTCTCGCGGTAATCTCTGCGACGCGCGATCCCCGAACGCAGCGAGGTCCCAGCTCATGAGACACCGACTCATCGCCGCCACCCTGCTTCCGCTTCCGCTTCCTCTTCTATTCGCCGCGCGCACCGCCACGGCGTCCGGAACGCCGGAGGCGCCGAAGGCCGCGGCCACCGCGAAGATCGAGCGGCCCGGCCGCGGCAAGACGGACACGCTGCTGCCTAACGGCTGGCGGATCGCGCCGGCGGGGAAGCACCTGCAGGTCGGCGATCTGCCGCTGTCGCTCGTCCAGTCGCCCGACGGCCGCTACGCGATCGTCGCCAACAACGGCTACGCGAAGCCGACCCTGACCGTCGTCGACCTCAAACGCTTCGTGGTGCTCGACCGCGTTCCGCTCGAGAGCTCGTGGCTGGGTCTCGCGTGGCATCCCGACGGCAAGCGCGTGTACGCGTCCGGCGGCTCCGCGAACTCCGTGTACGAGCTGAGCTGGCAGTCGGGCAGGCAGCTGAAGGTGGAGGCGACGATCCCGGTCGCCGAGAAGAAGAAGGGGACGTTTCTCGGCGGCCTCGCGATCCATCCGGACGGCAAGAGGCTCTTCGCGGTCAACCCGCTGGGGCAGACGCTCGCGGCCGTCGACCTCGAGTCGCGCCGCGTCCTGAAGACGGTGCCCCTGGACGCGGAGCCCTACACGTGCCTCGTCTCGCGCGACGGCAAGGCGCTCTACGTGTCGTCGTGGGGCGGCGCGCGCGTGCTGCTCTTCGATCCGGACACGCTCGAGGCGCGCGGCGAGGTCGCGACGGGCGAGCACCCGAGTGCGCTGGCGGAGTCGCCGGACGGCGCGCGGCTCTTCGTCGCGTGCGCGAACACGAACGCGGTGTGGGCCATCGACGTCGCGTCGCGCAAGGCGGCCGAGCAGATCGGAACGTCTCTCTTCCCGCAGGCGCCTCCCGGGTCCACGCCGAACGCGGTGGCGCTCTCCGGCGACGGCCGGATGCTGCTCGTCGCGAACGCAGACAACAACACGGTGTCGGTCGTCGACGTCTCGCGTCCGGGCCGCAGCGCGCCGCTCGGCACGATCCCGACGGGCTGGTACCCGACGGGCGCGGCGTTCTCGCGGGACGGGAAGCGGCTCCTCGTCCTCTCCGGCAAGGGGCTGACGTCGCAGGCGAATCCGCGCGCGCCGCAGCCGGGCGATCCCGGCGACGCGCAGTACATCGCCGCGCTGCTGACGGGCACGCTGTCCGTTCTCGACGTCCCGGACGGAAAGACGCTCGCCGCGTACACGCAGACCGCGCACCGGGTGAGCGCGTACACGGACGCGAAGCGGCTCGTGCCCGACCCTCCCGCGCGCCGCTCGGCCATCCCGTCGCGCGTCGGCGCGCCTTCTCCGATCCGGCACGTCTTCTACGTCGTCCGCGAGAACCGGACCTACGACCAGATCCTCGGCGACGTGAAGGCGGGCAACGGCGACGCGAGCCTGTGTCTCTTCGGCGAGGAGGTCACGCCGAACGCGCACGCGCTCGCTCGCGAGTTCGTCCTCCTCGACAACTTCTACGTCGACGCCGAGGTCAGCGCCGACGGGCACTCGTTCTCGACGGCGGCATACGCGGCGGACTCGATCGAGAAGCTGTGGCCGCAGTACTACGGCCGCGGCGACGGGAAGTTCCTGACCGAGGGCGGCGGTGCGAATCGCAACGCCTATGGAAACATCACGGCGCCGGCGGAGGGCTACATCTGGGACCACGCGACGCGCGCCGGCGTTTCGGTGCGGAGCTACGGAGAGTTCGCGGTCCCCCAGACGGAGGCGAAGGACGACCATCCCGGCCCGGGCCCGTACGAGGGCTCCGTGCCCGGCCTCCTGGGCCACGTCGCGCCGTCCTACCCGCCCTGGGACCTGTCGATCCCGGACGGGCGCCGCGTCGACGCGTGGCTCGCCGAGTTCCGGAAGTTCGAGGAGGACGGCCGCCTCCCGCGGCTCTCGATCATCCGGCTCGGCAACGACCACACCTCGGGGACGAAGGCGGGCATGCCGACGCCGACCGCGATGATCGCGGAGAACGACGCGGCGCTCGGACGGATCGTCGAGGCCATCTCGAAGAGCCGGTACTGGAAGGAGTCGGCCGTCTTCGTGCTGGAGGACGACGCGCAGGACGGCCCGGACCACGTCGACGCGCACCGTTCGGTCGCGCTCGTCGCGAGCCCGTACGCGCGGCGCGGCATCGTGGACTCGACGCTCTACACGACGTCCGCGATGCTGCGCACGATCGAGCTGATCCTCGGCCTCGCGCCGATGAGCCAGTACGACGCGGCGGCGCGCCCGATGTACGGGGCCTTCGGCGCGACGCCGGATACCAGGCCGTTCGCGGCGATTCCGCCGCGCGTCTCGATCGACGAGATAAACGACGCGGAGGCGTGGGGCGCCGAGGCGTCGGCCGCGATGGATCTCCGCGAGGCGGACCGCGTGCCCGACCGCGAGCTGAACGAGATCATCTGGAAGTCCGTCCGCGGCGCCGAGTCGCCGATGCCGCCGCCGCTACGCGCGGCGTTCGTGCGGCCCGTCGCCGCCGAGGACGTGGCCGGCGCTCCGGATCCGGACGACGATCGGAAGTAGGGAGGTGCGCGGCGCCCGAAAAGAGGACGGCGCCGCGCGATCAGAACAGCCACGCGCCGCGCGCCATCAGCGCCGCGACGAACGGGATGACGCAGACGATCGCCAGCTCGGCGTCGTTGATGCCGATGAGCGTCGAGACGGCGGGGCCGGCTGGCTGTTGCGTCTTGCGGAGGTCCGCGATCCGCCAGCGCAGGAAGGTGATCATCGGGAGGATCTCAAGCAGCAGGACGAGCGCGAAGAGCGCCATCTTCACCCAGAAGAATCCGTTCCGGAGATAGAACGCGGGAGTCTTCTCGAGCCGTCCGAAGGCGCGGGGCAGCCCCGTCGCGAGGAAGAGCAGCGCCGAGATCCCCCAGACGTTGTCGGCGCGGAGGAGGCGCACTCTCGCGAGGGAATCGGCCGGATCGCGGCGCAGGTCGCGGAGGCGCAGGCCGCGCGCGAAGACGGAACCGAGCGCGAGCGCGACGGCGATGACGTGAAAGGCGGAGAGTCCTGCACGCGCGAGCACGCGGGCATCTTAGCCGGGGCCTCGGGCCGCGCGCCGCCTCACGTGGAGTTCGACGCGTCTTCACGAGCGGTTCACGTCGGGTCGCTAGCGTCGGCCGAGGAGGTCCCACGATGGCCGATCACCCCAAGTCCTGGCCGCTGCGGTGCGTCGAGTGCGGAGATCGCGTCGAGGTCGAGCTGCCTTCCGACGTCGAGGTCGGAGAAAACGGAACCCTGCTCTGCCGGCGCGGGCACCTCCTGCTGTTCCACTACGACGGCGTGACCGTCAAGGCGCTCGAGGTCGTCTACGAGGGCCGCTGACCGGCCGCCGACGCATTAGCCGCGGCTAATATGTTGCGTCCGGCAGACCCGCCAGGGCGCGCGTCGGCACCCGCGGGTTAAGTCCGGCTGAAGTTCGAGTAGGATACGCGCCACTCGAGGCGCGGCACTTTCGCCGCTCGAGACGACGGCGATGCTGAACATCCTTCCGAAAGACGACCGGTACTTCGACCGTTTCACGGATCTCGCGGTGCGGATCCGCGAGGCGGCCGGGACGTTGGACCGCTTCTTCCAGGGCCAGGCTGCCGTCTCCGCCACCGCCGCGGAGGTCAAGCGCCTCGAGCACGAGTGCGACGAGATCTCGCACGAGATCCTCCGCCAGATCGACCAGAGTTTCATCACGCCGATCGACCGCGAGGACATCCACCATCTGGCCGTCCGGCTCGACGACGTCATGGACCTGATCGACGGCACGGTGCGTCGCCTCGGGCTCTTCCAGATCGAGGCGCCCACGCCGCATTCCGCCCGTCTCTCGCAGCTCATCGTCCGCGTGTCGAACGAGCTCGTCGAGGCGGTCTCCCAGCTGCGCAAGCAGAAGGGCGTGATGGAGCACTGCATCCAGATCAAGAAGCTCGAGAACGAGGCGGACGTGGCCTACGGCGAGTCGATCGCGTCGCTCTTCCGAGGCCAGCCGAACGCGATCGAGCTGATCAAGTGGAAAGAGGTCTACGACACGATGGAGCGCTGCATGGACTCCTCCGTCGCGGTCGCGCACGTCCTCGAGAGCGTCGTCCTCAAGCACTCCTAGCCCGCCCCGAAGACCACCGCGATGACCTACGTTCTCGTCATCATCCTGGTGGCGCTGATCTTCGACTTCATCAACGGGATGCACGACTCGGCGAACTCGATCGCCACCGTCGTCTCCACTCGGGTCCTCTCGCCTCTGGTCGCCGTCGTGTGGGCCGCCTTCTTCAACTTCGTCGCGGCCTTCGTGTTCGGCACCGCCGTCGCCAGGACGATCGGCTCCGGTCTCATCGACATCACCGTCGTCAACTCCGACGTCATCTGCGGAGGCCTGATCGGCGCGATCGTCTGGAACCTCATTACGTGGTACTTCGGCATCCCGTCGTCGTCGTCGCACGCCCTGATCGGCGGCTACGCGGGCGCGGCGGTCGCGCGCGTCGGCGTGAAGGCGATCATCCCCGGCGCCGCGTGGATCAAGACGCTCTCGTTCATCGTCCTCTCGCCGCTGATCGGCATGACGTTCGGCTGGATCCTGATGGTGGCCGTCTCGTGGATCTTCCACAAGGCGCCGTACGGATCCGTCAACCGGTGGTTCCGGCGCGGCCAGCTGTTCTCGGCAGCGGGTTACTCCCTCTCGCACGGCGCCAACGACGCGCAGAAGACGATGGGCATCATCGCGAGCCTCCTCGTCGCCAACGAGGCGCTCTTCCGCAATCCGTCGCATCCGCTGCACTTCATGCACCTGTCGGACCTCAAGACGATCCCGTGGTGGATCATCCTGTCCGCGCACTTCGCGATCGGCGTCGGCACGCTCACCGGAGGGTGGCGGATCGTGAAGACGATGGGGAGTCGGATCACGAAGCTGAAGCCCTTCTCCGGCTTCTGCGCCGAGACGGGCGCGGCCGCGACGATCGCGCTCGCCTCGCTGACCGGCATCCCGGTCTCGACGACTCACACGATCACCGGCGCGGTGGTCGGCGTCGGCTCCGCGCAGCGGTTCTCCGCGGTGCGCTGGGGCGTCGCGCAGCGGATCGTCTACGCGTGGATCCTCACGATTCCGATGGCGGCGGCGATCGGCGCGCTCAGCTACGGGATCCTCTCCGCGATCTCGCGCTGACGAGGGCTCCGGGCCGCCGCGTCCTCAAGGCGGCGGCAGCGCGCCCTTCAGGTCGGCCACGAACTCGCTCATGATCTCGCCGAGAGCCCGGTTCCAGCCGGCCACGACGGCGTCCGCCGCGCGCTGCGGGATCGGCATCCGCCGCGTGTAGCTCTTCACCAGGACCGCTCGCATCGCGCCGGTGGCCGGCTCGGCCTCGAGGACGCGGAACTGGATCGCGAGGACGGCGGCGGGCTCGGCGGGACTCGTGAAGTCGCCGGCGAGATCGGTGATGACCGGCTCGATCGCCGCGTCGACCGTCAGTCGCTCGGCCGGGGAGACGACCCCGCGCACGAAGTCCGCGTTCTGCAGGTAACCCCGGATCGCCGACGACAGCATCCAGGACGGCGGGTCGGCGAGGCTCGCGTACGGATCGCGTTCGATCGCGTGGTCGCCGACCCGGTAGACGATCGAGGCGCCGCCGTAGGGAGGGGCGACGTCGGCGCGGCGGAGCGACACGACGCGCGTGCCGGAGGGGGACGCGGCCGGCGCCGGCGCGTCGATCGTGAAGAACTGCGGCGTCTGCGGCAGCTTGGACGCACAGCCCGGCACCAGTGCGGCGAGGAGCGCCGCCAGGAGCGAGGCGAGGCGCGCGCGCGGCCTCACTTCTTCTCCTTCTGGAGCGCGCCGGCCGGCGGCGGCGCTCCGCCGAAGAGGAACCCGGACGGATAGCGCTTCAGCTCCTCGAGCGCCTCGTTCAGGCTCCGCGCTGCGTCGCGCGTCCCGGCGAGCGTGTCGTTCAGCGAGCGGACGTCGATGGCGGAGAGCATCTCCATCAGCACCGTCAG
This sequence comes from Thermoanaerobaculia bacterium, assembly GCA_036271035.1. Classification (GTDB taxonomy): domain Bacteria; phylum Acidobacteriota; class Thermoanaerobaculia; order UBA5066; family Gp7-AA6; genus DAHUXD01. The sequence goes on along the minus strand of DATBBK010000235.1, from coordinate 339 downwards.
CCGCGCGTCGAGGTTCTTGACCAGCTTGCCGGCATCCTGCCCGACGGCGTCGAGCTGCATCTTCCGAAGATCGTCGCGCGCGTCCGACACGAGTCCCTTGATTTCGCCGACCGTGCCGCTCGCGTTCTCCAGCACCCTGCTGGCGTTGCCCGTGATGCCCTTGACGTCGGCCTCGCTGAGCCGCTGCAGCAGCACGTCCGCGCTCTGCAGCGCGTGGCCGAGCTTGTCCGTCAGCCCCGCGGTGTCGACCTTCGCGAGGTTGGACAGCGTCCGGTCGACCGCGGCGAGCAACCGCCCGAGCTGGCTCGGCGCCGACGGGACGTACCAGAACTTCGGCTC
>DATBBK010000234.1:0-22642 GCA_036271035.1 Thermoanaerobaculia bacterium | reverse complement strand
CTCGGGCGTCGCGGCGAGGCGCACCAGGCCGCGCTTCGCGAGCGGCTCGAGCGACTCCATGGGCGTCGCGACGACCGCGCGTCCCGCCGCCGCGGCCTCGTAGAGCTTGACCGGATCCGTGGCGTGCGTCAGCGGCGACAGCCGGAACGGAATGATCTCGACGTCGAAGCGCGAACGCCGCTCCGGCATCTCGCGATGCGGCCGCTCGCCGAAGAAGACGACGTTGGAGAGATTCGCGGGCGCGGCGGCGGCGTTCTCGAGGCCGCCCACGATCTCGAAGCGCCAGCCGGGCCGCATCCGGGCGGCGGCGGCGAGCAGCTCGAAGTCGAACCACGCGTCGAGCGCGCCGGCGTAGCCGACGACGAGGGCGTCCGTCCCGCGCGGTGCCGGCGGCGGCAGGTGCGCGAACAGCTCGTAGTCGCAGGCGTTCGGGAGCAGGCGCGCGGGCGCACCGCCGGACGCGAGCCGCCGGGTCAGCGGCTCCGACGTCGCGACCACGAGGTCGGCGGCGCGGGTCGCGTCCGACTCGGCGCCGCTGAGGACGCCGGGCCGGTTCGTCGCGAACCCTTCGTGCGCGTCGAGACAGTCGTAGACGAACGGCCAGCCGAGCTCGTCGCGGAGCGCGGCCGCGAGCGGCGTCCAGAACGGCGACTCGACGAGGACGGCGGCGCGAGCGATTCCGAAGCGCTCCCGCGCCGCGTCGATCGACTCCCGGGCGCGTCCGAGCGCGCGTGCGTCGAGCGGCCGGTCTGCCAGATCCTCGCGCCGCACGCCGGCGAGCGGCAGCAGCGTGACACCGGCCGCGACGGCCGCCGGCTCCTCCGGCTCGCCGGAGCCCGCGACGCTGCCGTAGAACACGCGCCGGCCGCGCCGGGCGAGCGCCTCCGAGAGCTGCTGCGGACGCTGGCGTCGATAGGACCACGCGATCACCGGCAGCACGAGGACGTCGGCGCGCGGGCCCGCCGGACCCGCGGCGGGGCCGGGGAGCGTGGCGAGCGGGACGGCCGGCTTTCGGATGCCGAGCAGGCTCTCGGGCGCGACGCGGCGGCGCACCGCGCGCCGCCACCCGATCGGCAGCATGCGGCGGCCGAGGGCGTAGAGCCGGCCGCGCAGGCCGGACTCGGACTCCCAGGCCAGCCTCATCGCTCCCTCACGACGCGCTCGCCCGGGCCGCCTCGACCGGCGGCTCGAACGGCTCGAAGTCGCGGCCCATGAGTATCGCGGCGATGCGCTCGGAGGCGCGGCCGTCGCCGTAGGGGTTCGCTCCGGACATGCGCCGGCGCGCGACCGCGTCGGACAGGAGGGCCGACGCCTCGGCGACGATGCGCTCCTCGTCGGTGCCGACCAGCTTCGCGAGGCCGGCCTCGACGCCCTCCGGCCGCTCGGTCTTCTCTCGAAGCACGAGCACGGGCTTTCCGAAGGTCGGCGCCTCCTCCTGAATGCCGCCCGAGTCGGTCAGGATCAGCCGGGCGCGGCGCATCAGGCGCACGAGCTCGAGATAGTCGAGCGGCTCGACGAGCGTGACGTTCGAAAGCCCCTCGTTGCGCCGCACGACCGGTCCGACGTTCGGATTCGGGTGCGTGACGTGGACGAACCGCGTCTCCGGGAAGCGCCGGGCGAGCCGTCCGATCGCGCGCACGACGGCCTCGAGGGGCGCGCCGAAGCTCTCGCGCCGGTGCGCCGTGATCAGCACGAGGTTCTCCTCGGGAGCGTCGCCCTCGCGTGCGGCGATCTCGAGCAGCGCGTCGACGACGGTGTTGCCGGTCAGGTGGATGTTCTCCGCCGGGACCTCCTCGGCGGCGAGCGCGCGCGCGGCGCCCTGCGTCGGCACGAAGTTGGCCTCGGAGATTAGATCGACGACGCGCCGGTTCATCTCTTCGGGAAATGGATGGTTGAAGTCGCCGGTGCGGAGCCCGGCCTCCACGTGCCCGACCCGGATGCGCCGGTGGAACGCGGCGATCGCCGACGCCATGGCCGTCGTCGTGTCGCCCTGCACGAGGAGCCACTCGGGCGACTCGGCGGCGAGCACGGGATCGAGGCTCGCGAGCACGCGGCCCGCGAGCGCGTTCGGCGTCTGGTCGGGGCGCATCAGGTCGAGGTCGACGTCGGGAGCGATCTCGAACAGGCGGAAGACCTGGTCGAGCATCTGGCGATGTTGCGCGGTCGCGCACACCACGACGCGCGCGCCCTTCTCGGCGCGCAGTGCCCGGATGACCGGCGCCATCTTGATGGCCTCGGGCCTCGTGCCGACGACGACGAACAGTTTCATGCGAGAGTCCTCCGGCGAAGCCGCGTCGCTCCGGCCGCGGGGCGCCGGGCCGCGGAGGACCTCGGCGCATTCTACCGTCTGGCGGGCCGGCTGCGGCGGGCGGGGAAAATCACCGCGACGGACCGCCGACGGGAGTTAGACTCCACGCGTCATGATTCCGGAAGTTTTCGAGTGCCCGCGATGCGAGCGGCAATTCGTGATCGACAGCGTGCCGGACGCCGGCCGCGAGGAGGTCCACTGCCCGCAGTGCAGCCGCTACCTGGGCGTGCGCGACGTCGCGTTCGTGCTGCGCACCGAGCTCGACGAGATGATCGAGCGGCTGACCTTCGAGAAGGATCGGCTCGAGAAGGACGAGGCCGTCTACAGCCTGACGGACTGCGACGCGGAGTTGAAGTTCTACGGCCGGGAGGTCTCGCGCGTCATCGGCGTGCTCCGCTCCGCGCTGAAGGATCTGAGGAAGCTCCGCGAGGACTACGACTCCTCGAGCCAGTGAACGCGCGCACCGGACCGTAGGTCGCCAAGGGGCGTCGGCGCGATCGTCATGTCCCGATACGACCTGGCGGGGGCAAGCCCCGCCCCTACGAACCGGAAGCCTTTGTCCGCTCCAGGAAGGCCCTCAGTCTCCGAAGACTCGTCTCCTTGCCCAGCAGCTCCATGACGTCGAAGAGGGGCGCGCCGACCGTTACGCCGGTGAGCCCGAGTCGCACCGGGTGGATGAGCTTGCCCGCCGCGACGCCGTCCTCCTGCGCCGCCTCGCGCAGGGCGGCCTCCGTGGACGCCGCCGTCCAGTCGGGCAGCGTCTCGAGCCGCGCCACGAGCTTCGCGAGCTGGTTCGGCGTCTCCGGCTTGACGTTCTTCTTCAGACCGTCCGCATCGTAATCGGCGGGATCGGACGCGTAGGAGGCGAGCGCGCGGCCCATCTCGAAAATCGTGCGGACACGGGTCCGGTGCAGCTCGATCGCCTTGAGCGCCGCGGGGCGGTCGGGGATCGCGCCGGGCGCGCTCTTCAGGGACCGAGCGAGCAGCTCCTCCGCCGACATCGTCGCGATGTACTGCGAGTTCATCCAGAGCAGCTTCTCGGGATCGAACACGGACGGAGAGGCGCCGACGCGCTCGAGCGAGAACTCCTTCTCCATTTCGGCGCGCGACAGGATCTCGCGGTCGTCGCCCGGGGCCCAGCCCAGCAGCGCGAGGTAGTTCACGAGCGCCTCCGGGAGGATGCCGGCGTCGCGCCACTCCTCGACCGCGGCGGCGCCGTGGCGCTTCGACAGCTTCTTGCGGTCGGTGCCGAGAATCATGCCGAGGTGCGCGAAGCGCGGAATCTCGGCGCCGAGCGCCTGGAAGAGGGCGACGTGCTTGGGCGTGTTCGCGAGGTGGTCGTCGCCGCGGATCACGTGGGTGATTCGCATGTCGGCGTCGTCCACGCACACGCAGAAGTGGTACAGCGGATGGCCGTCGGAGCGCACGAGCGCGAAGTCGTCGAGCGCGTCCGGCGGAAACTCGATGCGGCCGCGGATCATGTCCTCGACGACGATCGTCTCCGCGGGCATCCTGAGGCGGACGACGAACCGCTCTCCGGCCCTCGCGCGGCGGTCGCTCTCCCCGGGGTCGATCGCGCGGCCGGCGCCCGAGTAGCGGTACGCCCGGCCCTCCGCGTCCGCCCGCTTGCGATCGGCGTCGAGCTCCTCGGGCGTCTCGAACGCGCGGTACGCCTTTTCCTCGGCGATCAGGCGGTCCGCGGCGGCGCGGTAGAGCTCCCAGCGGCCGGACTGGTGGATCGGGCCCTCGTCGTAGTCGAGGCCCAGCCACTTCATCGCCGACAGGATCTGCTCGGAGAGCTCCTCCCGCGAGCGCTCGACGTCGGTGTCCTCTATGCGCAGGATGAAGGTGCCCCTCTCGCGGCGCGCGAAGAGCAGGTTGTAGAGCGCGGTCCGGGCGCCGCCGACGTGCAGCGATCCGGTTGGCGAGGGCGCAAAACGGACGCGGGGCGTGGTCGGCGTATCGGTCAAAGTGCGCGCATGCTAGCAGCAGGCCTTCGAACCCGAAACCGCTACTCCAGCGGCAGCGTCAGCGAATAGCTGAACCGGCCCCGGCCGATCTCGATCGCGACGCTGTCCTTGTTCAGGTCGCGCTGGAAGACGCGATCCACGTCCTCTGCCGCACGGACCTGTGTGCCGTTCAGAGACAGCAGCAGATCGCCCGTCTTGAGCCCGGCCTGCGCCGCCACGCCGTTGCGGTCGATGATCGTGATGCGCATCTCGTCGCCGCCCGAGCGCAGTCCCATGCCGAGCTCGTCCTGCAGCAGCCGCGTCCCGATGCCCGCGGGCGGCGCCTCGCCCTGCAGTGTCGCGGTCCGGTCGCCCTCCTTGCCGCGCAGCACGAGCTTGAACGGCTTGCCGGGCCCGCGCGTCGAAAGGATCGTCTCGAACGCCTCCTGCGAGTCGATCGGGACGCCGTCGACGGAGACGATCTGGTCGCCCGCCCGCACCCCGGCGCGCGACGCCGGAGAGTTCGGGTAGACGCTCTTCACGCGCATTCCACGCGGGCGGTTCTCCTCGCCCGAGACGAGCGTGCGGCCGCGCAGGCCGACCCACACGGGCCGGACCTCGCCGAACTTCACGAGGTCCTCGACGATCCGCTTCGCGCGGTCGATCGGGATCGCGAACCCGATCCCCTGCGCGCCGCCGATGATCGCGGTCGCGATGCCGATCATGTCGCCGTCGACGTTGACGAGCGGCCCGCCGGAGTTGCCCGGGTTGATCGACGCGTCGGTCTGGATGAAGTCGGTGTACGTGTGCTCGTTCTCGCCGCGCACGCTCCGGCCGACGGCGGACACGACGCCGGCCGTCACCGTGTTCGAGAGGCCGAACGGATTGCCGATCGCGACGATCGTCTCGCCGATCAGCAGGTCGGACGAGGATCCCAGATGGATCGCCGGGAGCTGCCCGCTCGGCTTGCGCACGCGCAGCACGGCGACGTCGTTGTCCGCGTCGGAGCCGATCACATCGCAGTCGAGCTCGGCGCCGGCCTTCGTCGTCGCCGTGATCTTGGAGGCGCCGGAGACGACGTGGTCGTTCGTGAGGATGATCCCCTTCGCGTCGATGATCACGCCCGAGCCGAGCGACTGGCTCGTACGCCGCCGCGAGCGTGGATCGTTTCCGAAGAAGAAGTCGTCGAAGAGCGACTGGCGACGGCGCTGGATCTGCTCCGCCGAGATGTTCACGACGGATGGAGCGACTTTCTCGACGACCGCGACGACCTCACTGCGCCGCTGGGGGAGCGGAGCGGCGGCCGCGGCCTGCGGGACGATGAGCGCGGCGGGCGGCACCGCGACCATGAAGCCGGCGAAAAGGGATGTTGCCGATCGGGAAAGGGAACGTGTCCGGCGGCGGTCGTCGTGCATCTCAGTCCTCTCGTGCGGCCGATTTCGGCTGCGCATGCTAACGCGTTGCCAGGCCGCGAAAGTCCTCCCGGCGGGAGCAGACCCCGGAAAAGACGAAGCCCCGCGCGGGGCGGGGCTTCGAAATGCGCGGGCCGGGCGTCGCCGGGTGGGCCCGGCGCAAGCTCACCGCGACTTCACGTCGATCGTCCCCTTGGTGTCGGGACCGCGGCCGGCTCCGGCCGAGACGGGGATCTGGCGGGGCTTGGCGTCCTCGCGCTTCGGTAGGTCGATCTCGAGCAGGCCGTCGCGGAACGTCGCCTGGATCCGCTCACGGTCCACGTTGTTCGGCAGCGAGAAGCTGCGGACGAACTGACCGTACGAGCGCTCCACCCGGTGGTAGTTGCGGTCCGTGTTGTCCCGCTCGAACTTCCGCTCGCCGGAGATGCTGAGCATGCCGTTCTCGGTCTGGATCGAGATCTCGTTGTCCTGGAAGCCCGGCAGCTCGGCGGTGATGAGGATCCGGTCCTTGTCCTCGGCGATGTCGACGGGTGGAACCCACGCGCCCAGGCTCTGCTCGTCCTCACGACGGCTCTGGCTCTGGCCGAAGGCACGGTTGATCCGGTCCTGGAACGCCTGCATCTCTCGATAGGGGTCGATACGCATCAGATTCATATTCTGCCTCCTCGATACGGAATGGGTTGAAATGTGTTGCTGATCGTCGAATTCATCGGGATCGAACCGCGGCGTCATGCGCTCACCGGCTCCACGACGCCGGTCTTTCGGACGACGACGCCGTCGCCGTCCGGCGCCTTGTCGAGAACCGCCTCGTCGCCGGCGAGCAACCGTCCGGCGAGGATCTGCTCGGCCAGCCGGTCCGAGACCTCCTTCTGGACGAGCCGCTTGAGCGGCCGCGCGCCGAACGTGGGGTCGTAGCCGCGGCCCGCGAGAGACCGTTTCGCCGCGGGCGTCCATGTCAGCCGGATGCCGCGGTCCTGCACCGTCTTCTGAAGCCCGCGGAGCTGGATCTCGACGATCTGCTCGATCTCCTCGCGCGTCAGGCGGTGGAAGACGATCACGTCGTCGATCCGGTTGAAGAACTCCGGCCGGAAGTGGCGTCGGAGCGCCTCCTCGATCTTCCGCTTCACCTCTTCCTCGTCGCGGCCCGAGTCCTCCGCGATCCACTCCGAGCCGAGGTTGGACGTCATGATGATCACGGTGTTCTTGAACGACACGACGCGGCCCTTGCCGTCGGTCAGGCGCCCGTCGTCGAGCACCTGCAGGAGCACGTTGAACACGTCGGGGTGCGCCTTCTCGATCTCGTCGAAGAGCACCACGGCGTAGGGGCGCCGCCGCACCGCCTCGGTGAGCCTTCCGCCCTCCTCGTAGCCGACATAGCCCGGAGGCGCGCCGATCATCCGCGCGACGGAATGCTTCTCCATGTACTCCGACATGTCGAGCCGCACCATCGCCTGGTCGTCGTCGAAGAGGAACTCGGCGAGCGCGCGGGCAAGCTCCGTCTTGCCGACGCCGGTCGGTCCGACGAAGAGGAAAGAGCCCAGCGGCCGCTTCGGATCCGACAGCCCGGCGCGCGAGCGGCGAACCGCCTCGGAGATTGCCCTGACGGCCTCGTCCTGGCCGATCACGCGCATGTGCACGCGCTCCTCCATCTGGAGAAGCTTCTGGGTCTCCGACTCGATGAGGCGGTTGAGTGGGACGCCGGTCCACTTCGAGACGACCGCGGCGATGTCCTCCTCGGTGACCTCCTCGCGCAGCATCGGCCCGCCCTTCTGCAGCTCGGCGAGCCTCGCGTTCTCCGCGACGAGCTCCTTCTCGAGCTGGGGGAGACTCCCGTAGCGCAGCTCGGCGACGCGCTGGAGCTCGCCGCGTCGCTCGGCCTCGGTGGACTCGAGGCGCACGCGCTCGATCGACTCCTTGATCTCGCCGATCTTCTGGATGACTTCCTTCTCGGCCGTCCACTTCGCGCGGAGGCGGCTGGACTCCTCGCGTCCGTTCGCGAGCTGCTTCTCGAGCTCGGCCAGCCGCTCCTTCGACTCCTTGGTCTTCTCGCGCGCCAGCGCGCGCTTCTCGATCTCGAGGTGCACGATCCGGCGTTCGACGGTGTCGATCTCGGCGGGAAGCGAGTCGATCTCCGTGCGGAGCCGCGAACCGGCCTCGTCGACGAGGTCGATCGCCTTGTCCGGAAGGAAGCGGTCGGTGATGTAGCGCTGCGACAGGCGCGCTGCCGCCACGAGGGCCGCGTCGCGAATGCGCACGCCGTGGTGGATCTCGTAGCGCTCCTGCAGGCCGCGGAGGATCGCGATCGTGTCGTCCACCGTCGGCTCCTCGACGTAGACGGGCTGGAAGCGCCGCTCGAGGGCGGCGTCCTTCTCGATGTGCTTCTGGTATTCGTTGAGCGTCGTGGCGCCGATCGCGCGCAGCTCGCCGCGCGCGAGCGCGGGCTTCAGCATGTTGGACGCGTCCATCGCGCCCTCGGCGGCGCCGGCGCCGACGAGCGTGTGGAGCTCGTCGATGAACAGCACGATCGTGCCCTGCGCCTCCTCGATCTCCTTGAGCACCGCCTTGAGCCGGTCCTCGAACTCCCCGCGGTACTTCGCGCCTGCGATCATCGCGCCGAGGTCGAGCGACACGACGCGCTTGTTCTTGAGACCCTCCGGGACGTCGCCCATGTGGATGCGTCGCGCGAGTCCCTCGACGATCGCCGTCTTGCCGACGCCCGGCTCGCCGATGAGCACGGGGTTGTTCTTCGTGCGGCGCGAGAGAACCTGGATGACGCGCCGGATCTCCTCGTCGCGGCCGATGACGGGATCGATCTTGCCCCGACGGGCGAGGTCGGTCAGGTCGCGCGTGTATCGCTTGAGCGCCTGGTACTTGTCCTCGGGGTTCGGGTCGGTGATGCGCGTCGCGCCGCGCACCTCCTTGAGGGCCTTGAGCAGGGCGTCGCGCTGGACGCCCGCGGCCGCGAGACGGCGCGCGGCGCCTCCCGCGTCCTTCTCGGTCAGGGCGAGCAGGAAGTGCTCGCCGGAGACGTACTCGTCTCCGAACTCCTTCGCGATCTCGAAGGAGCGGTCGAAGACGCGCGTCAGTTCGCGCGAGACGCCGGGCTCGGCCGACGCGCCGGAGACGCGCGGCCGCTGGTCGAGGTCGGCTTCGACCTGGCCCCGGATGACGTCGGGCTGCGCGCCGAGCTTCTGAAGCACCGGCACGACGACTCCGTCGGCCTGCTGGAGAAGGGCGAGCAGGAGGTGCTCCGGCAGCAACTCGGCGTTGCCGCGCGAGCGGGCGTCCCGCTGGGCTTCCTGGACGGCCTCCTGGGCCTTGATGGTGAGTTGATCGAAACGCATGCGGAACCTCTCATGCGACCCTCGTACCGAGGGCCGGGGAAGCGTGACTGTAGCAAGTTGAGTGGATCAGTGTCAAGTTATGACTACAAAAATATTAAGCCTTCCAGACTCAATATTTAGGACCGGCGGGCGGATCGGATGGAGAGAGGGTCCTCGAGCCCGGCCTCGCGGAACCCCTTTTGCCTCAGCTGGCAGGAGTCGCACGCCCCGCAGGGCGTCCCGTCGCGGCCCGGGTCGTAGCACGAGCTCGTCAGCCCGAAGTCCAGCCCGAGCGACCGGCCGAGCAGAACGATCTCGGCCTTCGTCATGGCGATGAGCGGGGCGCGCACTCGGAACCGCAGCCCACCCTCGACCCCGGCCTTCGTGCCGAGGTTCACCGCACGCTCGAACGCCTCGAGAAACTCGGGCCGGCAGTCCGGGTAGCCCGAGTAGTCGAGCGCGTTGGCGCCGATGAAGATGTCGGACGCGCCGAGCGCCTCTCCCCAGGCCGCCGCGTGCGCGAGGAACAGCGTGTTGCGCGCGGGGACGTAGGTCGACGGGATGGGCCCGCTTCCCGGCGCGCCGCCGCGCGGAACGGCGGCGTTTCTGTCGGTGAGGGAGGACGCTCCGGGGTCGGGCGTCTCGAGGCGCACCACCTTGTGCGCGCGGGCGCCGTAGCGCTCCGCGATCGCGCGAGCGCGCTCGAGCTCGACGGCATGCCGCTGTCCGTAGTCGAAGGAGAGCGCCCACGTCTCGAACCCCTCAGACCGCGCGACGAGCAGGCAGGTCGAGGAATCGAGACCGCCCGACAGAAGGACGACGGCCCGAGACACTACGTGGCCTCCCGAACCGTTTCGGAGCGCGACGCCCTGGCCGCCTCTTTGTGGCGCGGCGTTTGCGCCGCGACGGCCCGAGACACTACGAGGCCTCCGGGGCTCGCCGCGTCGCGGTTGCGCCGCCGCGAGCCTCTTTGTGGCGCGGCGTTTGCGCCGCGACCCGAACCGCTTTCATCGTCCCGGTGCGTCGCCCCACAGGATCTTGTGGAGCTGCAGGCCCAGCCGGATCGGGCGGCCCGAGTCTCGGACCCATGCGGCGAGCTCGGAGGCCGCGAGGTCGCTCCAGACGGGAGAGAACGTGACCGCGTGGCGGCGATCGAGATCCCGGCGGACGACGAAGTCGAGCGCCCAGTCGAAGTCGGCGCGGTCGGCGAGCACGAACTTCAGCTCGTCTCGCTCGCCGAGCCGCTCGACGTTCTCCGGAAGGTTTGCGTGCCGCATCCCGCTGCCGGGCGCCTTGACGTCCACGATCTTCACGACGCGCGGGTCGACGCGGTCCAGAGGCACGTGCCCGCCGGTCTCGAGCAGCACGGTCCGTCCGGCGTCGAGGAGCGCTCCCATCAACGGGTAGACGGCGTCCTGCTCGAGCGGCTCCCCGCCGGTGATCTCGACGAGGCCCGTCCCGAGCTCGATCGCGCGCCGCGCGGCCTCCGCCACGCTCATGTCGCCGCCGCCGTAGAACGCGTACGCGGTGTCGCACCAGACGCAGCGCAGCGAGCAGCCCGTCAGCCGGACGAACGCGCACGGCAGCCCGGCGCGGGTCGACTCGCCCTGGATCGACTTGAAGATCTCGGTGATGCGCAGGGTCGGGGAAGGGGCCGCTTCGGCGCTCATCGCGCGACCCGTCCGTTCGACTCACGCCCGTTCGCCTCGTCCACGACGACGATCTTGCCGTGGAGCATGTTCATGCCGCACGAGAACGGAAACTCGCCGGCGCGGTCCGGCGTGATCACCACTTCGCTGACGGCGTGGGCCGGCAGCTTACGGCGGATCCCGAAGTCCGGGAAGACGACCTCGTCGCTGCACGGGCTGTCCTCGCGGCGGTCGAAGAGCAGCCGGAGGGGCCGCCCGCGCGGGGCGATGATCGTGTCCGGATCGTAGCCGCCCTCGACGCGGATCGTGACCGCGCCGCCGCCGCGGCCCTCGGCCCGGGCGGCCGCGCGGCGCCGCCTCCCGAAGAAGAAGACCTGGATGCCGGCGAGAAGCGCCGCGCCCGCGGCGATCGCGGCGAGGCGGTCCGGAGTCCAGGTCATCGGACCCTCTCGAGCCGCCGCCGGGAGAGCCGCAGGCTGTTGGTCACGACGGAGACCGACGACGCGGCCATCGCCGCGGAGGCCACCATGGGGGAGAGCAGCCAGCCGGTCAGGGGGTAGAGCGCGCCGGCGGCGAGCGGGATGCCGAGCACGTTGTAGACGAAGGCGAAGGCGAGGTTCTGCCGGATCGTGTCGAGAGTGGCGCGCGAGAGCGCGATCGCGTCGGGAACGCCCTCCAGCCGCCCGCCCACGAGCGTCACGTCGGAGCTCTCGACCGCGACGTCCGCGCCCGCGCCGATCGCGATGCCGACGTCCGCGCGGGCGAGCGCCGGAGCGTCGTTGACGCCGTCGCCGACCATCGCCACGACCTCGCCCTTCTCCTGCAGCATCCGCACCCTCTCGGCCTTCTCCGCCGCCATGACCTCGGCGAGGACCTCTTCGACACCGACGCGCCGCCCGACGGCGCGCGCCGCGTCCTCACGGTCGCCGGTCAGCATCGCGACTCGAAGTCCCAGCGCCTTCAGCCGCGCGATCGCTGCCGCCGCGCCGGCCTTCTCGGTGTCGGCGACCGCGAGCGCGCCGAGCAGTCTCCCTCCCCACGCGACGAGGACGGGCGTCCTTCCCTCCGCCGCCAGCTCGGACAGCTCGTCGGCCAGGTGTGACGCATCGATCCCCTCCGCTTCCATCAGCTTTACGCTGCCCACGGCCGCCGGCTTACCGTCGACGCGCCCGACGACGCCGAGCCCGGTCCGGGACTCGAACGCCTCCACGGCCGGAATCCGGACGCCCTTCTCGCGCGCGGCGGCGACGAGGGCGCGCGCGAGCGGGTGCGCGGAGCTCGCCTCGAGCGCCGCAGCGACCCCGAGCAGGTCCTCCTCGCTCGCCCCCGCGTACTGGATCCGGGCGACGAGCCGCGGCTCGCCGCGGGTGATCGTCCCGGTCTTGTCGAGCAGGACCAGCGTCAGCCTCCGCGCTCGCTCGAGCGCGTCCGCGTTGCGGAAGAGGATTCCGGATCGCGCGCCGCGGCCGGTCCCGACGAGGATCGCCGTCGGCGTCGCGAGGCCGAGCGCGCACGGGCACGCGATGATGAGCACGGACGCGAGCGCGACCGTCGCGAAGAGCGCGCGGGGCTCGGGCCCCGCGACGTACCACGCGACCCAGGTGACGACGCCGATCGACAGCACGATCGGCACGAAGACGCCCGAGATCCGGTCCGCGAGCTTCTGGATCGGCGGCTTCGACGCCTGCGCCTCCCCGACGAGCCTCGCGATCTGCGCGAGCGCGGTGTCGCGGCCGACCGCGGTCGCCTCCATCTCGAACGCGCCGTCGCCGTTCAGCGTTCCTCCGATGACGCGGTCGCTCTCCTTCTTCTCGACCGGGATGGACTCGCCCGTGAGCATCGACTCGTCGACGGACGAGCGCCCGGAGCGGACGACGCCGTCGACCGGGACCGCGTCGCCGGGCTTGACGCGCAGCCGGTCCCCGACGACGACCTCGGCGAGCGGCACGTCCTTCTCGCCGCCGGGCTCGATGCGGCGCGCCGTCCGCGGCGCGAGGTCGAGGAGCCGGCGCACCGCCTCCGACGCGCGGCCGCGCGCGCGCGTTTCGAGCCAGCGGCCGAGCAGGAGCAGCGTCAGGATCACGCCGACCGCCTCGTAGTAGACGGGCGCGCCGCCTCCGGCGGGCGGCATGGACGAGGGCGCGACGGTCGCGGCGACGGAGAGCAGCAGCGCGGCCGTCGTCCCGATCGCGACGAGCGTGTCCATGTTGGCGTTGCGCCTCTTGAGCGTGCGCCACGCTCCGGAGAGAAACGGCGCCCCCGCCCACGCGTAGACCGGCAGCGTCAGCGCGAGAAGCACCCACTCGCGGAGAGGGAACGCGACGTGCGCCATCGAGAGGACGACGACGGGCGCCGTGAGCGCCGCGGCGACCAGCGTGCGGCGAAGCGCGTCGCGCTCCTCGCGGCGCGAGCCGTCGTCCGGCTCGGCGGAGTCGTCGCTCGCGGGGGAGGCGCCGTAGCCGCTGTCGCGAACCGCGCGGACGAGCCGGTCGGCCAGCAGCCCGCGTCCGGTCACGTGCGCGCGGCCGGTCCCGAGATTGACGGACGCGTCGGCGACGCCGGGGACCGCGGCGAGCGCGCCCTCGATCGTCGCGACGCAGGACGCGCAGTGCATTCCCTGGAGCGCGAGCGTCATGCGCTCGGGCTCGCGCGAGGCCGTCTTCGCGCTGGCCGGCGCCGCGGGATGCGACGCGGCGGCGCGAGGCTCGGGCGCCTTCATCGACGGGAGCAGCGGCCCGCGATGCGCGGCGGCCGGGCGCGCTGGCATCTTCGCCCCGGCGCGCGGGACATCGTAGGACGCCGGATCGCGGTCGAAGGTCTCCGCGCAGCCTTCCGCGCAGAAGTAGATGACGCGGCCGCCGTGCGCGCGCTTCGCCGCGGCGCGAGCCGGGTCGACCTCCATGCCGCAGACGGGATCGATGGCCACGAGGGGAGCCTATAACCGGGGTCGCGGGGGGATATTCCGGCGGTCTCCTTCGCGCGTCTCCGAGTCGCCGACGTTAGACTCCTTCGCCGATGGGGAGCTCGTCCGTCGCACCCAGCGACCCGGGGCGATGACGCGGCCGGCGCGGTACCGCGCCCTGATCGCGTATACGGGCACCGCGTTTCACGGCTGGCAGGTTCAGACCAACGCGCCGCGGACGGTCCAGGGGGTGCTGCAGGCCGCCCTGTCGGATCTCGTCCGCGCGCCGGTGAAGGTCGAGGGCGCGAGCCGCACCGACACCGGCGTGCACGCCGACGGCCAGGTCGCCCACTTCGATCTGCCGCGCGCGCGCGACCCGCGCTGCGTGCGCGACGCCGTCAACGACCGCCTGCCGCTCGACGTGCGCGTGCTCGCCGTGGACGAGGCGACGCCGGACTTCCACGCGCGATTCGACGCGAAGTGGAAGGAGTACCTCTATCGCTGGAGCCGCTCGGAGGTCGCGCCGCCCCGCGAGTTTCCGTTCGTCGCTCCGATCTCACCCGTGGCGCGCGCCGAGCTCATGCGCGAGGCCGCCGCGGCGCTGCCGGGCCAGCGCGACTTCGGCGTCTTCGCGGTGCAGCGGACCGGCGAGGGATCGGAGGTCCGCCGGCTGGACCTCGTGGAGATCTCCGAGGCGGGGCCGGAGCTGCGCGCTCTCTTCCGCGGCAACGGTTTCCTGCGCGGCATGGTCCGCTCGATCTGCGGGGTCCTCGCCGACGCCGCGCGCGGGAGGGTCCCGCCGGGCCGGACGGCGGAGCTTCTCGCCAGAGGCGACCGGACGCGGCTCTCGTTCAAGGCGCCGGCGAAGGGGCTGACGCTCACGCGGGTGAGCTACGAGTGATGCGAGCGACGTATTAGCCGTGGCTAATACGTCGGCAGGCGGACGTTCGGCGGGCTGCTAAAATCGCACCCGTGATCGATCTCGAATCCCTCGCGGCGCCGGGCACCTTCGAGCGCCAGCTCGCCGAGGAGATCGACCTCGCGCGTCTGCCGCGGCACATCGCCGTCATCATGGACGGCAACGGCCGCTGGGCGAAGCAGCGCGGCTCGCCGCGCGTCGAGGGCCACCGGGCGGGCATCGCCTCCGTCCGCGAGACGGTCGAGACGTGCGCGCGCCTCGAGCTCGACGCGCTCACTCTCTATGCGTTCTCCGTCGAGAACTGGAAGCGGCCCCGCTTCGAGATCGTGACCCTCATGACGCTCCTCAAGGAGTACCTCGCGAAGGAGCTCGCGAACCTCGTCAAGAACGACATCCGCTTCCGCGTCGTGGGCCGCATGAACGAGCTCGACGCGTCCGTCCAGAAGGCGCTCTCGCAGGGTCTCGCCACGACGTCGTCGTGCCGCGGCATGACGTTCAACATCGCGCTCAACTACGGCGGCCGCACCGAGATCGTCGACGCGTGCCGATCGCTCGCCCACGACGTGCAGGCCGGCCGCCTCACGCCCGAGCAGATCGACGAGGAGACGCTCGGCTCACGGCTCGGCACCGCCGGCGTCCCCGACCCCGACCTGCTCATCCGGACGAGTGGCGAGATGCGCGTGTCGAACTTCCTGCTCTGGCAGATCGCGTACGCCGAGATCTGGGTCACGCCGACCCTCTGGCCGGACTTCCGCAAGCGAAACCTCTTCGAGGCGATCCTCGACTTCCAGAAGCGCGAGCGGCGCTACGGGGGAGTCATCGACGAGCGGCGCCAGTCGGACGAGGATCGCAAGTCCTCGAACGGGCGAACGTAGTAGCGTCTCACGCGGAATGAAGCGCGAGCTCGCCGCGGCGGTCGCGATCCCGCTGGTGCTCGCGGCGCTGTTCCTCGCGCCGCCGATCGTCTTCAACGCCCTCGTCGCCGCGCTCACGCTCGGGGCCGTGTGGGAGTTCTACAAGCTCGCGGAGCGCACCGGCCATCCCGTCGCGAAAACCATCGGCATCGGCGCGTCCGCGCTGCTCCTCGGCGGCGCGGCGCTCCTGTGGGGGCCGATCCACTTCGAGACGTCCTCGGGCGAGGTGGTGACGATCGCCGTGCGCACCGGGCCGGCGTTCTGGTTCGGCGCGGGGATCGCGGCCGTGCTGCTCTCGGCGGTCGCGCCGCTCTTCTCCGGCGTCGCTCCTCCCGCCGCGCTCGCGGGCGCCGCATCGACCGCGTTCGGCATGTTCTCGATCGCGCTGCCCGCGGCGTCCATCTGCTACCTGCGGAGCGTGTCGCCGCGCGCGGTCGTCACACTGCTGTTGATCGTCTGGGCCTGCGACTCGTGCGCGTACTACTTCGGCCGCCGGCTCGGCCGTCACCGTCTCGCGCCCCAGGTCTCACCGAACAAGACGTGGGAGGGGACGATCGCCGGCCTCATCGGCGCCGCCCTCTTCGGCGCGGCCGCCGGGACCTGGGTCCTGCTTCCCGAGCTCGGTTCGCTGCGCGGGCTCGCCGCCGGAGCGTTCGTCTCGACCGCCGGTCAGATCGGCGATCTCGTCGAGTCTCTCTGGAAGCGCGGGGCGGGGGTGAAGGACTCCGGGACCTTCCTGCCGGGCCACGGCGGGTTCTACGACCGCCTGGACTCGCTCATCTTCGCGGGACCCGTCATGGCTCTCTTCCTGGCGGGGTCGGGCATGAGCTTCTGAGCTTCCGGGTGAATACTTGAGCCGAGGGTTCGGGACCTCGGGACGGACCCCGGCATGTAAGATCCGCCTTTTGCAATGAAAACTCTCGCCATCCTCGGCTCGACCGGCTCGATCGGCTGCTCGTCGCTCGACGTCGCCGCCGCGTTCCCGGAATGCTTCCGGGTCACCGCGCTCGCCGCGGGCCGCTCGATCGAGAAGCTCGCCGAGCAGGTCGCGCGCTTCCGGCCGGAGCTGGTGGCGATCGACCGCGCCGAGGACGTCTCGCGCCTCGAGCGCCTGCTCCCGGCCGGCGTCGCGCCGCGCATCGTCTCGGGCCGCGAGGGGCTCGACGAGGCGGCGCGCCATCCGGGGGCCGACGTGGTCGTGGGCGGGCTCGTGGGCGCGCTGGGGCTGCGCTCCGCGCTCGCCGCGGTGGGCGCCGGGAAGCGGCTCGCGCTCGCCAACAAGGAGACGCTCGTCGTCGCCGGGGAGCTCATCCTCGCGGAGGCGCGCAAGAGCGGCGCGGAGATCGTGCCCGTCGACTCCGAGCACAGCGCGATCCACCAGGCGCTGCGCGCCGGCCGCGACGGCGAGGCGCGGCGGCTCGTGCTGACGGCGTCCGGCGGACCGTTCCGGGAGCGCCGGCTCGACACGTTCGACGCGATCACCGTCGCCGACGCGCTCGCGCATCCGACGTGGAAGATGGGACCGAAGATCACGATCGACTCCGCGACGATGATGAACAAGGGGCTCGAGGTCATCGAGGCGCACTTCCTCTTCGGCCTTCCGGGCGAGCGGATCGACGCCGTCATCCACCCGCAGTCCCTCATCCACTCGTTCGTCGAGTTCGTGGACGGCTCGCTGGTCGCGCAGCTCGCCAAGAACGACATGAAGTTCCCGATCGTCTACGCGCTCGCCTATCCCGACCGCTTCGAGAACGAGTTCGGCCGCCTGGACCTCGTCGCGCTGTCGCGGCTCGACTTCTTCGAGGTGGACCCGCGGCGCTATCCCGCGGTCGGTCTCGCCCGCCAGGCCCTCGCCGCCGGCGGAGGCGCGACCGGGGTCCTGAACGCCGGGAACGAGGTCGGGGTCGCGGCCTTCCTGGAGGGGAAGATTTCCTTCCCGGACATCGTTGGAGTGGTGTCCGACACGATGGACAGCGTCGGGGGAATGCCGGCTCCCCGCAGCCTCGAGGACGCGGAGGCGATCGACAGGGCGGCTCGGGACGCCGCGGACGCGATCGTCCGGCGCCGCGCGGCCGCGGTCGCGCGGTAGAAACCACACCCGGTTCAAAGATCCAGCCAAGGAGCCGCCTTGACGATCCTCAGCAACACACTCGCACTCATCGTCGTCCTGTCCGTGCTCGTCGTCGTGCACGAGTTCGGGCACTTCGCCGTCGCCAAGTGGTTCAACTTCCCGGTCGAGGTCTTCTCGGTCGGCTTCGGCAAGCGCCTCTTCGGCAAGACGTGGCGAGGCACGGACTACCGCGTGTCCGCGATCCCGCTCGGCGGGTACGTACGCGTCGTCGGGCTCGGCCCGGACGAATCGACCGTCACCGAGGGCACGTCGAAGGAGGCGCCGCCGACGGGCAAGCGCTGGCAGCGCGCGCTCGTGCTGCTCGCCGGACCCACGATGAACCTGGTCCTCGCGTACGCGCTCCACACGACCGTATTCGTCGTCGGCACGCGCGTGCCGGCGTACGAGCTCCAGCCGCCGGTCGTCCGCGTCGTCGAGCCCGGCTCGCCGGGCGAGACGGCGGGATTCAAGCCGGGAGACCGCATCGTCTCCATCAACGGCACCGAGACACCGCGCTGGCGCGACGCGCTCTTCATCTTCGGGATGAGCGCGCGCCAGCCGTTGAACGTCGAGGTGGACCGCGGCGGCAACGGCGTGTTCCTCAGCGTCGTTCCGCGGCCCAAGACGAAGTACGACCTCGGCGACGTCGGCCTGCTGCCGGACTTCGGCGCGAACGTGCGCGCCCGCATCGCCGCCGTCGTCAGCGGATCGCCCGCCGAGCATGCGGGTCTGAAGACGGGCGACGTCGTCCTCTCGGTCGCGGGCAAGCCGATCCAGGGCGCGCCGAACCAGGTCTTCCAGAAGTTCGTCGACGCGGTCACGGGCTCCGCGCCCGGCCCGTTCGCGATCGAGTACGAGCGCGGCAAGGAGCACGGCACCGTTCAGGTCGCCCCGCGGAAGGACCCCGACGGCTCGTGGAAGGTCGGCGTCCAGGTCTCGAGCGACCTGCCGGAGGTCGTCGAGCGGTTCCGATTCCGCCAGGCGCTCGTCGAGGGCTGGCGGCGCGTGCAGACGGACTTCCGGATGACGCTGTCGATCCTCGGACGGCTCGTCCGCGGCGCCGCGAGCATGCGGTCGATGTCGGGACCGCTCGACATCGCCAAGTTCTCGGGCGAGGCGGCGCGAACGAGCCCGATCTCGTTCATCTCGCTGATGGCCGCCATCTCGCTGCAGCTCGGCATCTTCAACCTGCTGCCGATCCCGGTCCTCGACGGCGGCCACCTCTTCCTGCTCGGCGTCGAGGGGCTCGCGCGCCGCGACTTCTCCCTGCGCGTGAAGGAGCGGATCCTGCAGGTCGGGTTCGTGATGATCCTGGCTCTGCTGGTCGTCGTGCTCTACAACGACCTGGCGAAGAACCTGCCGCAGGGGTGGTGGCCGTTTTAGCGGAAGGGAGCCTCGCGGCGGAGCATCAACCGTTCCTGGTTCCTGGTTTCTAGTTCCTAGTTGAGCCGGACCGCCGCGACGCTCGACGAGACGGCATTTTCGCAAACCAGAAACTAGAGACTCGGAACTGGAAACTCGTTACTTGTACACCCCGGTGTCCCGTTCTCGCTCCAGCACCGGCAGCCTCGCCTTCCCTCCCGTGAGCGTCGCGAACGGCGCGCCCGCGGGTGCCCGCATCGCCTCGACGGTCTCGTGGAAACGGCGGCGGAACGGCAGGTCTCCCGACCAGTAGAACGACCGCGTCGGACACGCGCCCTTCTCGGCACAGACGCCCTCGACCGTGCACGAGCCCGCGAAGTCGCCGACGTTCCCGCGGCGCGCCATGATCTCGCGCAGCTCGGCGCGGAACCGCTCGTACGCATCGCCTCGCCAGATCTCCTCCAGCGTGGCGTTGTGGACGCTCCCCATGACCGCGGTCGGATGGTCCTGCAGGATGCAGCACGTCACGGCGTCGCCGTTCGCGTTGAGCGTCGTGCCGTACCAGCCGATCAGGCAGAACTCGTGGAGGCTCTCCGCGCGGCGCGCGCGCCGGTCCGCGGGATCGAAGCGCTTCACGGCGATCGCCGCCCGCCGCGACAGCGGCGCGCGCTCGAACACGCGCCGCGTTGACGCTTCGATGCGATCCGCGATCGCACGCTCCCAGAACGAGAAGCGCTCCAGCCGCTCGAAGTAGTCCTGGGCCAGGACCTCCTCGTAGAGCCGGAGCATCTCGTTGATGTCCGCCTCGTCCATCGTCGGCATCGGCCGGACGGGGTAGAGGCCGTTGAGCCAGAACCGGTCCGCGCCGCTCTCGCGGAAGACGCGGTGCATCTCGGGCAGGTCGCGGTAGTTGTCCTTGTAGACCAGGAACTGGACGCGCAGGAGCGTCTTCGCTCCCGTCTCTCGCTTGAGCCGTGCCGCGAGCCGGACGTTGTCGACGACGCGGTCGAAATTCTTTCCGGTCGTCCGCATCATCTCGGCGTAGGAGGCCGGGCCGGCGGCGTTCAGCGAGACGCAGATCTCGTCGCATCCGGCGGCGTAGAGCGCGCGCAGCACGGGCTCGGTCATGAGGACGCCGTTCGTGGTGACGTCGGCGATCGCGATGCCTCGCGCGCCGAGCTCGGCGACGAGCTCCGCCGCATCCTTGCGGAAGAGGGGCTCGCCGCCGCCCATCAGTCGCACGGCCTTCACGCCGAGCGTGCGCATCTCGTCGAACAGGGCGATGAGGCGCTCGCGCGTCAGGCTGTGGTTGCCGGAGCGGATCTCCGCCGTCGAGCAGAAGAAACAGTCGATGTTGCAGCGGTCCTGCCAGGAGATTTCGACGAGACGCGGCGGGGGAGCGGGGCCGCCCGCGACGGCGTCGAGGATCGCCGCCTTGTCGTCGCCGCTCAGGCGCTCCCAGGAATAGGCCACGGCGGCATCTTACGGGACGACGGCACTTAGAATCGCCGCAGAGGAACGCCCTGAGAATCGAGACTGCCGCGCTCTGGCTCGCCTACGCGGGCTCCGCCGCGTCTGCGCTCTGGCTCGCGCATCGCTTCGTCGCGCGGATCCCGGCCGCGGCGGCGCTGGTGCTCGCGCTCCTGCCGCTCGCGCTGACCGGCCGCGCCGTGCTGTTCGGCGAGCTCTACGGCCCGGCCGACCTCTACGAGACGGCGGACCCCTGGAAGTCGTTCGCCGAGTCGCGCCACGAGGCGATCGCGGTCCACAATCCGATCCTGTCGGACCTCGCGTTCGCCAACCTGCCTTGGCGCGCCGCCGTCCGCGAGGCGCTCGTCAACGGGCGCGCACCGCTCTGGAACCGGTTCGTGCTCTGCGGCACGCCGCTGCTCGGCGCGGCGCAGGCGGGCGTGCTGCACCCGTCGACGTGGCTCGGCATCTGGCTGCCGCTGCCGCTCTCGTGGACGTTCTCCTGCGCGTTCACGCTCTTCCTCGGGTTCCTGACGGCGTACCTGTTCTTCGCCGACTTCGGCGTCGGGGCGGCTCCCCCGTCGCCGAGCGGGTCGAGACCGCTCGCCGCCGCGGAACGTGAAGCGCGGCTCCCCGCCGCCGCGGCACTCGTCGGCGCGGCGGCGTGGGGGCTGTCGACGTACGTCGTGTTCTGGAACGGCTGGAGCGTCGGTCCGTCGACGGCGACTCTGCCGCTCCTGCTCCTCGGCCTGCGGCGCCTCGCGCGCGGCCCGGACCGGCGCGGCGTCGCGATCACGGCGGCCGCGCTCTGGCTGTCGCTGTGCGGCGGCCATCCGGAGTCGTTCTTCCACGGCGCGGCCGCGGCGGGCGTCTACTTCGTCTGGGAGCTGTGGCCGCGGCGCGGGGGCGGAGGTCGCGCGGCGCGCTCGATCGCGGCGGCCGCCGGCGCAAGCCTCCTCGCGCTCGCCCTCGCCGGGCCGCAGCTTCTTCCGCTGCTCGAGGCGATCCCGCGCTCCGCGGAGTACCGCGCGCGCAGGACGGCGCTCGCGTCCGCGGCGGCACCCGGGCAGTCCGTCTCCGCGGACGAGGCGGCGCGGCGCCTGCTGCCGGACCTGCTCCCGTTCGCGCACGGCATCTACGGGAGGAGTCCGGTCGACCCGAGCCGTCCCGACGGGTCCGGCATGCCGCTCGGCTACGCCGGCGCGGTGCTCTTCCCGCTCGCGTTCGTCGCTCTCGCCGCGCCGCGAAGGCGAATGCTCTCGGGCTCGAGCGCCTCGCCCGAGCGTCCGCGCGGCCGCGCGATCTTCGCCGTCTTCGCCGCGGCGGGGCTGCTGTACGGCGCGAGCGCGCCCGGGCTCATGCACGCGACCGAGCGGCTGCCCGGGTTCGCGCTGGCGCTGAACTACCGGCTCGTGTTCCTCGCGGGCCTCGGCCTCGCGGGGCTCGCCGCGCTCGGCGCCTCCGAGGTCGCCGCGAGCGCCGCCGCGCGCCGCCGCCTCGCCGTCGCGTCGGGAGCGTGCGCGATCCTGATCCTCGTCGCCGCGCTCCTCGCGCGGCCTGTGTACGCCGAGCGCGGCCTGTCCCGAAGCTTCGTACTGCCGCAGCTCGCGTACGAGACCGTGCCCCTCGTCCTGCTCGCCGTCGCCGCCGCCTCCGTCCGCAGTCCGCGGATCCGCGACGCGGCGCTGGTGCTCCTCGTCGGCCAGCGGATCCTGGAGATGCGGGGCACCTATCCAACGCTGCCGGCGGGCTCGCTCGCGCCGCCTCTGCCGACGCTCGCGGCCCTTCCCGTCGGCTACGACCCGGGGCGCGTCGCGGCGCCGGACGGCGTCCTGCGGCCCAATGCCGCCGCGCTCTACCGGCTCGAGGACGCGCGCGGCTACGAGTCGCTCGTGCTCGACCGCTTCGCCGACACGTTCCCGCTGTGGTGCCGTCTCCAGCCGGCCTCGTTCAACCGAATCGACGACCTCGCCGCGCCGTTTCTGTCGGCGCTGAACGTGAGATGGGCGATCGCCGCGCCGGGCGCCGATCCGCCGCGCGGCTGGGCGGAGCAGGCGAGGGGACCGGAGATGGCGATCTTCGAGAATCCAGCCGCGCTGCCGCGCGCCTGGGTGCCGTCGCGCCTGCGTCGCGTCGCCGATCCGGCGCGCCGGCTCGACGAGATGAGGGCCGCGACCGGCTTCGGGGAGGCGGCGTGGCTCTCGACGGGTGACGGGCCCGCCGAGGAGGCGAACGGTCCGGCGCACCTGTCGCTGCGCACGGTCGGGACGGACCTCATCGTCGTCGCGGACGCTTCGGGCCGGACGCTCGTCGCGACGTCGATC
>DATBBK010000233.1:0-20642 GCA_036271035.1 Thermoanaerobaculia bacterium | reverse complement strand
GCCCCGCGCTCCTCGCCCTCGGAGCGCTCCTGCTCGTGGTGGTCATCCTCCGCGAGCTGCGCACGCGCAAGGTCCTCTAGCCCCGCCTGCCCCACGCGGGGGGGGCGCCGGCCGGACATATTAGCGATCTCTAATATGTTGCCGCGCGGCCGCGAGGTCGATCACTCCGCGCGCGAAGCCCCACACCACCGCCTCGACACGGCTGTGGACGCCGAGCTTCGACAGTATCCGCTGGGCGTGATTCCGGACCGTAACGGGTGAGATCGCGAGCCTCGCCGCGATCTCCCGCGTGGCGAGTCCCAGCGCAAGATGCTGGAGCACCTCTTCTTCGCGCGGTGAGAGATCCCTGGCGCAGCCCGAATCCGTCGGCCGTAGAACGGCATGCATTCGTGCTCTCCTTGCAGGCAACCTGCGCCTGTCCGATTGGAGGTTAGACTGCCGCTGCCTGCGACGTTTGATGCACATGCATCAGGCCGCCGCTCCCGTCCCGGAGCACGATTGCGAGCGATGGAGGCGGCCATGATGAGACGCACGCGAGAGACCAACCCGGAAGCGCTTGGCGACCGCTGGATCCACGCGACCGATCTGCTCGCACGAGAGGCTTGCGCCTTCGGTCGGTCCGGGCTGGCCCCGTGCGAGCGCCGGCGCTCGGTCCGGCGCATCCAGGCTCTCGAACGAGTGGCGCGCCGCGCCATGAACGACTACCGGCAGGCGCTCCAGCGCGAGCTCGGCGCGTCTCTGACGAGCGACCGGAAGGCGTCGTAGACCCCGACGACCACCTTCTCGCCGCCCAAGCAGGGCGGCCGCAAGGGCCGCCCTACGAAGACGCGGTCGGCCTGGCGCCTACTTCTTCGGCGGGAAGTTCGCGAACATCTTCGAGACCGCCTCCTGGAGGTTCTTCTGCTTCGACTCCGGGCTGGCGTCGGGGCTGAGCGTCTTGGTCGCCGTGCCGCGCCAGACCATCTGCTTCTGGCTCACGTCGACGAGATCCACGATCAGCGTCCCGACGGGGATCTGCGAAACCGTCGACGTCGTCATGCCCGCGCCGTAGCCCCAGCCCCAGCCGTAGCCCCAGCCGGTGTTGTAGGTATTGATCTGCGTCTGCTCGTCGAGGCGCACGTGCGCGACGACCCAGAGGTCCGGATTCGACTCGGACGGCACGAGCCCTTTCATCCGGAGCTCGTCCGAAACCGCTGTCTTGACCCGGTCCCGCCAGAGCGTGTCCTTCATCGACTCGGTCTCGTGCCAGGCCCAGGTCTTGTACTTCGAGAAATCGGTGGCCGGGTTGTAGTCCGCGTTCGTCGTGAGGGAGGAGCATCCGGCGAGAACGGCGGCTAGGGCGAGGGTCGCGAGGATCCGTCTCATCATTCCTCCTGTGTTCGGTGTTCGCTATTCGGAGTTCGGTCCGACATCCACTCTACCGCCGGGCCCGGCCGGCCCCCGTTGCACCTTGGTGCAGCGGAAACGATGGATCGGCCGCAATCCGCACCCGCTCTGAACTATGATCCCCGGCCGCGCGGAAAGGGGCGTTCCCGGTGACCGATTCGAGGCGTCTCTTCGAAGGAAAGTACGAGATTCTCGCCAAGATCCGCGAGAGCGGAGCGGGAACGTCGTACCGGGTCCGCCACCGCGTGCTCCACGAGATCCGCATCCTCCAGGTCCTGCGCCCGGATCTCGTCCCCGACTCGGACGCGGAACGGCGGTTCCTCGACGAGGCGAACGTCGCGACGCGGCTCCGACATCCGAACGTCGGCGCGATCTACGACTTCGCGATCGACGAGCACGGCGCGCCCTGCCTGGTGCTCGAGCAGGTGGACGGCTTCGACCTCGCCGACTACGCGCGGCTGCGCGGGCTCGCCGGCGTACCGCTCGCGCTCGAGATCGCGCACCAGACGCTCCTCGCGCTGGGTTACCTGCACCGGAAGGGCGTCGTGCACGGTGAGGTGACGCCGCGCAACCTGATGCTCGCGACGGACGCCGAACACAATCCCACCGTCAAGCTGGTCGGCCTCGCGGTGACACGCCGCGCCGCCTACGACTCGGACGCGGCCGCGAGCGGAGCGGCGCTCGGCTCCCCGCGCTACGCGTCGCCGGAGCAGCTCGACGCGCTGCCGTCGGGAGAGCGGCTGGACGGGCGCAGCGATCTCTACAGCCTCGGGATCGTGCTCTACGAGCTCCTCACCGGTCAGCCGCCGTTCCAGGGAGAGTCCGAGGCGGACGTCGCGCGCGCGCGCGATCTGGACCGGATCATTCCGTTCGAGAAATCCGACCTCTCGGGCCGCGTCCCCCCGGATCTCCGCGCCGTCGTGCTGCGAGCGCTCGAGCGCCGCCGCGACGATCGCTTCGCGACGGCCGACGAGTTCGACCGCGCGATCGTCGCTCTGCAGAGCCGGTACGGACCGCGCGATCGATTCGCGCTCGCGGCGGAGGCGGTGGCGGCCGCAGCGCGGCGCGACGCACCGCAGGCCGGCGCATCGGCGCCCTTCGACGAGGGCGGCGCAACGAACTTTGCCGCGCGGCCCTCGGAGATCGCGGATCCGGATCCGCTGCACACGATCCGGATGGCGTCCGGGGAGCCGCTTCCGCCGCCGCACGCGGCCACTCCGCCGAACCCGTCCGCGACACCGCCCTCGTTGGGCGCCGTCGAGCTGATCGGCGCCGACCCCGCCGACAGAGCCCGCGACGCGCGCGACGCGAAGCGCGCACGCGACCTGCGCGGTCCCGACATGGGAGTCCCGCTCAAGCAGGCGCGCTCGCGGCGCACGGTCTGGCTCGTGGAGGTTCTGGTGCTCGGGGCAGCGGTCGGCGCGGCCGTGGGCGTGTGGCGGTCGTGGCCGTCCCGCTCGGCGCGAGCCGCCGAGGCGCGGGAGGCCGGCGCGCCCGTCGTGTCTCCGCCCGAGGCGGCCACGCCCGTCGCGACCGCGCCCGCCGAGGCCGTGTCGCAGACCGCGGCCGGAGCGGTCTCGTCGACCTCGTCGACCTCGTCGATAGCGCCGCCGACCGCGCCGGCTCTCGAGCCGACGACGCCCGCGATCGCATCCGCTCCCCTCGAGTCCGCCGCCCCGACGGAGGCGGCGCCCGCTCCGACGTCGGCGCCGACGGCGATGCCCACGGCGATTCCGACGCCGAGCGTGGAGCCGTCGCCTTCGCCGTCCGCCCCCTCCCCTCGCCAGGAGCTCGCGGAAGCCTCCGCGGCCGCCGCCGCCGCACGGCGCGACGCCGAGAGCGCCCGCGGCCAGGACTTCGCCCCGACGACCTTCGCGCGCGGCGTCGCGAAGCAGGCGACCGCGGACAAGCTCGCCCGGGCGGGATCCGCGCGGGAGGCGGCGGCTCGCTACCGCGAGGCGAGGGACTTCTTCACGCGCGCCGCCGCGCTGGGCCGGGAGGCGGGCCGCTCACGCTAGGATCTCCGTCAACGAACGGAGGCTCCATGCGCGAATCCCGCCGGAAGTTTCTCACCCGGACCGCCGCCGGCGTCGTCGGCGCGACCGCGATCTCCCGCGCGGCGCGATCCACGGCCCCCGACCCGCCGCCCGCGCCCACTCCGGTCGCCGGGACGCCGCCCGCGTTCGGCACCGCGCCGCCGGTCGGGCCGGAGGTCACGACGGCGACGTTCGCCGAGGCCGAGAAGCTCGTCCGCCTCTCGTTTCCGGAGAAGGACCTCGCGCAGGCGGCCGGCAACTGGCGCAGCGCGATGGCGCAGACGATGGAGCGGCGCACGGGACCGCGCAAGCTCGCGCTCGAGGACGGGCTGCAGCCCGCGACGCTCTGGAATCCGATCATCCCGGGCGTGCCGGCTCTACCCGCGCAGGACCGGTTCGTGCGCAGCGCCGCCGCCGCGCCCCCGATGCCGAAGAGCGACGACGACATCGCGTTCGCGCCGATCGCGTGGCAGTCGCGCTGGATCCAGTCGCGAGCGCTGACGTCCGAGCGGCTCGTCTCGATCTACTCCGCGCGCATCGAGCGGCTCGACCCGAAGATCCGCGCCGTCATCACGCACACGAAGGCCTTCGCGCTGCAGCGCGCGAAGGCCGCCGACGCGGAGATCGCCGCCGGCAAGTACCGCGGCCCGCTTCACGGCATTCCGTTCGGCGTGAAGGACCTCCTCGACACGAAGGGCATTCTCACGACGTGGGGCGCCGAGCCGTACCGCAACCGCGTGCCCGACGCGGACTCCGCCGTCGTCGCGCGCCTGCAGAACGCCGGCGCGGTGCTGATCGCGAAGCTCTCGCTGGGCGCGCTCGCGCTGAACGACGTCTGGTTCGGCGGCATGACGATGAACCCGTGGGTCCTCGAGGAGGGCTCGGGCGGCAGCAGCGCGGGTCCGGGCTCGGCGACCGCGGCCGCACTCGTCGGCTTCTCGATCGGAAGCGAGACCGGCGGCTCCATCGTGGATCCCGCGATGCGCTGCGGTGTGACCGGCCTGCGGCCGACGTTCGGCCGCGTGCCGCGCACCGGCGCGATGACGCTCTGCTGGTCGCTCGACAAGCTCGGGCCGATGACGCGCGGCGTCGAGGACGCCATGCTGGTCCTCGCCGCGATCACGGGTCCTGACCCCGGCGACCTCTACAGCATCCCCTCGAAGCTCGACTTCGAGGCGGACGCTCCCGTGAAGGGTCTGAAGGTCGGGTACATCCCGGCGTGGCTGAACGAGAGCCCGGCGACCGAGGTCGACCGCGCCGCGATCGACACGCTCCGCAAGCTCGGCATGACGCCGGTGGAGGTCTCGCTGCCGGACTGGCCGTACTCGTCCCTCAACACCGTGCTCTTCGCCGAGGGTGCCGCGTCGTTCGAGGAGCTCACGCTCTCCGGAAAGATCGACCAGCTCAAGATGCAGGTGCCGGACGCGTGGCCGAACACGTTCCGCCAGTCGTGGTTCCTCTCGGCGGTCGACTTCGTGCAGGCCGACCGCATGCGCCGCAAGGTCGCGATCGAGATGCAGAAGATCTTCGAGAAGGTCGACCTGATGATCGTGCCGTCGCTGCGCGACGAGATCCTGACGATCACGAACCACACCGGGCACCCGGCGCTCGTCGTGCGCGCGGGGTTCGTGGAGATCGACCAGGCGCGAAGCGACTGGGCGCCCGATCCGAAGAACCCGATGCCGACGTTCTCGCCGAAGCGCCGCGTCCCGCACGGCATCTGTCTCATCGGCCGGATGTTCGACGAGGGCACCGTCGGCCGCGCCGGCATCGCACTCGAGAAGGCGTTCGGCGTCTCGCAGGAGCGGCCCAAGGGGTTCTGAAGATCTGTCATCCCGAGCGCAGCGAGGGATCCCTTTGATCGCCATGCGAAAGCGTAGAAAGGGATCCCTCTTCGCTTCGCTCCTCGGATGACAACGAGCGGATAACATCGGCCCATGGCCACCGAGCTCCGCGAGCAGCCGGCGTCGAGCCCTCCCCTCCGCCCCGCCCGGCCGCCCGGCCCGCGCGGCGAGCCCTTCCTCGGCAGCCTCCGCCCGTTCGCCGCCGACATCCTCGGCTTCGTCACCGGCGTCGTGCGCGAGTACGGCGACCTCGTCCAGATCCATCTTCCCGGCCGCATCACCTGGATCCTGAACAAGCCCGCCGACATCGAGCAGGTGCTACTGACGCAGCGCGCGAACTTCACCAAGCACAGGTTCTTCTGGCGCCACGTCACCGCGATCTTCGGCAACGGCCTGCTCACGAGCGAGGGCGACTTCTGGCTGCGCCAGCGCCGGCTCGCCGCGCCCTCGTTCCATCCCGACCGGATCGCGTCGTACGGCGCCGTGATGGCGGAGTTCGCCGACCGCCTCGCCTCCGAGTGGAGGGACGGCGAGACGCGCGACGTGCACCACGACATGATGCGCGTGACGATGGAGATCGTCTCGAAGACGCTCTTCGACGCCGAGGTCGCGAAGGACCTCAACGAAATCTCCCGTTCGTTCGACCTCGTCATCCGCGAGATCGCGAAGCGTTTCCGCCGGCCGATCAAGATCGCGGACTGGATCCCGACGCCCGGCAACCTCCGCTACATGCGCGGCGTGCGGATGCTCGACGGGCTCGTCAGGCGCATCGTCGCGGAGCGCCGTGCGAACCCCGGCGACCGCGGCGATCTGCTCTCGATGCTGATGGCCGCGCGCGACGACGACGGCAAGCCGATGTCGGACCGCCAGCTGCGCGACGAGACGATCACGCTCTTCCTCGCCGGCCACGAGACGACGGCGATCGCGCTGTCGTGGACGCTGTTCCTGCTCGCGAAGAACCCCGAGGCGGAGGCGAAGCTCCGCGCGGAGCTCGCGAGCATCCCGGCGGATCGCCTGCCGGGCGCGGCGGACCTGCCTCGGCTCCCCTACACCGAGGCCGTCGTGAAGGAGGGCCTGCGCCTTTACCCCCCGGCCTACGTCATCGGCCGTGAGTCGATCGCCGACTGCGAGCTCGGCGGCTGGCGCTGCCCGGCCGGCACGACGATCTATTTCGCGCCGTGGGTCCTCCACCGCGACGCACGCCACTTCCCGGAGCCGGAGCGGTTCCGGCCCGAACGCTGGCTGGATGGCTCGACGGCGAAGCTGACGAAGTACGCGTACATCCCGTTCGGCGGCGGACCGAGGATCTGCATCGGCGAGCGCTTCGCGATGATGGAGGGCGTGCTGGTCCTCGCGACGCTCCTCCGCCGCGTGCGCCTGGAGATGGCCGGTCCGGATCCGACGCCATTTCCCTCGATCACGCTGCGCCCCGAGGGCGGCCCGACGATGAGAGTGACGCGAACCGCCTAGAACGCCTGGCCGCTCGAGAACGAGATCAGCCAGCCTTTCCGCCCGAGCGGGTCCGGCTGCAGCGCGTACGCCGCGTCGATCCGGAAGACGTTCATCACCGGCGCCCACGCGACCGCGAACCGCAGTCCGACGCCGACGTCCGTCTTCACCTCGCCGAGCCGCAGCGGGCGCTGCGCGCTGCCGACCGAGCCCGCGTCGAAGAACACCGCGAAGCCGGGTGACACCAGCCCGAAGATCTGCCAGCCGGTGAAGAAGCGCTCCTCGAGGTTGAGGACGACGCGACGGTCGCCTTCGAACGAGCGGAGGCGATAGCCGCGGAGGCCCGTCGTTCCGTCGAGGAAGTTCTGCTCGTCCGAGTACAGGTTCCAGCCGTGGAACGCGCCGACGTGCGCGACGAACGTCTGGCGCGGCGACGTCTCGAAGCGGCGGACGAGCCACACGTCGCCCTGGAAGTGCGCGGACTCGAGCTGGTTCGCGATGCGCGTGTCGAACGCCGCGCGTCCACGCACGAATCCGTTCGACCCGACGCGGAGGCCGATCTCCCCCGCCGCCTCGACGAGCCCGGTCGTGCGGTCGACGCCGAACGCCGCCGGCGAGACGCCGAGCTTGACGAGGAAGCGCGGGCCGAGCGCGATGTCCTCCAGACGGTCGTCGTGGTCGACGAAGTTCCACTTCAGGTAGTCGGGCACCAGCGTCTCGAACTGGACGAACGCGTAGCGAAACTCGCGGTCCGCCGGGAGCGGCGACACAGTCTGACCCGACAGCGCGTGAAACTCGTCCTTCCGCCAGTCCAGTCCGAGCGAGAGGCGCGTCGCGGAAAGGGCCGACGCGGCGACCGCGAGCCCGTAGCTGCCGGCGACGCGGACGTGCTGCGCGCCGAAGCGGTCGGTCTCGGCGCCGCCCTCCGCGTAGAGGATCTCGTCGCGGCTGGCGTCCGAGTACCCGACCTCCGTGGCCCAGGGCGCGGCGGTCGAGTAGAAGGGCCGGCGGAAGACCAGAGTCCGCTCGGTGCCGTCGGAGTTGTCGGCGTACACGACGTGCGCGGATCCGTACGGCAGCAGGAAGTACGGATCGTCGAACTCGACGGAACGGTACGTGCGGTCCACGTCCTGCGCGAAGGCGAGGGAGACCAGGCGCGCGGTCCCGATCAGGTTCTTCTCGGTCAACGAGACGCCGCCGTGGAACGCGCCCGCGTCGCTGCCGAACGAGATGCCGATCGAGGTCGTCCACGCGTCCTGCGTCCGCACCGTCACGTCGACGTGTCCGTCGTGAGGCTCGCCCGCGCGGATCTCCACGCTCCGGAAGAGACCCAGCGCGCGCAGATTGCGCTCGGACTCCGCGAGAAGCGCCGGGTCGTAGACGTCGCCTTCCGTGAACAGGAGGAACCGGCGGACGGTGGACTCGCGCGTCGAGATGTGGAGCGCATTGGCCACGCGGTAGACGACGTTGCGGGCCGCCTGCTCGGAGTCGAAGACGTCGGCGGCGGCGACGTCGACCCGTCCGATGTGCGCCGGCTCCTGGCCGCGCGCTGATTCCTGGCCGCGCGCGCACCAGGCGCAGCCGGCGAGGACGGCGCAGGCAAGCGCCGCCCGGATCAGGACACGCTCAGGCATCCTCCGTGGGGCTGGGGCGTGGCGCGCCGGGCTCGGGCTGCGGCTCTCGGACCGGACGGGGCGACTGCGGGGGGCGCGGATCGACGACGGGCACCTGGCGCCCGGGCTCGTCGATGATCGGCTGCCCCTCCGGCAACGGGTCGTCGATCGGACGATCCGTGGTCCGAAGCGCGAGCGGGGCGACCACCAGACTGCTCACCTCCGGAGCGCCGCGATTTCAAGATTCGTGCCGCGAAGCGGCGCTCTTCTTGCAACCGTGGAGAAGCAGGGGGAACTACGGATATGACGCAGGGGAAACTACGGAGATGACGCTGCGCGGAGCCGTCACGGACGGCACGGGAGTCGAGCGCGGACGCCAGCGCGAGGCGCCGCTCGACCCGCCGGATGCGATTCCCGCCGTGAAGGGTGAGTTCGCGGTCGTCGGCGACCTGCAGCCGACGTCGGGCCTCGAGGTCTGGCGCGAGTCGAATCAGGCGGAGCGCCGGCTCATCATCAAGGAGATCGCCCGAGACGGTCCCGACTTCGTCGCGCTGCTCGGGGACCTCGTGTTCTGCGGCTCGTCGGACTCCGCCTGGTCGGAGTTCGACCGCCTCTGCGCGCCGCTGCGGTCCGAAAAGGTCCTCGCGATGCCCGTCCTCGGCAACCACGAGTACTGGCTCTCCAAGCGGCCCGCGCTCGCCAACTTCTTCGCGCGATTCCCGCACCTGGAGAACCGGCACTGGTACGCCGCGCGCTACGGTCCGCTCGGCCTCGTCTTCCTCGACTCGAACGCCCACTGGCTCCCGCCGCCCCGCTGGCGCGAGCAGCTCGACTGGTACCAGCGGCAGCTCGCCGCCTTCGACGCGGCGCCGGACGTCAAAGGTGTCCTCGTTCTGCTCCACCATCCGCCGTTCACGAACAGCCGCGTCACGTCCGACACGGTGCACGTCCAGAAGGAGCTCGTTCCGCTGTTCCAGCTCGCCGGGAAGACGATCGCGATGCTGTCCGGCCACGTCCACAGCTACGAGCGGTTCGAGCGCGGCGGCAAGACGTTCCTCGTGACGGGCGGAGGAGGCGGACCGCGCGCGCCGCTCGCGCAGGGCTCGCGCCGGCGCCACTCCGACGACGCCTTCGAGGGCCCGGCGCTGCGGCTCTTCCACTATCTCCGGATGCGGCTGCGGCCGGATGGGCTCGAGGTCGAGGCGCGAAGCCTCGAGAAGAAGGGCGACACTTTCGAGACCATGGAGCGCTTCGCGCTCGGCTGGCCCCTCTCCAGCCCGGACGCCGCCCCGTGAAGCGACTCGGCGAGGGAAACGTCGTGGCGCGGGCGCGCGCGATCCTGCGCGGGCTCCGGAAAGGGGAACCGGGGCGCGCGCCGCGGCGAACCGTCGTCGTCGGCCATCGCGGCGCCGCGCGCCACGAGCCGGAGAACACGCTGTCCTCCTTCGCTCGCGCCCTGGAGCTGGGCGCCGGCGGCGTCGAGGCGGACATCTGCGTCACTCGCGACGGGCGATTCGTGGTCTGGCACGACGCCGATCCCGACGAGCGCGTCGCTCTCGCGCGCCAGACGGGCCTCGAGTCGCTCGGCTTCCGACCGGAGGTCCCGAGCCTGGGAGCGCCGCTGCACCGGCCCGTCCGCGAGCTGATGCTCGCCGAGTTCCTCGCGAACTACGGCTACGTCAAGGGAGACCCGGACGAATCGCGTGGCCGCGGCCGAATTCCGCCGATCACGCTGGAGACGCTCATCGCGTGGGCGCTGCGGCAGGGCGCGCTGACGGATCTCTTCCTCGACGTGAAGCTCGACGAGACGCAGACGCGCGAGGCCGCGGCGCTCGTCGACTTCGTCCGCGAGAGAGCCGGGCGCAGTCCGCTGCCGGAGATCCACTTCCTCTCTCCGTGCGAACCCGTTGTCCGCGAGATGGCCCGTCGCGCGCTTGGACGGACGTTACGGGTGTCGGCGGATTTCGAGCTGCCCGGCGCGGATCGGCTGGCGCCGGAGACCGGCGCGCCGGACGTCAGCATGGGCTGCGGCGAGCGCCTGTGGAGCGGGTTCCACGGAGACGTCGGCGCCTGCATCCGGCGGCGCGAGCGCGGCGTCTTCGGTCGCGTCGTGGCGTGGACGATCAACGACGAGAAGCAGCTGCGCCGGCTGGTGCGCGACGGCGTGGACGGGATCCTCACGGACGATGCGCGACTGCTGCGGCGGATCGTCGAGGAGGAGAGGGGGAAGGACGCCGCCGAGGCTAGGGCCGATTCGGTCCCGTCGCAGCGGGCCGGCGGCCGCGTCGTTCGCTTCGAAGCGAACGCGCGTAGCCACCGTTCCGAGACCCGATCGCGCCGCTCGCCGACGGCGTGAGCGCCGGGGCGGCTACGCGATAGATGTCTAGCTCAGCTCGACCTTCTCGACTTCGCCGACGTCCGGGCGCTCGCCCGTCACGAGGCTCTTCAGGTACTCGAACAACACGACGGGCCGCGGCTTGTCCACGGTCATGAACTGCGCCGAGCGCGCCTCGATGCCGATGAGGACGATGCGCGGGTCCTCGGGGCCGCCGCTCTTGACGCCGCCCTCGTCCGGGAACCAGACCTTCCACGACGGCTCGTAGAGCTCGCGGATCTTCTCGCGGTCACGGACGACTCGCGCGATGCCCGACACCGAAACCCACTCCTTCGTGCGTTCGCGGAAGTAGGAGACGTTGACGTTGGGGTCGGCGGCGATCTCGGCGAGCTTCGGCATTCCCTCCGCCGTCACGAACCAGAAGTGCGCGCCCTCGGCGCGCTGTTGCGTCGCCATCGGACGCGAGACGAGCGACCCGTCGCGGCTCCGCGTCGTCAGCATCGCCACCTCGACGTTCTCGACGAGCTCGTAGAGGCGGTTCACGCGGTCGAAGTCCGGGTCGCGCATCGTCGCGACGTTCTCCTCGCTTTCCGGACGCACGTCGTCGGCGGGGCGCGAGGCCATCCGCTTCGCTCGCCGCGGAGGAATCGCGCCGGAGCGCGGGCGCACGGAACGGGACGTCGTGTTTACAGCATCTCCTTCCGGGCCTGCTTGGCCCGCGCCGCGCCGATCGCGGTTCGGACTTCCTTCTCTTCCTCGGGAGGCGGCAGCACGGCCGGCATCCCGAGCGATTGGATCCACAGCTCACGAGACCAGCCGGTCGTGTGGTACAGGTGCTCGTCCTCCTGCTCCTCGACCTCGGACTGCGCCTCGCGCACCATCTTCGAGCGCTTCGAGTCGAGCTTCTCCGCGCACAGGCCGAGCAGCTCCCAGTTCTGATGGTCCTTGGTCTCGGCGAGGACCACGCACTCCGCCGCAACCAGCTGCGCGCCGACCGACGGGCCGCCCTCGCACGCGAGCTGAATCGCCTTCACGAGTGCCTGGCCGATGTGTCGCACGATGCGCCGGCCGTTCGTCTCCTGCTGCGGATCGATGCCCAGCTTCTCGCAGAGATCGTGGAGGGTCTTGACGTGGTTCTCCGTCTGGCTCAGGTACTCCTCCCACTCCCGACGCAGATCGTCGTTGATGGCGCACTCGACCGCGTTCTCGTAGACCTGCACACCCCCGAGCTCCGTCTCGAGCGCCTGGAGCACCAGCTCCTGGAACTGCTTGCTGTCCAATTCGGACCTCCTCGAAAGAGTTCGAGCACCGGGCGCTCGTCGAGTGTTCGAAATGCATCGAACATGCCATGCGGGCCGGTTTCGGCGGGAATCTTGCTCGTAGAGGGGCGTGCTGACCTTTCAGGCGATCCTGGCCCTGATCCGGCAATCGCTCGGCAGCGCGGTGCGCGCGATCTTCGGCTGGGCGACGGTCGCCCTGTTCGGGGTCGTCGCCGAAAGCGATCGCACGCTGCTCTCGTTCGCGGTCGGCGCCGCGGGCGTATGGCCCGTCATGGTGCTCGGCGTCTTCCTGCCGAAGGCGGCGGCGTTCGTGATCGCGCTGCTCCCGGTCCCGAAGAGCGTTCCGGCAGGCGCGCTGCGAATCGTCTGGATCGCCCTGACGGTGCTGATTCCTATCGGCGTCGGTCTCGTCCTCGCGCGGCACTCGCGGATCGAGCGGAGCCGCTGGGCGCGCGCATGGATGGGCTTCCCGGCGACCGCCGGAATCGCGGCTGCGTTTCTCGTCGCCTTCGTGGCCGTCCCGATCGGGAAGCTCGTCGCCTTCGTGAAGGGGCGCAAGGAGGATCACGTTGCTCTGGTCATTCCGCCCGAGCGCTACCGCGAGGTCTCCGACGCGCTCCTGGCCGCGCTGAAGGAGGGAGGCTTCGACCTCGCGCGCGCGACGCCGCCGCCCGTGACGCGCGTCCTCGCCGCGATCATGCAGAGGCTCGGAGGCGCGCTGATCGGCGCCTACGTGCCGGAGCAGGTCGAGTACTTCGAGGGCGCACGCCTAAGCGCCGGGATCTATCCGAACGGCGTCGCGCTGTCCGGCCAGGACGGCGCCATCAGCCGGGCGCACGCGCTCATCGCCGAGCGCGCGAGCGCCACCGCCGCGCTGCAGACGATGTCGCCCGACGCGCAGGCGATCGAGAAGCGGATCCAGCAGCTCTGGGCGGCGCGCGACAGCAGCGCCTTGCTGCCCGGGCTGAAGTCGGTTCTGCGCGACATCACCTCTCAGCCTCTCGCCTTCGACGACTGGCAGATCCTCTACCGCGAGGCGCTTCAGCTCGTCGTGGAGATCCGCGGCGGCACGCCGCTCCTGAAGGCGGCGGTCGCGGGACGCGCCGAGCGGGCCGCGGCGCCGTCCGCGAAGGAGAGGATCGGCTCGCATCGCGAGCGCGGCCGCGTGCGGCGCGCAGCCCGGCGCGCGGCGCGGGTCGCGAGACGTCGGCTCGCCGCGTCCGCCTCATCGGGCACGAACACGATCCTCCAGACCGCGGCGGACCGGCTCTGGTCGCTGCTCCGGCGGTGAGACGATATATTAGCGATCGCTAATATGTCGCGACAGCGGATCGCGCGATGCAGGCGGCCCTCCTGCGAGGCGCTCACCGGAAAAGCGAGTTCGAGAAAAAGAAGGAAGGACCGCCGAATCAAGAGGGGATGGGCCCGGGCGGACCCATCCCCGTCAAAGCGTCTACTCCGTGTCCTCGTCGGACTCGGTCTTGCTGCCGCCGCCGCTGTGGCTGCTACCGCCCTGACCGCCGCCCTTGCCGCTCTGGCTTCCGCCCGCGCGGTTTCCGCTTCCGCTTCCGCTTCCGCTCGATTGGCCTCCGGGGCTGCCGCTCGAACGGCTCGGGCTCGATGAACCCGTACCGGAGGAGCGACCGCCGCGCGAGTTGCTCTCGCCCTGGCTGCCATGACTTCCGCCTCGGCTTCCCGAGCCGCTCGACTTACCACTCCCGCTCTTCGACTCCCGGGTTTCCTGATTGTCCATGGAATCTGACTCCTTGCGAGGGACGGCGCCATTGCCGACCTCATCCCAGCGAGGCTGCAAGAAGTGTTCCCCCTGTGACTTACGTGAACGAGAAGGGACCACCGCCCCCGAAGGGGCGGGTCCGGAGCTGGTGGGCCATTCTTGGCGGGATCGGTTCGAGTCTTCCACAGAACCTTGTGTCGCTGAGCTAGCAATCCATGTGCCAGCGGGCGCGGCGGAAACCGCCCCTCGGCACCGTCAGCGGCTCTTCGAGCTCGACTTCCTCGAGCGCGAGTGCGAGCGGCCCGTCGACCGCGAGCGGCTCGAGGCGTGCGAGCGCGAGCGACTCGACGAACGATGCGAGCGCGAACCGCTCCGCGACGACGACCGCTTCCGCGATCCGCGGCTCGGCACCTTGTCGCCTTCGCTACGCGCCTCGGACAAGCCGATCGCGATCGCCTGCTTGCGGCTCGTCACTTTCTTCCCGGACCGGCCCGAGCGCAACGATCCGTGCTTGCGTTCGTGCATGGCTTTCTCGACCTTCTTGGATGCCTTCCTTCCGTACTTGCGACCACCCGATTTCCGTTGGGCCAAAGTGCACCTCCACCTCCCGTCGCTGCAAGTCTCGGACCGTTTTCGACGCATGGCACTCGCGTTGCACCGCTGCGATCGGATCGATTCGGGGCAGCTCGGGATCCGGTGCCGTGCGGAAGTCCGTGCGGCGCTCGATCGACCCGCGGGAAGAGGAGATCGCTTGAAGCGTCGAAAGAACTCGTCTCGCAACGGCTCGTCCATCGCCCGGATGCTCGAGGCGTTGTCGGTGCGCGTGACCGAATGGGCGGGAAGCTCGATCGCGTTCGGGCTCGCCTTCCTCGTGATCCTGGTGTGGGCTTTGACGGGACCGATCTTTCACTACAGCGACACGTGGCAGCTCGTCATCAACACCGGCACCACGATCGTCACGTTCCTGATGGTGTTTCTGATCCAGCGCGCGCAGAACAAGGACTCGCGCGCCGCGCAGCTCAAGCTCAACGAGATCGTCGCCGCGCTCGAGGGAGCGAGCAACCGCCTCATCAACGTCGAGGAGCTCTCCGAGAGCGAGATCCAGGTCCTCCGCCGCCACTACGCCGAGATCGCGAAGATCTGCGCCGAGCGAGGCAACCTCCTCGAGTCGCACTCGATCGAGGAGGCGCACGACCGCGACGAGCGCAAGGCGAAGACGCGCCGGCGCGCCTAGCACCGTCCGTCATCGCGCGCACTCGCTTGGCACGACCCGTGCTGTAGCCCCCGAGCGGAGACGCGGCCGCGTCTCCACGGAAGCGCGGATGCAAGTCCGCACCACGCGGGCATCGGCCCCGCAGAAACAGGATTGAGGAGGACCGTAATGAGGAAGACGACTGCCGCCCTGGGAATCGCAACGTGTCTGCTGATTTTCACCCTCGGCGCCTGCACGACGACGCAGAGCGCTGGCCGCCAGGTCGACGACGCGTCGATCCAGGCGTCCGTCAAGACGAAGCTGACCGCCGATCGTTTCTCGAACATCACGAACATCGACACCAACGTGACGAACGGCGTGGTGACGCTGGCGGGAGAGGTGCCGAACGATCGCGTCAAGGCGGATGCCGAGGCCGAGGCGCGCAGCGTCAACGGCGTCGTGAAGGTGATCAACAACCTTCAGGTGAAGACTCCGCCCAAGCCCTAACGCACGGCGAGAGACATCCCAAAGCCCCGCGCGAGCGGGGCTTTTTTTAGTCCAGCACGAAGACCCCCGCGCGAGCGGGGACCTCTTCTTTGCCAAGAACGAAGAGCCCCGCGATCTCGCGGGGCTCTTGCAGATACTCCAGGAATTGCGGCCGTCAGACGGAGCGCGCGATCCGGTTGCCCGCCGCCACGGCGAGGATCAGGAACACCAGGAACAGCAGCCCGAATACGATGGCGAGCGCCTTCGCGATCGCGAACGACGCGCCGGCGATGCCCGTGAATCCGAGAAGCGCCGCCACGAGACCGACCGCGAGAAAGATCAGGGCCCATCTCAACATCTCCATCACCCCCTCGCCGCCGGAGATTGCAAGGGAAGTGCCGCAACGAGGCGGAGCCGCCCGAGTGAACGCGTGGGGCCGCTACGACTTGCGGACGACGATCGCCTCGCGCCCACGCTCGTACCCGCGCCGGAACGCCGGATGCCCGGCGACGTCGGCGTGGTCCGACTTCAGGGCGGGCAGCGCGTCGTCGTACGGCTGACTCGCGCGCCGCGGATGCAGCGCCGCCACGTAGCCGGTGCGGTAGGCGTGCTCGTGGGCATCGAAGTCGGGGCCGTAATGCGCCTTCTCGGTGTCGCGGAGGCCGATCCACCAGCGATGCCGCGCGGCGTCGAGCGATTCGGCGCCGGCCGACTCGAGGACGGCGCGCGCTCGCTTCGCTTCGTCGTGCGTCCGGGGCCGCGCGAACACGACCCCCTTTCCGTGCGCCAGCGCGTCCCGGTAGAGATAGAGCTCGTCGTGCGGCAGCCCGTGCTGCGAGTGCTCCTCGAGCGCGCCCCCGGCCGCCGCTCCGCCGACCGCGCCGGCCGTTCCGAAGAGCGCCGCGGCCGCGAGCCCGACCGCCGTGATCGGGCCGATGCCCGGCACGAGCAGGCTCGCCGCGGTCGCCGCGAGCCCCAGGCCCGCGGTCGCTCCCACGGTGCCGCCGACGACGCCGCCGACCGCGCGCCCGACCCCGGGCTGCTCGGCGTCGTCCGTCTCGACGAGCTCGTCCGTCAATGCGGCCTCGCCCGGGAGGAGCATCTCGATGTGGTCCGGGTCGAAACCGGCCTCGCGGAGACGCGCAGCGGCCGCTTCGGTCCGCGCACGATCAGGGAAGATTCCAACTTCTGAGTCCATGTCGGCCCAAAAAGCAAGTTGCGCGCCATTGCCCGATAACGGCACGATTCATGCTGCGAACGACAACACGAAGGAGAAGCCATGCCTCAGTACACCTTGCCCGACCTGCGCTACGACTACGGCGCCCTCGAGCCCCACATCTCCGGCCGCATCATGGAGCTTCACCACGACAAGCACCATGCGGCGTACGTGAAGGGCGCCAACACCACGATCGAGAAGCTCGAGCAGGCTCGAGCGAAGGACGACCTCTCGAGTCTCGCCAGCCTCGAGAAGGCGCTCGCCTTCCACCTGTCCGGCCACGTCCTGCACTCGCTCTTCTGGCAGAACCTCGCGCCGAAGGCGGGCGGCCGCCCGAGCGGCGAGCTGTCCAATGCGATCAACGAGCACTTCGGCGGCTTCGACAAGCTCAAGAAGCAGCTGACCGAGGCGGCGGGAACGATCATGGGCTCAGGGTGGGCCGCTCTCATGTGGGAGCCGCTCGGCAAGCGCCTCATCACCACGCAGATCTACGACCACCAGTCCAACGTGAACCAGGCCGGCGTCCCTCTCATGGTCATCGACGCCTGGGAGCACGCGTTCTACCTGCAGTACGAGAACCGCAAGACGGAATTCTTCGAGGCGGTCTGGAACGTTTGGAACTGGGAGGACGTGACGAAGCGCTTCGATGCCGCGCGCCACGCGGATGTCGCGCTCCAGAACGTCGCCGGCTGAGCGGCCGCGCCGCGCCGGGCGAACCACCCGGCCATCCTTTCGAATCCCGGAGGGTCAGCAGAACGTCGAGGTCGAGGTGGACGGCCGCGCCGTCCGCCTCACGAATCTCGACAAGCCGTTCTGGCCCGCTCTCGGACTGACGAAGCGGCACCTGCTCCAGTACTACGCCGACGTCTCGTCCGCGCTCCTGCCGCACCTGAGCGATCGCGCGATGGTGATGAAGCGCTACCCGAACGGCGCGGCCGGCGAGTTCTTCTTCATGAAGCGCGCGCCGTCGCCGCGTCCCGACTGGATCGAGATCTGCTCGATCGAGCACGGCTCCGGCAGCGTCATCGACTTCCCGATGATCCAGGACCTCGCCTCGCTGCTCTGGGTCGTGAACCTCGGGTGCATCGACCTGAACCCCTGGTACGCGCGCTGCGCCGACACGGACCGGCCCGACTTTCTCCACTTCGACCTCGATCCGGTCCCGGGCGCGACCTTCGCGCGCGTGCTCGAGACGGCGCTGCTCGTGCGCGACGGCCTCGAGGCGCTCGGCATGCGGAGCCTCGCGAAGACGACGGGGTCGAAGGGCGTGCACGTGTACGTGGCGATCGCGCACGGACCGACTCAGAAGCAGGTCTGGGACTTCGCAAAGCGCTTCGCTCGCGCCCTCGAGGCGCAGCGGCCCGAGCTCGTGACGTCCGAGTACGCCGTTGCGAAGCGTCCGCGCGGGCGCGTG
Organism: Thermoanaerobaculia bacterium; assembly: GCA_036271035.1. Taxonomy (GTDB): domain Bacteria; phylum Acidobacteriota; class Thermoanaerobaculia; order UBA5066; family Gp7-AA6; genus DAHUXD01. The sequence continues at coordinate 2,656 of DATBBK010000233.1, read as the reverse complement.
CTGGTGGACTACAACCAGAACGCCTGGGGGCGCACGCTCGCGTCCGTCTACTCCGTCCGCCCGCAGCCGAAGGCGACGGTGTCCTGTCCGGTGACGTGGCCCGAAGTCGAACGCGGCGTCGCCATCGAGGACTTCCGGATGGACAACGTCCCGTCACGCATCCGCGCGAAGGGCGACCTGTGGAAGCCGATGCTCGCGAAGAAGGGACGGTTCCGCCTGGAGAAGTACCTGTCGTAGCGTCTCTTGGATGGTCGTAGGGGCCGCCCCTGCGGCCGCCCCCTCGCAAAGCACTGTCGCGGCCGATCTGCGTCGAGAGGGGGACCTCCGTCACTACCCGACGGTCGAGGCGACATGCCCTCGAGCTCATGGCACGTCCTCTGCACCTCTGCTCTTGCCACACGTTCGGTGGCGGCTAAATCCAATTTCGGAGGTGACCCATGGAGTCTCAGATGAGAAACGAGGAGCCGAGCTTCGGAACGGACCGCGGCGAGGCCGAGGAGCACAAGGAAGGACCGGTCGCGCGTACGCTCGAGGCGCAGACCTCGAAGCTTCCGTCCGATGTGTGGCTCTGGGCCTCGGGAGCGTCGATGCTGGTGTCTCTCGCGCTCCAGCTCTCGGGCAACAAGAAGACGAAGGCGGTCAGCAACTTCATCGGGCAGTGGGCCCCGACCCTCCTGATTCTCGGGCTGTACAACAAGCTCGTGAAGGTGGCCGGACACGACCGCGCAAGCGACTGAGTCGGTTTCCGCGCGTGCGGGCGGGCCGATCGTGCCCGCCCGGCGTCGCGTCTCCAAGAACGATCTGCGGGCCGCGGAGCGTTACGACGCCGCCCCGTTCGTGCCCGCGTCGCGCTCGCTCGCGACCCTGCGCGCCGCGTCGCGGGGATGCCGCGGCTGTCCGCTCTTCATCCCGGCGACGCAGACCGTGTTCGGCGAGGGCCCCAAGACGGCCACGATCGTCCTCGTCGGAGAGGAGCCGGGCGACGTCGAGGACCGCAAGGACGCGGTGTTCGTCGGTCCGGCCGGCCGCGTTCTCGACGAGGCGCTCGAGAAGGCCGGGCTCGGCCGCCCGGCGGTCTACCTGACGAACGCGGTCAAGCACTTCAAGTTCGAGGAGCGCGGGAAGCGCCGTCTCCACAAGAAGCCCGGCGCGAGGGAGATCGAGGCGTGCCGTCCGTGGCTCGGCGCCGAGCTCGACGCGATCCGTCCCACCGTCGTCGTCTGCCTCGGCGCGACCGCGGCGAACTCGATCGGCCGATTCGCGGATCTGGGGAGAGCCGGGGTCGTGCGGACGATCCATCCCTCGGCGGCGCTGCGCGCGCCCGAGCGGAAGCAGCGGCATTCGCTGCGGGCCCGGCTCGTCCGCGATCTCCGCAGAGCGAAGCGTCTCGCGGAGGCCGGCGGCTAGCCCCTACTCGTCTTCGGAATCCTCGGGCACGCCGGTCGGAGGCTCGTGATCCGCCTGCGCGAGTCTCGTCTTCTTGTTGTCCAGGCCGTGCTGCCGCTCCTCGAAGTCGACTGCGGTCTCCCAGCCGAGGCGCCGGCCCTCCAGGTCGTACCGCTCGGCCGAGCGATCGCCGCTGCGCAGCTCGGGATCCTCGAGCTCCCGGCGCCACCAGTCGCCCTCCGCGACCTCGTCGGCGTCCTCGCCGGCCGCGAGCCCGCCGGTCCCGAGCGTCTCGGCGCGGTCGATCCCGAGCCCGGTCGCGGACCCGGAGACGATCTCCTGGAACGAATTGGACGCGTTCCCCGAGGACGCCATGGTCTCCGCCTCGTCGACCTCGAGCGCCTCCTCGCTCATCCCGCGGCGCGCGAAGCCCTCGGGGTCGTGGTCGCCGAGCGTCAGCGCCGGATCGGTGGTGTCCGGGGCGACGTCCTTCTCGCGGCGGGTCCCGCCAGAATCCGCGCCGCCTCGTCCGGACGTGGTCTTTCCGCCGGAGCGCCCCTTCGGGCTCACGAGCTGTGCCTTCGCGACAGGCCGGGCGTCGCGGGGGCCGCGACCCACGCGGCCGGATACGCCGACTCGCCTTCGAGCCCGGCGGCGGGCACGCTCTGGGTCTTCGGGTTCGTCATGGCGAGCACGATCGCCGTCCGCAGGAGCCTCTCGGGAGTCGCGAGGTCGCTCCACAGAATCGGCGGCAGGCACGACGTCGCGAGGCGCGGGAACGGCGCGGCCAGTACGGCGTCGGAGAAGCTCGCGGAGGGGAGCATCGGCCAGACCGCCTCCACGGCTTCGCGCTCCGCCTCAGTGCCCGCGTGGCGTACGGCGTCCGAGAGGAGAGCGTGGATCTCGGGCGCGCACAGTCGCGCCGCGTTGATGAACGTCTCCGTCCGCCCCATGAGAACGAACGTGTTCCAGAGATGCCCGCGCGCGAAGCACGCGCGCGCGGCCTCGCTCGACGGCTTCTCGACGAACTGGCGCACCCGCCAGACCGTTTCGGGGCCGTGCGCCTCGAGGCTCTCCGCCCGCTCGATCCAGCCGAAGCCGGTGTCCGGCTCGGCTGGCCGCGCGCCGACGAGGACGAGCCACTGGGGGTGCTCCTCGAGGAACGCCGAGACCCCCATCACGTGGTCCATGAAGCGGCGGTCCTCGTAGACGAAGTGGTCCGAGGGCATCGCAATCACGATGGCTCCCGGGTCCATCCGGTGGATCCAGT
>DATBBK010000232.1:0-13986 GCA_036271035.1 Thermoanaerobaculia bacterium | reverse complement strand
ATGGCGCTCAACGGCTACGGCATGACGCTGAAGTCGTGGAAGGCGCTGACGCCCGCGCAGCAGGCGAAGCTCTCGGAGCTGCCGAGGTAGTCGTGCGGCCGCTCGTCCTCGGGGCCACGGCACTCCTCGCGACGGCGCTCTCCGGGTCCGGCGACGCGCCCTCTCCGGAGGCGGCGCCGAGAGAGCCGGTCTCGCGCGGCCCGCTCCGGGGGCTCGCGCGCGGGCTGGGATCGCGACCGGCGCCTCCCGAGATCGTGTTCGAGGGGCCGGGCGCGGCCGGCTCCGGGATCCAGGAGATCTACGTGATGAACCTCGACGGCTCCGGACGGCGCCAGCTCACGCACGACGGGCTTTCGAAGTTCCTGCCGCACTTCTCGCCGGACGGAAGCCGAATCGTCTACACGAAGTTCTACGCCGGCCTGTACGGCGAGACCGACGCCGTGACGGACGTCGCCGTGTACGACCTCGCGAGCGAGGCCGAGACGCGGCTGACCTGGACGGGCCACGACATCGCGGCCTCGTGGTCGCCCGACGGAACCCGCATCGCGTACGGCTCCTACCAGGGAGAGTCGCTCTGGGTCATGGACGCCGACGGCTCGAATCCACGTCTCGTCGGCCAGCCGAGCGGCGCACAGGACGATCAGCGCTGGGCCGACGTCGCCTGGTCGAAGGACGACTGGATTTTCTTCACGGTCGGACAGACCGTGAACGGCTGCTTCAACGTCCGCGTCGACCGGATCCGGCCCGACGGCACCGAACGCACGAGGGTCAGCGGCGGGGGCCCGTACTGCACGCCGCCCGCCCGCGAGCAGAGCGGCGATGCGGATCCCGGCATTAGCGCCGACGGCGCCACCGTCTACAGCTCGCGAGGGTTTCCGTTTTCGCCGCCGGGATTTCCGGCGAATCAAACGGAGCGCAGGCTCTACGCGTTCTCGAGCGACGCGTGGTCGCCCGGGAAGATCGAGCGGGATCTCAGCCTGCCGTCCGCGCCGGACTGTATAGAGGGTGTCCCCAAGGTGTCGCCGGACGGAGAGCGCATCCTGCTCTTCCGAGCCTGCGAGGGCGAGCCGTTCGGCGTGATGCTCACCGACACGAGCGGGTCCTACCGGCGGTGGCTCGCCGACGGCTTCGGCGCGGACTGGAATCCCGCGGCGCGGTAGCCGCGGTGGCTCGCCGTCGGGCTCCGCGGACCCGCCTACTTCCCGGCGCTCTCACGCGGCGCCGTCGCCGGACGGACTCCCAGCGCGCCGTAAAGCGCCCCGGCGTCGTACACGCTGCCGCCCTTGATCACCGTCGTGACGCGGCGGATGTCGGCGATCCGCGACGCCGGATCGCCGTCGACGAGGATGAGGTCGGCCGCCTTCCCGGGCGCGATGGAGCCGGACTCGGCGTCGCGCTTCATCACGCGCGCCGCTCCCAGCGTCGCGAGCTGGAGGACCTTCGGCGCCGGAATCCCGGCCGCGACGTAGGTCTCGAGCTCGCTGTGCAGCGTGAACCCGGCCAGCGCGTCCGTGCCCGCCACGATGGGGACCCCCGCGTCGTAGAGGATCTTCAGCATCTTCGACATCGCGTCCGACGAGTCGCGGTAGCGCTGGTCCATCCCGTCCGGAACGGGCAGTCCGCCGCCGAGCGCGCCGCGGCGGACCTGCGGCGGAAGACGATCCGCGACCTCCGCCAGCGAGGGCGCCGGCTCCCCCGGCCTCGCCACGAACATGTCGATGAACGCGTTCAGCGTCGGGTCGACCACCGTGTGCCGGTCCTGCAGCACCTGGACGAACGCGCGAACGCGCTCCGACTGCAGGTCGAGCTCCGCGGCGTGCTGCGCGACGGCCGTGAAGCGTTCGGGCGTGCGAGTGTCCTTCACCGTGTCGAAGAGGAAGTTCAGGAACCAGAAGTTCGCGTGCTGGACCTCGTCGAACCCCTGCGTCACCGCCTGCTCCATCGTCATGAACGCGGGGACATGGCCGCTCAGGCGCATGCCCGCCCGATGCGCGGCGGCCGCGATGACCGGCACGAGCTCCGGCTTCAGCGAGCTGTAGACCTTGATCTGCGCATAGCCGAGCGAGCGATAGCGCTCGACGTCGGCCTTCGCCTCCTCGGGCGTGTCCGCGAAGACCTTGGTCGGTCCCTGGTACGGGCCGCGGCCGTCGATGAATCCGGCCTTGATGACGTGCGGGCCGATCAGCGCTCCTGAGTCGAATCGGGGCACGAGCCCGGCGAGATGGTCGATGTCGTTGGCCATGTCGCGGACGGTCGTGACGCCCGCGGCCATGTGGAGCAGGCCGTCGTCCCAGTCGCCGAGGTGGACGTGCATGTCCCACAGGCCCGGCAGAAGCATCTGCCCCTTCGCGTCGAGCACGTCCTGTCCGCGCGAGGAGCCGATCGTTCCGTCCGGACCGAGGTCGACGATGCGATCGCCCGAGACGAGGACCGACATGCCGTCGCGCATCGTCGCGCTCTCGCTGTCGAACAGCCGCGCGTGACGGATCAGGAGCGGCGCGGCGAGTTTCTTCTGGAGCCGGCGCGCGACGTCGGCACCGAGGGCGGCCTCGTGCGCCTTCTGCGCCTCGAGAAGCGCCGGCCACGCGGGCTCCGCGCCCTCGCGGATCAACGCGGCCCAGTCGCTCCCGCTCGCGACCAGACGATGGTTCGCGTCGAGCCAGATCGTGTTCGGCGTGAAGCCGAAACCCGACTCCTGGTACAGCGTGACCGTCTCCTTCCGGCCACCCGCGTCGATCGTCCGCTCGTCCACGCGCTCGATCGAGGCCTCGCCCTCGGGGAGAAGCGGCAGGCGGTGTCCGGGAGCGGCGAGCAGCGCCGCCTCCATCTCGTCCGCCAGCACCGCGTCGAGCGGCGCGTACATGGCGGACGTCCGGAACGGCTTCGAGCCGGACTCCGCCTTGTTCTTCCACGTCGCCTCTCCCTCCGCGACGCGGAAGTGCTCGTCGACCGGGCTCTTCAGGTAGTCGTTGCCGGAGGCGTCGAGCTGCGTCAGCAGACCGGACGCGTCGAGCACCGCGCGCGTCATGACGCTCGGCCCGCGGCCCCGGTCGTTGAATGCGAAGAACACGTGATGGGCGCGGTCGGGCGTCGTCCAGGCCGCGAGCACGCCGGCCCGGTTGCCGGCCATCAGGAACGCATACCTCCGCGCGTCCTTCGGGACCTCCGGCGGGACGGCGACCAGCGAGGCCTGCACGTTCCCATCGCTCGCGGGCGGCTGCTGGCGGCCCGACGCCGCGCCGGACGACGCGGCCAGGGCGAGGACGGGGACGGCGAGAGACCCGATCCGACGATGGTGCCACGGTGTCATCACGCACCTCCGAGGCGGAAGCGGTCGCCGCGGATCATGTCACGGTCCGGACTCGCGTCAGCCGCCGCTCATCTCCATCCAGTCGAGGTCCTGCTCGAGGCGGTGGAACGCGTCATCGCCGATCTCGTCGTCGGCTCGCATCTGGAAGGTCGTACGCCGGGCGGCCTCGAGAGCGCGGCGGAAGAGCTCCCCGTGTCCTTCCGACGCGCCGCCGTCGTGGGTCGCGCGCCCGGCCGATCCCTCGAGCTGCGACTCGAACGCGTGCCTCACGAAGCGCACCTCCGGCGAGCTCTCGTCGGGGAGCGCCGCGCGGACGGCTTCGAGCGCGCGCCGGCGGGCGTCGTCGACCTCGCGCCCGACGAGCTCGTCCTGCGGCATCTTCAGAAGTCGCATCAGCGGCTTCAGCGTCAGGCCCTGAAAGACCAGCGTGCCGATGACGACCGCGAACGACGTCAGCACGATGAGGTCGCGGTACGGGAAGCTCTCCGGCAGCGCGAGCGCCGCGGCGAGCGTCACGATCCCGCGCATGCCCGACCACGAGACGACGAGCGCGCCTCGGACCGTCGGCGGCGTCAGCGTCGGCCGCGCGGGACGGAACCCCCAGACGCGGATGCGCCAGCGGTCGATCGCGTTGTGGGTCATCACCCAGCCGAACCGCACGACGACCACCGCCAGGAAGACCGCGCCGGCGACGAGCAGGTAGTGATCGCGGACGTCGACGGGCAGGCTCTCGAGGATCGGCCGGATCTGCAGCCCGATGAACACGAACGCGAGAACGTTCAGCACGAAGACCGCGGATTCCCAGACGGCGTACGACGGCACGCGCATGCGCGCGGGCGTCGAGGCCGGCGCCTTCCTGGCGACCGACATCGCGAACGTCACCATCGTCAGCACGGCCGAGAGCCCCAGCCAGTCGGCGAGGAGCCACACGCCGAACGCGCCGACGAACTGGATGATGATGGCGGTCGGGACGTCGCAGATCGCTCGGGTCGCCCACAGCATCGCCCAGGAGAGGACGAGCCCGACGATGACGCTGCCGACGAGCACGACGCCGAGGGTCGGCGCCACGTCGCCGAGCGCGAAGGCGTGCATCGCGACGGCGCCGACGGCGAGCCGGTAGATCAACAGCGCGCTGGCGTCGTTCAACAGGCTCTCGCCCTCGAGGATCATCAGGATGCGATGCGGCGGCCGCAGCTGCTTCAGGACCGCGGTCGCCGCGGCCGCGTCGGGCGGCGACACGATGGCGCCCAGCGCGATCGCGGCCGCCCACGGGATCGCCGGCACGAGGGCGCGCGCGACCCACGCCACCGCGGCCGTCGTCAGCCCGACCGCGACGAGCGCGAGGCTCGCCACGGCGACCCAGTTGTCCCTCAGATCGCGCGGCGAGGTGTCGTACGCGGCGTCCAGCAGGACCGGGGCGACGAAGATCGCCAGCACGATCTCGGGCTCGACCGAGAACCGCGGCGCGCCCGGCACGAACGCGAGCACGGCGCCGCCGAGCGCGAGGAAGGCCGGGTACGGCGCGCCGATCCGACGCGCGAGCGCCGCCATGAGGACGGCGATCAGCAGGACCGCGAGGAGCGAGGCGAACCCGGCCATGACGCGATTATTTCGCACGGCCCACGGCGGCGGGGACGCCGAGGCCCCCGCGCCGGACATATTAGCTTTGACTAATATGTCCGCGCGGAGCCGGGCGGATCGACCTCTTGGCTAGGAGAGGTTCTTCGCGATCGTGATCTTGAAGCCGTCGGGGTCGGTCACGCTGATGTCGCGCATCCCCCACGGCTGATCGGTCGGACCCTGGTCGAGGCGTCCGCCCTTCGACTGGATCCGCCGCGCGATGTCGTCCACGCTCCCCTTCGTCTCGCAGAAGATCCGGAAGCCCTCGCCCTTCTTCCGATCGCGCCCCTTCTGCCAGTCGTCCTGGCCGATCATGAACGACACGTCGCCGGCCTTCAGCGACATCCCCCGCACGACGCCCTCGTCGTTCTTCCACTCCTCCTCGACCTGGCACCCGAGCACGTCGCGGTACCACGCGAGGCTCTTCTGCAGGTCGTTGACCGTGAAGCTCGGCGCCGCCGAGCGCAGTGTCAGCGGTGCGCCCGCGGCGCGGGATTTCGCCACCGCCGGCTTCGTCGCCGCCTTCCGGGGAGAGGTCTTCTTCGCACGAGCCGTCTTGGTGGTCTTCCTGGGCTTCTTCGCCGCCATGTTTCCGTCCTCCAGACGCCCGAGGCTATGACCGCTGGATCGGTCCGTCAACGAGCCACTTCGTCCCAGCGCCTACGGCCACTGCAGCCCGAGCGCCTTCGACAGGAAGACCGCCATCTGCCCGCGCGTGACCGGCGTGTCCGGGCAATAGTTGCCGCTCCCGCACCCGCCGGTGATGCCCGAGGCCGCGAGCGCCTCGACGTACTGGAAGAAGGGATGCGACGTCGGGACGTCGCCGAACGTCGCGGTTCCCGGCGCCGGGCTGACCTGCAGCCTGTAGCCGATGATGGCCTCCGTGAAGTAGTCGGCGGTGACGGCCGGCGTCACGGCGAGCTCGACGCGATTTTGCTGGTTGTCGACCACCCAATTGTGACCGGACACGTCGTCGGTCAGGTTCGTGCAGCCCGGACCGATCGGCTGGCTGGCACTCGACTCGAACCCGATCTCGTTGCCTCCGCGGCCGAGCATTCCGGCCGCGTGATACGGCGCCGTCGAAGGGCTCGGGCTGCAGAAGGTCCACTGGACGGAGACCAGCAGGGCCCCGGACGGAAGCGGAGGGTTCGACGTGAAGAGACCTCCCGAGGTCGACGTCAGGTACTCGACGTTGGTGTAGACGATGGTGTTGTCGGACGGGATGAACGCGTTCGACCCGACCACCGTGTACGACACCGGAGTGGTCCCGTACGTCTCGACGCCCTGGCCGCGCACCGCGGGAGCGGCCGCGAGGAACCCGGCGGCGAAAACCGCCGCGACGATGCCGACCCTCGATGAGATCCGGCCCATGATGCATCTCCTTCAGCGCGCTCGAGACGACGAGTGCGGCGGGATCTTACGTTCGGAGGCGGTTGCTTCTCTAGTGAGACGGCCCGTCGTCCCACATGTGTCGCGAGATGCGCCAGGTGCCGTCCGGCTGCTTGCGCATCACGTTGAGATACGTGCCCGGGTGGCCGTGCGCGCGGTTGGCGCCGTCCTCGACCTGGGTCCACTCCACGTCGTCGCGCCCGTGGGCCGACGCGAAGCCGCCGCTCCCCTCGAGGCCGTCGACCGTGACGTCGAGCCTCGTGATGGTGGCGGGCGGCGCGCCGGGCGGCCACCAGTACCGCGTGATCGCCGCCGTCCCCGCGATGGGAGGGGCGCCGTGCGCGGGCAGCAGCACGGCGTCGGGCGTGAACGTGTCGAGAACGCCGCGCGCATCGCCGCGCAGCCAGGCGGACCGGTACGCCTCGATGACGGCCCGGATCGCGGCGGCGTCGGCCGCAGAGAGAGACTCGGAGCAGCTCGAGATCACGCCGGCGGGCGTGACCGATCTCGCCTTCGTCGGAAAGATCGCGGCGAGAAGCGCGAGAAGCGAAAGAAGCGAGAGTCTCCAGCCCATCTGCGACCTCCTCCTCGTCGGAACATCTCCTACGGCGTCTTCCTCGGGTCGACGGGCCAGCGGCCGCTCGTCACGGCCGCGACTCGGGCGCGTCCTTCCGTCGCGCGAACCGCCCGTCGCTCTTGACGTCCCACGTCTTTCCGCCGTCGGCAGAGATCGAGTAGACGTGGCGGATCGTGTCGGGCGAGACGTTCTCGAGGACGTTTCGCGCGAGGACGCGCTTACCGGAGGCGTCGCGCATCCAGCCCTCGAACCGCATCGCGCCGTTCTCGTAGCGGCCCTCGAAGTCGTTCGACTGGTTGTCGTCGCCGTTCCACACCATGCGCCACGCGCGGCGATTGACGTCGTAGAACGACATGCTCATGCCGCGCGATCCGCTCGTGCCTTCCCAGCGCTCCACGATCACGCAGCCTTCGTACTCGAGCGTGTTGTGCAGGCGGCCCCGGATTGGCGACGCGGGACCGTTCCACGGTGTGGCGTCGAAGTCGCCGACCCAGAAGTCGAACGCGTGTTCGGCGCGGCACGGGTAGCGCGCGGGATCCGAGGCGGGCGGAGCCGGCGCGGCGACCGCCGCGGGGCTCTTCTGAGCGCCGGACAGCGAGACGGCTACGAGCACCGCGAGCGAGCAAGAAACCGACAGGATTCGGACACGTCGAGTCGGACGCATGGCGGCTCCCTTCGTCGAATGGAACATCCGAAGTCCATTACGAGACGAAGCGGCGGAGGTTGCCGCGCGCGCAAGAGCGGCGACTCGGCTGTCACGTTCGTGCGCGCTCGTCGACGGAGGACCGGCGAGGGCGGCGCCTCGGACGGGAGCCGCGCGGCGGCTCAGGCGCAGGCGGCGCGGCGCCGGTCGAGGAAACGACGCTCCGCCGGATTCCGCGCGAGAGCGAGAGCGTCCTCGAAGTGCCGGCGCGCGTCGTCGCGCCGTCCGAGGCGCAGCTCGAGCTCGCCGAGCGCCGCCGCGTAGAACGGATAGCGCGCGAGACGCTCCCGCTGATCGATCGCTCCGATCTCCTCGAGCCCGCGCTCCGGGCCTTCGCATTGCGCCACCGCGACGGCCCGGTTGAGCGCGACGATCGGCGAGGGATGGATCCGCAGCAGCACGTCGTACAGCGCGACGATCTTCGGCCAGTCCGTATCCTCCGCCCGCCGCGCCTCGGCATGGACCGCCGCGATCGCCGCCTCGAGGTGATAGCCGGACACCTCGTCGCCGCTCGCGGAGCGCTCGAGCAATGCGAGGCCCTCGCGCGCGAGCGTCGGATCCCAGAGCGACCGATCCTGATCGAACAGCGTGCTCAGTCGCCCGTCGGTATCGATCCGCGCCGGCAACCGTGCGGCATTCAAAGACATCAGGGCCGCCAGGGCCAGGGTCGTCGGCGTCGCACCGAGCGGGTGCTCGAGCAGGAGCGCGGCCAGGCGCATCGCCTCCCGGCACAGATCGCCGCGCACGGCCGATTCCGCGGACGCGCCGTGGTAGCCCTCGTTGAACAGGAGGTAGAGCGCCGTGTGCACGGCCGGAAGCCGGGCCGAGAACTCGGCAGTTGCGCGCACGTCGAAGAGCCTCCCGGATCGCGCCAGCACCTTTTTCGCTCGCGCGATCCGCTTCTCGACCGCCGCGTGGCTGCTGACGAACGCCGCGGCGATCTCGTCCACGCTGAAGCCGCACAGAATGTGAAGGACCAGTGCGACCTGCGCCTCCTCGGGCAGCCGCGGGCTGCAGCAGCTGAACATCATGCGAAGCAGGTCGTCCTTGATCTCGTTCGGACCGAAGAGCTCGTGGACGGCGGGAGCGAGAGTCCACTCGCTCTCCACGAGGCGGCCGAGCTCGGGAGCGAACGTCCGGGCCGTCCGCTCCCGCCTCAGTGCATCCAGCGCGCAATTCTTCGCGGTGGCCATGAGCCACGCGGCGGGGTTGTCCGGCACGCCCCGGAACTTCCACACCTCCGCCGCGCGGCAGAAGGCCTCCTGAACGACGTCCTCCGCCAGCGCAAGGTTATGGACGCCGAAGATGCGCGTCAGCGCGGCGACCATGCGCCCGGACTCGCGCCGGAAGAGGTGCTCGCTCGGCTCCATCGGGTCTACATGCTCAGCGTCCGGACCGGACGAACCTCCACGGCCCCGTCCACCTCGAAGATCGGGCAGCCCTTGGACAGCTCCACGGCCTGCTCCAGGTCTCGCGCCTGGATCAGGGTGTAGCCGCCGATGACGTCCTTCACCTCCGCGAACGGACCGTCCGTGACGGCCTTCTGGCGGCCGCTCACCAGCTTGCCGTGACGCTCGAGAGGCTGGCCCTGGTCCTTGACGTGGCCCTTCGCGGCCAGATCCTTCATCCAGGTCATCCACTTCTGCATCGTCTGCTGGACCCGCTCCGGGGTTCGGCCGTCCTCACCGCCTCGATAGAGATACAGGAAATCGCTCATCTCGATTTCTCCTTTCTGATCTGTCGACGTTCGAACGAGCCGCCGCCGGACAAGTTTCATGCGGAATCGTTCACCCTGAAGCGGGCCGCCGCACGGACCGCCCCTACGAACGAAGGCCCAAGAAATCCCGCATCCGGTCCAGCTCCCGGCCCAACGCGCGCCGAAACGCGCGGTCGCGCGGCGGCGGCCCGGCGAAGCCGAGCTCGTGCTCGAGGCGCGCGCCGACGACCTTCAGATTGACCCAGCCCGGAACGCGATCGCCCCACACCACCGGCATCGCGTAGTGGCCCCGCTGGCGCTGGTGCGCCGGCAGGTAGGCCTCGAACTTGTACTCCCAGTCCCAGAGCAGATGAAAGCGCCGCCGGTCCCACACCACGGGATCGAACGGCGAGAGGAAACGCAGCGCGTCCCCGACTTGGTACCGTGCGGGCCGCTCGCCGCGCGGCCAGAGCCACGACACACCGTCGACGTTGGCGTGCCCGTAGCGGGACTCGGCCTGCTCCTGCACGCGCCGCAGATCGGCGGTGAGGTGCGGCGCCGCGTAGCGACGCAGGAGAGCGCACAGGTAGCCGAGGCTGGCGGCGGGCAGCGGCGCATAGAGGTTCACCACCGTGTCGACGAGCCGCTCGGCGCGCTCGATCCGTCCGCCGGTTCCGCCGCCGCCGCGCGACGCCGGCTCGATCGCCTCGTAGACCCGCGTGCCGGCCTCGCGCCGCGCGACGCGCAGCAGCCCGCGATAGTGGAGCCCCTCGAGGATGTGCGCGCTGACCTTCAGCTCGCCGCCCCAGCGCCGGATGCGTCCGTGGTCGAAGTGCGCCTGGACATCCCTCGCGCGGACGGGGCCGCGCCCGCGCACGAAGGCCAGCACGTCGCGGCCGCGCGCTCGCATCGCGGCGTCCCAGTCGCGCGGCGTCTCGCGCGGATGCATCAGGGAAACGATCTCGCGCGGCAGGAAGCCGTAGTTGACGAAGAACGCCTCCTCGACCGGGAGGCTCGCGTAGCGGCGCTCGAGGTCGCCGGCGCGATAGCCCGCGACGCGGTGCGCGAGGATCAAGTCCTGCGCGCGAGCGGGCGCCCGCATCGGATCGGCCTGGACGAAGCCGAGTCGCGCGATCGCCCGCCGCAGGCTGACGGCCGGAAAGAGGCTGCGCGCGACCGCGTAGCGGCGGAGGTCGGCAAGAGTCGGGTCCGGAAGAGGGCTCAAATGTCGCGTGTCGCGCGTCGCGAGGCGGCCGTCCGCGTGCAGACCGCCTAGAGCTTGATGCAGACGTTCTTCGCTTCGGTGAAGAACTCGAGCGAATCGAAGCCACCCTCGCGTCCGACGCCGCTCTCCTTCATGCCGCCGAAGGGCACGCGCAGGTCGCGGAGCAGCCAGGTATTGACCCACACCGTCCCGCTCTCGATCGCCGCGGCGACGCGGTGCGCCTTCTGCAGGTCCCGCGTCCACACGCTCGCCGACAACCCGTAGCGCGTGCTGTTGGCGTACGCGAGCGCCTCGTCCGGAGACTCGAACGGCGTGACGGTGACGACGGGCCCGAAGATCTCCTCCTGCATGCAGCGCCCGCCGCCGTCGAGCCCGGCGATCACGGTGGGCTCCAGGAAGTAGCCGCCGCGGACGCGCTCGGGCAGATCCGCCGGCCGCTTGCCGCCGGTGAGAATCGTGCCCTTCTCCTCCTTCGCGAGTGCCACGTAGCCCTCCACCTTGCGGAGGTGCGCCTCGCTGATGAGCGCGCCGACCTCCGTCGCGGCATCCTGCGGGTCTCCGATGCGCAGCTGCTTCGTTCCCGCGAGGAAGCGATCGAGGAAATCGTCGTAGATCGTCTGCTCGACGAAGATCCGCGAGCCGCAGAGGCAGATCTGTCCCTGGTTGGCGAAGCTCGACTGGATGGACGTGGCGACGGCCTGCTCGAGGTCCGCGTCCGCGAATACGATGTTGGGGTTCTTGCCGCCGAGCTCGAGCGACACCTTCTTGAAGAGCGGTCCGGCCTGGGCCATCACGTCCGCTCCGGTCTTCGTTCCGCCGGTGAACGAGATGAGCGGGACCTTCGGATGGGACGTCAGGGCGCGGCCGGCGCTCGGACCGGTTCCGTGCACGATGTTGACGACGCCCGGCGGAACGCCCGCCTCGTTGATCAGCACCGCGAGCCGGTCCGCCGTCAGCGGCGTGAGCTCGGAGGGCTTCGCCACGCAGCAGTTCCCCGCGGCGATCGCCGGAGCGATCTTCCAGCTCAGGAGGTAGAGCGGCAGGTTCCAGGGCGAGATGAGACCGGCGACGCCGAGCGGATGGCGCAGCGTGTAGTTCAGCGCGCGGTCGTCGGTGGCATGCGCGCGCGTCTCGGCGTGGAGGATCGCCGTCGCGAAGAAGCGGAAGTTCAGGATCGCGCGCGGCACGTCCATGCGCCGCGAGAGCGCGACCGCCTTGCCGTTGTCCTCCGACTCGAGCCGGGCGAGCTCGTCGAAGTTCTCCTCGATGAGCGCGGCGACGCGGAGCAGGAGGCGGGATCGCTCGTCGGCGGGAGTCCGCCGCCACGACTCGAAGGCGCGCGACGCGGCGGCGACCGCGTCGTCCACGTCCTCGGCGCCGCTGTCCGGGATCTCCGCGATGACCTGGCCCGTCGCCGGATCGACGTCGGGCAGGTAGCGGCCCGAGCGGGGCGGCCGGAACTCGCCGTCGATGAAATTCAGGACGCGCCGCACGGCTCGGAATCTTATCCTCGGCGTCGGGACTGACCCCGACGATCAAATATGGTACGAAGCGATCTCACATGAGCGACGAGAAGCCGAGCGGTCCTCTCTACTACGCAGACTACCTGCAGCTCGACCGGCTGCTCTCGTGCCAGGAGCTGCAGAGCGCCCGCCACGGCCGGCCGGCGCACGACGAGATGCTCTTCATCATCGTCCATCAAGCGTACGAGCTCTGGTTCAAGCAGGTCCTCTGGGAGCTCGACGCGGTGCTCGCGACCTTCAAGGGCGCGTCGGTCGCGGAGGAGGCGCTCGGCCAGGCGGTTTTGCACCTCGGGCGCATCGTCGAGATCCAGCGCGTGCTGATCCAGCAGGTCGCCGCGCTCGAGACCATGACGCCTCTCGACTTCCTCGACTTCCGCGACTTCCTGATCCCCGCGTCGGGCTTCCAGAGCGCGCAGTTCCGGCTGATCGAGAACAAGCTCGGAATGCGCCGCGGCGACCGCCTCCAGATCAACGACGCGCCGTACACCGCGCGCCTCAACGCCGGCGACGCGGCGCGCGTGGAGGCGTCGGAGCGAGAGCCGTCGCTCTTCGACTTGATCGAGGACTGGCTCGAGCGAACGCCGTTTCTCCACTTCGGCGACTTCGACTTCTGGAGGGAGTACCGACGGGCCGTCGACGTCATGCTCGCGGCCGACCGCGAGTCGATCCGGGGCAATCCGATCCTGACCGACGAGGAGAAGAGCCGGCAGCTGGCGGGCGTCGAGTCGACCGCGGGCCGGTTCGCCGACATCTTCCGGGAGACGCAGGGCGAGCCCGTCGCCGCGAACGGACGTCACCTCTCGCGGCGCGCGCTCCAGGCGGCGCTCCTGATCAACCTCTATCGCGACGAGCCGATCCTGCACCTGCCCTTCCAGCTGCTCGCTCTGCTCGCGGACATCGAGCGGAACTTCACGACGTGGCGCCAGCGCCACGCGCAGATGGCGATGCGGATGATCGGAACGCGCATAGGAACCGGCGGCACGTCGGGAAGCGAGTACCTCGAGCGGGCGGCCGAGCGCCACAAGGTCTTCACCGACCTGTCGGCGCTGGCGAGCTTCTACATCCCGCGCTCGGCCCTGCCGAAGCTGCCGCCCGAGGTGAGGAGCCGCATGGGATTTCGGTTCGAATCGCCTCGCTGAGAGACGCGCCGGCGGTTCGGGGCACACACACGTGCTCCCCGCGTTTTCACGCCTCGGCGATGACCTTCAGCTCGACGGAGATCGGGACCGGGAGCGCGACGACGCCGACCGTCGTCCGCGTCGGGCGGATCGACTCGAAGAACTCTCCGTAGACCCGGTTGTACGCTGCGAAGTCGCGGTCGATGTTCGTCAGGAACGCCGTCACGTCGACCACCCTCTCGAGCGAGCTCCCCGCGTCCTCGAGGATGGCCTTCACGTTCTCGATGCACGCGCGCGTCTGAGCCTCGATGCCATCGGGGATCTGCTCGGTCACGCCGTGACGCGGACCGATCCCGGAGAGGAAGAGCAGGTTGCCGACGCGGCGCGCGTGCGGATACGGACCGAGCGGCCGAGGCGCACGTCCGGAAACGATCGAATTCACGCCGATATACTAGCCGCCATGCTGTCGAAGGCGATCAACTTCCAGCGGTGGATCGACGAGCATCGGAGCCTGCTGAAGCCTCCCGTCGGAAACAAGAAGGTGTTCGAGGAGGACGACTTCATCGTGATGGTCGTCGGCGGCCCGAACAGCCGCAAGGACTACCACATCGACGAAGGCCCCGAGTTCTTCTACCAGCTCGAGGGCGAGATGGTCCTGAAGACGATCCAGGGCGGCAAGGTCGTCGACGTTCCGATCCGCGCCGGTGACGTCTTCCTGCTCTCGCCGCGGATTCCGCACTCGCCGCAGCGGATGCCGAACTCCGTCGGTCTCGTCGTCGAGCGGAAGCGGCTCCCGCACGAGAAGGACGGCCTGCAGTGGTACTG
>DATBBK010000231.1:0-7715 GCA_036271035.1 Thermoanaerobaculia bacterium | reverse complement strand
CGTCGGCCGCGACGCCGCGCGAGACGACGCCCACGTCGTCCCCTCGCACGAGGAGCACCACGAAGCCCTCCTCGGCGAGGCGTCGGCGCTCGCGGACCACCTCCGGGTCGACGAGCTCCGGACGGTCGTCGATGTAGACCGTCCCGCAGGGGACCGCGCGCGGCGCGACACGGACCTCGCCTCCGCGCGAGAGCACGATCCGGTCGCCGTTGTCGACGACGTGGACGCGATCGCGCGGGATCCCCTCCTCGACGGCGACGTCGCCGGCCGCCGCGAGCATGCGCCGGTCTCCGTGCACCGGCAACACCGCGCGCGGCCGCACCAGCCGGAGCCACTCCGCGATCTCGCCGCGGTGCGCGTGCCCGGAGACGTGGATCGGCGGCTCGCTCTCGCGAATCACGCGCGCGCCCCGCCGCACGAGGTGGTCGATCATCCGGTTCACCGAGCGCTCGTGCCCGGGGATCGTGCGCGCCGAGATCAGGACGAGGTCGCCCTCGGACAGCGAGAGGTCGTTGTGCTCGTCGAGCGCGAGCCGGTACAGCGCGGAGAACGGCTCGCCCTGGCTGCCCGACGTCAGGCAGAGCAGGCGTCCGGGCGGCGTGTCGCGCAGCTCGTCGGCCGTGAAACGGCCTCCCATCGGGATGCGGATGCGTCCGAAGCGCTCCGCGATCTCCGCGACCGTGCGCATGCTCCGGCCCAGGAGCGCGACGCGCCGCCCGGAGGCGAAGCCGGCCTCGAGGGCCTGCGAGAGTCGGGACACGTGGCTCGAGAAGGTCGTGACCACGATGCGGCCGCGCGCGCCCCGAAACGCCGCCCGCAGCCCCTCGCCCGCCCGCCGCTCCGAGTCCGAGCGGCCCGGCCGTTCCGCATTCGTCGAGTCGACGAGCGCGAGATCCACGCCCTCGCCGACCGCCGCCGCGAGGCCATCGCGGTCCGTGATCTCGCCGTCGGGCGGATCGTCGTCCAGCTTGAAGTCGCCGGAGTGCACGAGGCGCACGCCGTCGGCCTCGATCAGCAGCGCCGCGGAGTCCGGCACTGAGTGCGACACGCGGAAGAACGTGACCGTGAAGGCGCCGGCGTGGATCGGGACGCGCTCCCGCGCCTCCCGCATCGGCGCGGCGGAGGCCTGTGCCTCCTCGAGGCGGCGCCGCGCCATGGCGAGCGTGAACGGCAGCCCGTGGATCGGCGCGCCGCACCACTCGCGCAGAAACGGGAGCGCGCCGACGTGGTCCTCGTGACCGTGCGTGAGGAAGATGCCGTCGATGCGCTCGTGCCGGATCGCTCCGAGGTCGGGCGCGATGCGGTCCACGCCGGGAAAGGTCTCGTCGGGAAACGACACGCCGACGTCGACGAGGATCGACGAGCCGGCGGCGCGAAGCCAGAGGACGTTGCGGCCGAACTCGCCGACGCCGCCGAGCGGGACGAGCTCGATCTCGCCGCTCACTCGTTCCGCCGCGCCGCCGGTTCGAGCGGCACGCTCTTCGCGAGAGCGAGGAAGTCCGCGAGCGAGAGCTCCTCCGCGCGCGCGCGACGGTCGAAGCCGATCGCGGCGAGCGCGCGCTCCCAGGTCTCGCGCGGTGCGAGCGGCGTGAGCGCGTTCGCGAGCGTCTTGCGCCGCACGGCGAAGCCGAGGCTCGCGAGGCGAAGCGCGGCGTCGCGCGCCGCGGGGTCGAGCGGATCCGCGAGCGGCTCGAGCGCGACGACCGACGAGGTCACCTTCGGCGACGGCCGGAAAGCGCCGGGCGGAAGATCGAAGAGGATGCGCGCCGTCGCGCGCGCGGCGGTCCGCACCGAGAGGTAGCCGTACGCGTCGTCGCCGGGCTTCGCGCCGAAGCGTCGCGCGACCTCCTTCTGGACGGTGACGATGCTGCGCCGGATCGACGGGTCCTCGAGCGCCGCCTGCACGATGGGCGTCGCGGCGTTGTAGGGCAGATTCGCGACGAGCACGGCGCCCTCGCGGACGCCGGCCTCGGCGAGCCACTCGCCGGGCGGGCGCGAGAGAGCGTCTCCCAGGAGCACCACGACCCGGCCCTCCGAGGCGCTGCCGAGCTCCGCCGTCAGCGCCCGGGCGCGAAGCGGATCGATCTCGACCGCGACGACTGTCGCGACGCGGCGGGCGAGCGGCCGCGTCAGCGCGCCGTCGCCGGGTCCGATCTCGAGTACGCAGTCATCCTGCGCGAGCCGGGCGGCGTCGACGATCCGGTCGGCCGTCTCGGGCCGGGCCAGGAAGTGCTGGCCCCACTTGCGTCGGGCCGGGGGACCCGGCCGACTCGGACGCGCGCCGCGCTGGCGCGACTCTTTGTGCGCGCCTTCCCGGCGCGACCCGGGCCCGCGTCGGGCGCGCCGGTCATGCTGTGACGGCATGGAACCGCACGGCCGCGCACACGCGCGCGAGGCTATCAGATGGTAGACTTTTCGAACCGGGACACTCGAGTTGCAGGTCTACACTCTCGAAAATCGCCGCCTCGAAAACTTCCTGGAGAGGCACAAGGCGTACTACGCCTACACCGGGGAAATCGAGGTCGACCGCTTTCTGCGCGAGATCCTCCAGAAGGCGAACGAATTCGTGCCGTCCGAGGCCGGGTCGATTCTCCTCGACGACCCGATGACCAAGAACTCGGACGACCGGCTCGAGAACGAGCTCGTCTTCATCGCGACCTACGGCGCCCACGGCGAGGCGCGCCTCGCCAAGCGGATGAACGCGCGCGTCGGCATCGTCGGCCACGTCTACGCGACCGGCGTCGCCTACATGACCGACGACGTCGTCGACGATCCGTTCTTCTATCCGACGCTCGACCTCGCCGACGGCTTCCAGACCAAGTCGGTGCTCTGCGTGCCGATCCGCATCGAGGCGTCGGTGTGCGGCGTGCTCGAGCTCGTCAACCGCGCCGGGCCGGGCGGCTTCCGCGAGAAGGATCGCCGGCTGCTCGAGATCTTCGCCGACTACGCCTCGATCTCGATCCAGAACCTGCTCGACGCGCGGCGCGCGTACGAGGTCGCGAAGCGGGACGGCCTGACGGGCCTGTACAACGAGCGCTACCTCCACCTGCGGCTGACGCAGGAGCTCTCGCGGATCTCGCGCGACGGCGGCGACTGCTCCGTCATCTTCCTCGACCTCGACAACCTGAAGCACGTCAACGACCGGCACGGCCATCTCGCCGGCAGCCAGGTGCTGCGCGAGGTCGGCTACCTCCTCCGACGCACCGTGACCGACGAACGCGCGACGCTCACGCGCTACGGCGGCGACGAGTTCGTGTTGATCCTCCCGGGACACGGCCTCAAGGAGGGCATGGAGGTCGCGGAGGCGATCCGCTCCTCGATCCGCAGCGCGACGTTTCTCTTCCGGCCCTACGGATTCAACGAGCCGGCGCTCAACCTGCAGGGCGTCATCACCGCGTCGCTCGGACTCTCCTCGATTCGTTCGCACGCGACGGCGGGCGCCTCCGTCGAGCAGCAGAAGAACGAGCTCCTCCGCGCCGCCGACACCGCGCTCTATCGCGCGAAGGAGCACGGCAAGGATCGCTGCACGGCCGCGAGTCTCGAGGACGCGCGAATCCCGGCCGCCCTCTCGAACTGATCACGGCGTAGGCCTCCCGCGGCGGGGGCAAGCCCCGCCCCTACGATCCCCAATCGCGCTCGTCCCGACGCCCGGCGGCGCTCCGCCGAACCGCCGACGGGCGTCTCTTTGAGGCGCGCCTCGCCGGCGCGACCCGGGGTGGCGTCTTTTTCGGGGAAGTGCTAGCGTCTCCATTCCGCGGCTCGTTTCCGCCTTTTTTGCGCCTGAGGGGGCCACCATGTCGACCGTCGCTCGCGAACAGCTCTCCCCGAAGAACGTCCTCGACGTCCTGTCGCGCCACATCCTCGTGGACGGCTACCACGTCGTCATGGACATGAAGCGCAGCAAAGGCTCGTACCTGTACGACGCCCGCAGCGACCGGCCGATCCTCGACTTCTTCTCGTGCTTCGCGACCCTCCCGGTGGGCTACAACCACCCGCGGATGGCGGACCCCGACTTCCGCGAGGCGCTCATGGAGGCTGCGCTCACCAAGCCGTCCACGAGCGACATCTACACGGAGCACTTCGCGCGCTTCGTCGAGACCTTCTCGGAGCTCGCCGTGCCGAAGTCGCACCGCGACCACATGTTCTTCGTCGAGGGCGGCACGCTCGCCATCGAGAACACGCTCAAGACGGCGTTCGACTGGAAGATCCGGAAGAACCTGGCTGCCGGAAAGGGCGAGAAGGGCACGCAGGTCCTCCACTTCAAGAACTCGTTCCACGGCCGCTCCGGATACTCGCTCTCGATGACGAACACGGCCGATCCCCGCAAGACGCAGTACTTTCCGAAGTTCGACTGGCCGCGCCTGACGTGCCCGCGCCTCTCCTTCCCGATCACCGATCAGGTCATCCGAGAGGTCTCGCGCCTCGAGGAGACCGTCGAGCAGGAGATCCGCGCCGCGTGCGCCGCGAATCCGGACGACATCGCCGCGCTGATCCTCGAGCCGATCCAGGGCGAGGGCGGCGACAACCACTTCCGGCCCGAGCTGTTCCGCCGCCTGCGCGCGCTCGCGGACGAGCTCGACTTCCTCCTGATCTTCGACGAGGTCCAGACGGGCGTCGGCCTGACGGGCACGATGTGGTGCTGGCAGCAGATGGGCGTCGAGCCGGACATGTTCGCGTTCGGTAAGAAGACCCAGGTTTGCGGCTTCGCCTCGAACCACCGCGTCGACGAGATCCCCGACAACGTCTTCAAGGTGTCGTCGCGCATCAACTCGACGTGGGGCGGCAACCTGGTCGACATGATCCGCTGCGGGAAGTACCTCGAGATCATCGAGGAGGAGAACCTCGTCGAGAACGCCCGCGTGGTCGGCGAGCACCTCCAGGGCCGCCTGCGCGAGCTCGCGGCCGAGTTCCCGGGCGTCATGTCGAACGTCCGCGGACGCGGCCTCTTCATCGCGTTCGACTTGCCGGACAAGGCGATGCGCGACAAGACGCTGGCCGCGTGCCTCGAGAACGGCATGATGGGTCTCGCCTCGGGCGCCAACGCGATCCGCTTCCGCCCGCACCTCGTGCTGTCGAAGGACGAGGCGGACGAGGGCGTGCGCAAGCTGCGCCGCGCCATCACGGCCGTCAAGGCCTGAGTTCCAGGTTACAGGTCTCAAGTTCCAACTTGGGACTTGAACACGCTTGTAACTTGTAACTTGCAACTCGTAACTGGCCTCTCGTGCGCCGGGCGCTCGCTCTAGCCGCGCTCGGAGCCCTCCTCGCCGGGATCCTCTTCTGGGTCACCCTGCCCGACGTCTCCCCGCTCGCGACGTCCTGGCCGAAGACGACGGCCTTCATAGAGCGCCGGAAGGCGCTTCTCGCCGCGAGCGGCAAGCCGGCGCGCCTCGAGTGGACGCCGGTCCCCCTCTCGCGGATCTCGAAGGAGATGCAACGCGCGGCCGTGGTCGCCGAGGATGCCCGCTTCTTCGAGCACGACGGGGTCGACTGGACGGCGATGCGCGAGGCCGCCGCGCGCAACCTCGAGAGGGGCGGCGTCAAGGTCGGCGGCTCGACGATCACGCAGCAGCTCGCGAAGAACCTCTACCTCACGCCGGCGCGCACGCCGTGGCGCAAGCTCCGCGAGCTCGCGATCGCGAGGCGCCTCGAGCGGCGGCTGACGAAGAAGCGGATCCTGGAGCTCTACCTGAACGTCATCGAGTTCGGCACGCGGACGTTCGGCGTCGAGGCGGCGTCGCGGCGCTACTTCGGAAAGCCGGCGAGCGAGCTGACCCGCGAGGAGGCGGCCACCCTGGCGGCGGTGATCCCGTCGCCGCGCATCTTCGATCCCAAGAAGTATCCGGAGCGCGTGGCGAAACGGGCGGAGCGGATACTCAGGTGGATGTGACCTTCTCACGACTCGCGAGTTGAAGCGGACGCCGGCCACCACCATGGTCGTTTCGGGACGCTCAATGCCGGCCGGCGCCGCTTAACTCGCTCCGTTCGGCGAAAAAGCATCGGTTCGGCTCGTCCCCACGGATGCGCGCGCGGCGGGGACAAGCCCCGCCCCTGCGACGACGCCGAAGCGGCGCGTCAGTTGACCAGTAACGTCGCTTCCGCCGAGACGCCCGCGAGCTCCGCGCGGATCGTGGCCGCGCCGGCCTGCTTGCCCGTGGCGACGCCGCCGGCGTCGACGGTCGCGACGCCCGCGTTCGAGGTCTTGAACACCGCCGCGACCTCCGGGATCGGCACGCCGTCCGCGCCGTAGGCGGTTACCGTGAAGTGCTGCGAGTCGCCGAGGCGCACGAGCGCCGTCGCAGGCCGCACCTCGAGCCGCGAAATATCGTGGAGCTTCACGCTGACGTCCGTTCCGCCCTGGAGGTCGCCGATCTTGCCGATGATCGTCGTCGCGCCGGTGGAGACCGACGTGACTTTCGCGTCCTCGGACACGGTCGCGACCTTCGGGTTCTGCGAGCTCCACGTGACGGGCAGCGAGACCGGCTTCCCCTTCGAGTTCTTCACGGTGAACGAAAGCGGCACGCTCGTCCCCGGCGGGCCGATCAGGGTCAGCGCGGGCGTCGAGATGTCGACCATCGAAACGTCGACGACCTCGACCGGGACCGACGCCTGGACGCTCTCGTACGTCGCGGTCACCATCGCCTTGCCTTCCTTCTTGGCGACGATGCGACCGCCCGCCTCCACCTCGACGATCGCCGGATTCGAGGAGCTCCAGTTCGGCGTGCCGATCTCGAACGGCTGGCCCTTCTTGTCGAGGAGCCGCGCCGTCAGCCGGGTCGAACGATCGATGCCGAAGATCTTCAGCTTCTTCGGCGAGATGTCGATGGCCGCCGGCTTGCGCGAGCAGGCCGCGGAGACGACGGCGGAGAGGCCGAGCACGAGCGCGGCGAGCCGGAGCCGGGTTGGACGCATCCCTTTCCTCCCGTGGGGTTTAACTTCGGTCAGGATAGCAGATGAGCCGAGAACCGCGAGGTTCAGAAGTCACAACGGCGTCACGATCCGAGCGACTGTCGGTTCCCATACGATCGCGACATGTCGATCCGCGCCCCGGCCGTCGCCGGCATGTTCTATGACGCGCGACCCGACCGGCTCGAGAAGACGGTCCGCGACCTGATCGGATCGGCCGCTCCGCCAGAGCCGCCCTCCCGCCGTCTCGGCGCGATCGTCCCGCACGCGGGCTACGTCTACTCCGGACCGGTCGCCGGCGCGGTCTACGCGTCGCTCCGGCTGCCGGCGACCGCGGTGATCCTGTGCCCGAACCACACCGGCCGCGGAGCGCCGCTCGCGCTCGACCCGTCCTCGGCCTGGCGCACTCCTCTCGGCGACGCGCTCGTCGACCGCCGGCTCGCGGAGCGCCTGCTCGCGCTCTGCCCGTCGCTCGAGGAGGACGCGGAGGCGCACCGGCGAGAGCACTCGCTCGAGGTCCAGCTCCCCTTCCTCCAGATCCTCCGCCGCGACATCCGCGTCGTGCCGATCTGCATCGGAGAGCCGAGCCTCGGCCTCTGCCGCGAGGTCGGCGACGCCGTCGCGACGATCCTGCAAGAGGAGGCGGAGCCGCCGCTCGTCCTCGCCTCGTCTGACATGAACCACTACGAGAGCCGCGAGGTCGGACGCCGCAAGGACGACCTCGCGCTGGCGCGGATCGCCGCGCTCGACGCCGAGGCGCTCTACCGAACCGTGCTGACCGAGTCGATCTCGATGTGCGGCTTCCTGCCCGC
>DATBBK010000230.1:0-10547 GCA_036271035.1 Thermoanaerobaculia bacterium | reverse complement strand
CTCCTCGTCTCCGGGAACACGCGAGGTCGACGAAGGGTTGCGACCCGCCAACATATTAGCCCTGGCTAATGTGTCGAAGAGCTTCTAAGCGGAGTCCCGGAACTTTCTCAGGCCCGCGACGATCTCCTCGGGAGCGCTCCGCGCACGGCCGGCCGGGTCCGTGAAGACGTGCCGCGTCGCGCCCTCCGCCAGGAGATTGCCGTCCGGCCCGAAGACCTCGTAGCCGAACTCGCAGCCCCGGCGCGCGAGCTCGCGCATGACCGTGCGCACCGTGATCGCGTCGTCGTAACGCGGGCGCCCGCGAAACGAGCAGGTCACGCGGGTCACCGGGATGAACATCCCGGCCTCCTCCATGCCGGCGTACGGAAGCCCGGCGGCGCGGCACCACTCGGTGCGGCCGATCTCGAACCAGACGAGGTAGTGCGCGTGGTAGACGATGCCCATCTGGTCCGTCTCGGAGTAGCGGACGCGGAGCAGCGCGTCGACCGAACGGCCCAGCAGGGCGGCGTCCGGCGCGCCGGCGTCGCGCTCCTTGGGGCCGCTCAAAAGAGATCCGCGAGGCGCTGTCGGACGGGGTTCGGCACCAGGCCCGTGACGTCGCCGCCGAGGCGCGCGAGCTCCTTCACGAGGCGGCTCGAGACGTAGGAGTACTCCTCCTTCGCCATCAGGAACACCGTCTCGACGGCCGGCGCGAGCCGCCGGTTCATGAGCGCCATCTGGAGCTCGTACTCGTAGTCGGAGACCGCGCGGAGCCCGCGCACGATGATCGTCGCTCCGACTCGATTGGTGAAGTCCACGAGCAGGCCCGAGAACGACGCCACCACGATCGACGGATCGCCGCCGACGATCTCGCGGATCATCGCCATGCGGTCGTCGACCGAGAATAGCGGCGTCTTCTCGTCCTGGTCGAGGATCGCGACGATCACGCGGTCCGCGAGCCGCCGCGCGCGCGCGAGGATGTCGACGTGCCCGTTGGTGAGGGGATCGAAGGAGCCGGGGTACACCGCGATGCGCTCGTTCATGGGTTGCTCCCCTGTGACATCGTGGCGGCGCGAAGCCCTTCGGCGAGCAGATTATAGGCGGACACCGTCACGAAGAGCGCGACGCCGGGGAACAGCGCGAGCCACCACGCCTCCTCGATGTAGGTCGGCGCGGCGGCAAGGATTCCGCCCCACGAGACCGCCGGCGACGGCAGGCCCACGCCCAGAAACGACAGCGCCGCCTCCGCGAGGATCGCCCAGCCGATGCCGAACGCGGCCGACACGATGAGCGGCGCGAGCGCGTTCGGCAGCACGTGGCGCACGAGGATGCGGGGCGTCGACGCGCCGGCGGCGGTCGCGGCGCGTGTGTAGTCGAGCTGGCGAATGCGCAGGACCTCCGCTCGGGCGTATCGCGCGTCGCCCGGCCACGCCGTGACGCCGATCGCGAGCACGATGGTCGCCGGCGACGGCGGCAGAAACGCCGCGAGCGCGAGCAGGAGAAACAGCACCGGGAAGCAGAGCACGACCTCGATGACGCGCGACAGCACGAGGTCCACCGCGCCGCCGAAGAACCCGGCCGTCGCGCCGACCGTGAAGCCGATCCCGAGCGACACGGCGGCGGCCACGAGGCCGATCGCGAGCGAGATCGGCGTCGCGGCGATCACGCGCGCGAGGAGGTCCCGGCCGAGGTCGTCCGTGCCGAAGGGGTGCGCGGCGGACGGCGGCAGAAGGCGCTCGTCGAGCCGGATCTCGCGCGCCCGCGAGGCGAAGAACGGCGAGATCGCCGCCACCGCCCACAGCCCTATGACCGCGGCGAGGGCGATGCGTCCGCTCAGCGGGAGCGACCCGCGGCGGAGCGGCGAGACCGTCGGACCGCTCACGGCGCCGTCCCGTCCCGCACGCGGGGATCAGCGGCGGCCGCGGCCACGTCGGAGGCGAGCGTGGCGGCGAGCGTCGCCGCGGCGGAGAGGAGCGACAGAGCGAGGATGACCGGATAGTCGCGGGACAGGATCGAGTCGAAGTACAGGC
This sequence comes from Thermoanaerobaculia bacterium, assembly GCA_036271035.1. Lineage (GTDB taxonomy): Bacteria > Acidobacteriota > Thermoanaerobaculia > UBA5066 > Gp7-AA6 > DAHUXD01. Next base: position 8,538 of record DATBBK010000230.1, on the reverse strand, counting down.
GGCCGAGCCCCGGCCACGCGAAGATCTTCTCGACGATGACGCTGCCCGAGAGCACGGCCGGGAGCAGCAGCCCGAGCAGCGTCACGACCGGCAGGAGCGCGTTCGGCAGCGCGTGCGTCCAGAGCGCCCGGCGCCGCGACGCACCGCGCGCCCGCGCCGCGAGGACGTACGGGCTCGCGCTCGCGTCGACGATCCCCGCGCGGACCAGGCGAGCGACGAACGCGAGCGTCCCGTACGCGAGGCATGTCGCCGGGAGCGCGAGGTGCGCGAGCCGGTCCAGCGCGCCGGCCGCTCCCGCGGGGGCCGCGTCGGAGGCGACGCCGAAGAGCGGCAGCCAGCGCAGCTTCACGGCGAAGAGCGTCTGCAAAAGGAGCGCAACCCAGAAGCTCGGCATGCAGTAGAGCGCGAAGAGCGCGGCCCCCGAGACTCGATCGAACGCGCCCTCGGGCCGTCCGCCCGCCGCGACGCCGAGCGGGATCGCGACGCCGAGGGCGAACGCGAGCGCGGCGCCGTTCAGGAGAAGGCTGTAGGGCAGCGCCTCGCGGATCCGCTCCCCGACCGGGCGATGGTCGACGAAGGACTCGCCGAGATCGAGACGCGCGACGCGCGAGATCCACAGGCCGAACCGCTCCGAGAGCGGGCGGTCGAGGCCGTACTGGCGCTTCATCTCCTCCGCGGCGCGTCCCGTCAGGTGGCGTCCGGACTCGGGTCCGCCGGTGACCGGGCTGCCCGGCGCGAGGTGGACGAGCAGGAAGACGACGAGGAGGATGCCGAAGAGCGTCGGCACGGCGAGCGCGAGGCGGCGCAGGACGTAGCGCGTCACGGCGCGCGGCTCCCGGCGCGGGGCGTCTGAGCGGGAGAGAGCGCGGGGGCAGCCGCCGGGTTCCCCGCCCCGCCGGCGGCCCACCACGCGAGCGGGCCCGGCCAGATGCCGAAGAGGCCCAGCGGCGACGTCGTCAGCCCGCGGACCCGCCGGGCGAACGCGTACTTGCGCGTCGCGTTGACGACGAAGACGGCGGGCGCGTCGTCGCGGAAGAGGCGGTGCAGACGATGGAGGATCTCCATCCGCTTCGCGGGATCCATCTCGCGGCGCGCCTCGCGCATCAGCGAGTCCGCCTCGGGGTTTCGGTAGCAGCCGCTGTTGAGGCCGATTGGCGCGCACTGCGACGAGTCCCAGTAGAAGTACGGATCGGGGTTCGGATCCACGGCGGACCAGGCGAGCGACGCGGCGTCGAAGCTTCCCCCGTCGACGCGCTCGACGAACGCGGCCCACTCGAGCTCGCGGACGTGCGCCGCGATGCCGACCTTCGCCAGCTCGGCGGCGAGCGTCTCGTCGATCTGCCGCCCGACCTCTGAGCCCGCGGAGACGAGCAGCTCGAACTCGAACGGCTTCCCGGCCCGGTCGCGCCGGCCGTCCCCGTCCGAGTCCCTCCAGCCCGCCTCGTCGAGAAGCCTCGCGGCTTCCGAGGGCGAGAACGGCAGCGGCGCGACGTTCGGGTCGTAGGCGGGCGAGTCGGGGGCCCACGGGCCCGAGATGATGCGGGCGGATCCGGCGTAGAGGCCGCGCACGATCGCCGCCCGGTCGAGGAGCATCGTCACGGCTCGCCTCACGCGCGCGTCCGAGAACATCGGCGTGCGGTTGTTCAGCGCGATGTAGTTGTAATCGAGGTTGTAGAACTCGACCGTCCGGCAGCACGAGACGAAGTCCGCATCGGCTCCAGCCCGGCGCTTCAGGGAGGAGTCGAGCTCGTCCTCGTCGAGCTCGCGCGACGTGAGAAGCCGGTAGCCGGTCGTGTTGTCCGGCACGACGCGGAAGACGATGCGGTCGAAGTGGCCCGCCGCTCCCCAGGCGCGCGGGTTGCGCTCGAGCACGATGGACTGCTGCGCGGTCCACGACGCGATCCGGTAGGCGCCGTCCGAGAGCGGGCGGCGGGCCTGCGTCTTCTCGCCCGCGGCGCGCGATGCGCCACGGCCTCCGCGCGGCGCCGCGGCCGCGTAGCGGCTCTCCGGGATGACCGGCACGACGAACGCCATCGCGCGAAAGGCATACGGCTCCTTGAAGCGGGCGCGGAACGTCTTGTCGTCGACGGCCGATACGTCGGTGCAATCCTCGAAGAGCGGTTTGAACACCGGCGCCGCGACCTTCGAATCCATGATCCGCTTGATCGTGAAGACGGCGTCGCGCGCGGTGACGGGCGAGCCGTCCTCCCAGACGGCGTCGGGCCGGATCCGGACCGTGTACTCGAGCCCGTCGGGCGAGACCTGTATCCCCTCCGCGAGCCCCGGGACGAGGTGGAGCGCGGCGTCGAAGTCGAAGAGATTCCGCGCCAGATACTGGAGCACCTCCGCCTCTGCGCCGGTCGACTGGAGGATCGGATCGAGCGTCGCCGGCTCCCCCGTGAGGCGCCGGACCAGTGTGCCGCCCTCGGTCCCGACGGGCTCGCCCGTCTCGTTCAGGTATCCGAGCTCGGGAACCGGCGTGCGCGTCGGAGCGGCGGGCGTCGAGGGTGCGGGATGCGCTCGTTCGGGCCGTCCGCCGCAGGCGAACGTGGCGACGATCGCGGCGCCGACGAGAGCCGTCCGGAGGGAGACCGCCGCGCAGCGCGTCATGCCGCGACGATTATGGGGGATTCGGGGACGGGCAGCCCGAACGGGCCGCCGCCTCGCTGCGTGCGCCGGCTAGGGCGCGGTCAGCGGCAGCGTCGCCACGTTCCGCGCCGCGTCGATCACACGGACGAGGACGTACGCGCCCTTCGCGTCGGCGGGCAGCACGATGTGGTACGACTCGCGCGGCGAATCGGAGAGGCCGTCCTTCGGCTCGATCCGGATCCACTTCTTCGCGTCCACGCTGTAGTCCGCCTCGAGGATGGGAGACGCGGCGTCCGCGGCCTCGATCTCGACGAATCCCGGCCCCCGGGAGGTCTCGCGCAGCAGCGGCGGCGTGTTGTCGACGCGGATCGGCGACGAGTCCCGCGACGCCGTCTTGCCCTCGCCGGGATTCGCGTCGGCGTCCGAGGCGGTGACGCGAAAGACGTACTCGCCGTCCGGCAGCGAGCTCGAGTCGAACGAGTACGACGTCTCGCGCACGTCGGAGCGCAGCAGGAGCCACTTGGAGCCGCCGACCGGCCGGAACGAGACTTCGTAGACGAGCGCGTCGCCGTCTGGGTCCGTCGCCTTCCACTGGAGGGTGCGGAAGCCCTTGCGCAGGAGGCGGCGCGGCGAGCCCTCGTTCTTGGGCTCCTCGAGGCTCGTGAAGATGCCCTTCTCGTCCTGCGTCGTGGTCTCGAGCACGTTCGTGCCGCTCGAGCCGCCCGAGCGCGTCAGGACCTCCGCCGGCTCGAGCGCCGAGAACGAATCGATGACGGGCGCGGCGTTGCGATTGCGGTACGCGACCTCGGTGCGCCGGATGCGCGCGATGTGTTCGCCGTCGGACCGGAGACGCGCGCGCCACTGCAGGAAGCGGCCGTCGGGCGCGTCCACGCGCAGCGCCCGGCTCTCGCCCTGCCACGGGGACCAGTCGCTCCACGTCGAATCGGGAGCGGCGGACTCGCCGGAGCGGAACGAGAAGACGACGTCAGTGCCCGAGGGCATCTCGCCCTCCCAGCGGAACGCGCCGAAGCGGCTGGTGCGGCCCGTGTCCTTGACCGGCGAGACGTACTCCCCCGCCGCGTTCGCGCCGCTCGTGCGATAGATCGCGCTGGAGGCGTTCGTGCCGACGTCGCCGCCCGCGAGGAAGGTGATCTGCTTCTCGTCGAACGTGCGCACGAGCGACGACGTCTCGGGCGTGATCGCGTAGAGCTTTCCGCGCGGGCCGGTCGCCGCGAGGACCCCGTGTCCGTCGGCATCAGTCGCCAGGTCGAAGACGACCTCGTCGGAGCCGGTCCAGACGGTCCGCGCCGGCTCGCCCTCGTCGAACACCAGTACCTCGGACGAGTAGCCGCCCCGCTGCGATCCGCGAGACGGGGCGATCCGCGGCGCGGACACGCTGACCGAGACCTCCGCATGGACGCCGCTGTCCCCGTCGCCGCCGGACGACTGTGCCGGGCGCGCCGGCGTGGGCGACGTCGGGATGGAGAGGGGCTCGCCGCCGGAGCCGGAGACGTCGGCGGATCCCGCCGCCGCCCAGACGCGACCCGAGCGGTCCGCGGCGATCGAGGTGATCTCCGGCTTGCCTGAGTCGTAGACCGTGGTCACCTTCCCGCCTGGATCGATGCGCAGCACGAGGCCCGAGCCGGACGTTCCCGCCCAGACGCGGCCCTTCGCGTCGCAGTAGATCGACCGGATGTGCGGGTCGGAGGACGCGTGGACCCGCTCGCCCTTCCCCGCCGCGGTGACCCTGTGGATCTCGCCCGGGAGGCCCGTCCCGACGTAAAGAACCGGTCCCGAGAACGCGAGCGCCCAGACGTACTGCGCGCCCGTCTCGTAATAGAGCGTCGCCTTGCCCTTCTCGATGCGGTAGACACGGCCACCTGGCGAGGCGCCGGCGTAGAGCGCGCCGTCCGGGCCGGTGCGCAGCGCCGTGACCTCCTGCTCGGACAGCGTGGCGTAGACGTCGACCTTACCGCCGCTCGCGACGCGCAGGATCTTGCCCGAGTCGCCGGTGCCGACGAACAGGTCGCCGCCCTTGCCCTCTGCGGCCGCGAAGAGCACGGCCTCGGAGACGCCCTCGACCTTCTCGAGCGAGCGCCCCGCGTAGAGCGTCCCGTCCGCGGAGACCGAGACGCCGCGCGCCTCGCCCGCCGAGAACTCGGATGCCGAATCGCAGACCCAGATCTTCACGGCCGCGGCCGAAAGCGGCGCCGCGGATACGCCCCCGAGGCACAAGGCGAGCGCGAGCGCCCGAAGCCGGGGAGCCGCCGGCCTCACCAGCTCCTCGGCAGCACTTCGAGATGCAGCCGGGCGGACCCGGAGACGGGCACCGGCTGCTCGACCGAATCGGACTGCAGCCTCAGGTACCCGAGGTCCGGCGCGCCGTCGCCCGGCCCGCGATCCCGCAGCAGCGCGGCCCGCGTCGGCGGCAGCGCGGCGAGCGCCTGGCCGTTGACGACGGCGCCGGGCGCCGAGCGATAGGCGAGCAGGTTGAGCGTGTTCGGAGGCCGGACGCGGCTGAGAAAGTCGAGCACCTGATCGAGGTTGTGGGGATCGGCGGGATACAGGGACAGGTCGTAGGCCGTCGCGGCGTTGCCGTCGCCGACGAACACGGTGAGGGGGCCCGGAGGCGCGTCCTCCGGAATGTCGGCCGTCATGACGACGCGGCGCGGCCCGCCGCGGAAGTCCTCGAGGTCGACCCAGATCGGGATCCTCTCGCCGGGGCGCACCCGTTCCTTCTGCGCCTCGACGTGGACGATCCGCGCGCTCTGCAGGCGGTCCGAGTGGTTGAGCTCGACCGTGACGCCGTCGATCGAGAGGTCGCGAAATTCGTTCGCCATGAGGTAGTTCGTGAGGAGCGCGAGGGAGCCGACGGCCTCCTCGCGTGCGGTCAGGCCGGTGAAGACGGAGTTCCAGTTGACGGTGCGCTCGGGCGTGCGGATCGCCGACTTCCAGACGATCGTTCGCTCGCCGGCGCGCTTCTCGAGCGTCGTCAGGACGTTGTCGACGGCCATGGCGAGCAGGATCGGCGTCAGCATCGAGTTGTGGACGACCGAAAACCGGAACGTCTGCGTCGGCAGGTCCTCGGACGTCATCCGGATCTCCACCGGCACCGTGCGCGGCGACGCACCGAAGCTGCCGAGAATGCCCGTCGAGCGGTCCTGGGAGACGGAGCCGAGGAGCGCCCCGGTGGTGGAGAACTTGAACGAGCGGTACAGCGACGGCAGCACCGTCAGGATGTCCGCCTGCGCCATCGGCATGTCGACGGGCCCCATCGACAGGAACGGGTGGCCGAACGCGAGGATCGAGTCGCCCTCCACCCAGGTCACGGTGCCCGTCGCCGAGAGGACCATGTCGCCGTCGAGCAGCACGGCGGCGACCGCGGAGCCGGGCTCGAGACGCGGCGCCGCGGGGCCCGCGATCTCGGGAGGCGTCTTGGGCGTCTTCGGCGTCGCGCCGCTCACGGACGCCGACGCCGACGCGCCGGACGGCGCGAGCATCCAGCCGGCCGCCTCGGCCATCTTCGACATCAGTCCACCCGGCGGCGTGAGGCCGGAGAAGGAGACGGGCAGCGGCAGCCGCGACATCGACCCGGCCGAGGCCGGCTCGCCGCCGCGGAGCGCCGAGAGGAGCGTGTCCATCGCCGCGCTGAAGTGGCCATCGCGAAAGGAGGAGATGAAAGCCGCGGTCGGCGTCGCCGCCCCTCCGATCGGGACGGGCGGCGTCGGCGGCGCCTTGCGGATGTCGAGCATGCTCTGGATCGGCGTGATGCCGCAGATCGGGTCGCGTGAGAACGGCCATCCGTACGCCAGCGCACCGATCAGCTTGTCGTCCACGTAGATCGGGCTGCCGCTCATGCCGGCGATGATTCCGGTCCGCTCGATCGCGGCGTTCTCGACGCGAGCGAGGATCAGGTCCTGCTTCGGCGCGTAGCTCTTCAACAGGCCGATGATCGACACTTCGAACCGCTGCACGCCCCGGCCGTCACCGAGGTCGGAGAGGCCGTAGCCCTTCATCCCCGGCTTGAGGTCGGATGCGGGGAGGATCTGGATCGGGGGCGAGGTCGCCGCGAACAACCGCCCCGACGCGAGGGCCAGGGCGATCGCGAGCGGGAAAAAACGAGACCGTCGGCTCACTCTCCGCAAAACGCCTTCATTCCGCGGCTCCATTCCCTTTGACCCTCTTTCCGCCCTATGTTACGGTCGAAATTGATGTTGGCGACTGCTTTTCAGCCTGTCACCACCGAAAACCTTCCGGGCCAACCTTCCATCCTGTCCTTCTTCGGCGAGACGGGCACGACTGCGAAGGTCGTCCTGGGGATCCTGCTGTTCTTCTCGTTCGTCTCGTGGGTGATCATCTTCGCGAAGTTCCTGCGCTTCCGGCGGGTGTCCGTCCAATCGGAGAAGTTCGTCGCGTTCTTCCGGAAATCCAAGCGGTTCTCGGAGGTCAACACGTTCGCCGGTGAGCTGTCCGACACGCCGCTGACGACGCTCTTCAAGGCCGGCTACGCCGAGCTCGACGCGCAGGTGAAGGCGAACCGCACGGACGACTCGCCCACGACCGGCGGCGGGGCGGGCGGGAAGCTGCTCATCAAGAACATCTCCGGCATCGAGCGCGCCCTCGAGCGCGCGATCGGAGTGGAGGTCACGCGGCTGACCCGCTCCATGACGTTCCTCGCGACCACGGCCTCGGCGTGCCCGTTCATCGGCCTCTTCGGCACGGTGTGGGGCATCATGCAGTCGTTCCGCGCCATCGGCGTCACGGGGTCCACGTCGATCGCGGCCGTCGCGCCGGGCATCTCGGAAGCGCTGATCAACACGGCCGCCGGCCTCGCGGCCGCGATCCCCGCGATGATCTTCTACAACTACTTCATGGGAAAGGTGCGCGAGCAGCGCGCCGGAATGGAAGACTTCTCGCTGGAGTTCATAAACCTGGCCGAGAGGAACTTCACCTAAGGGCATGGTGTCCTGTATTGGGTGGCGAGAAAACGTCCTGCGTCGAGTATGCGCTGACGCCTTCGCCCCCGCCGTGACTGCCGACACTCTCCACCCCGACCGCATCGCCGGCTGATATGGCCTTCCAACGACAGTCGAAGGACGAGTTCGATCACCTCGCGGACATCAACGTCACGCCGCTCGTCGACGTGATGCTCGTGCTCCTGATCATCTTCATGGTCACGGCGCCGATGCTCCACCAGGGGATCTCGGTCGCGCTGCCGAAGACGGCGACCACGAATCTCCGCGCCGGCCTGGAGGATCCGATCGTTATCTCGATCTCGAAGGAAGGCATCTATTACATCAACGAGACGCCCGTCGCCCGAGGGCTGCTGAAGGACAAGCTCAAGGCGGTCCTGCGAGGGAAGCGGGAGAAGGCGGTCCTGCTGAAGGCGGATCGCGGGCTCTCCTACGGGACCGTCATCGAGACGCTGGACCTGCTCAACCGCATGGGAATCGAGAGCCTGGGAATGATCACGGACACCTCGGGCGCGAAGACGAAGTGAGCGCGGCTGCGCTCTCCTTCTGATGGACGTCGTCGGCAACGTTCTCGCGGATTCGCGCGGCGGCCGCTATCCCTGGGCGGGCGCCACGGTGCTCGCCTTTCTCCTCCATGCCGCGGTGCTCGGCGGACTGCTCGCCTCGGCGTTCGCGAAGCCGATGCGGTTCGCCCCGCCGCGCGCGGTCGCCGTCCGGCTGCTGCCGGCCGGCGCGATCCGCGCGCCGGAGGTGAGGACGGCGCCGCAGCCGCCGGCGCCCCCGGCCGCGCCGAAGCCGAAGATCGAAAAGCCGCCCGAGGACCAGCCGCCGCCGCCGTCGAAGAACGCGCTGCTCATGCCCGCCCCCGACAAGAAGAAGATCCCCCCCACTCCTCTCCCCGTGAGCCGCCCGGGCCGCGCGGCGACGCCGGCGATCGACCTGCCGTCCTCCGGCGACAACGCGGCCGGACCGACCG
>DATBBK010000229.1:0-29876 GCA_036271035.1 Thermoanaerobaculia bacterium | reverse complement strand
TCTTCGGGCACGTTCGCGGCGCGTTCACCGACGCGCGGTCGGACCGAGTGGGCCGATTCGAGCTGGCGGACGGCGGCACGCTCTTTCTCGACGAGATCGGCAACGTGCCTCTCTCGCAGCAGGGCAAGCTGCTTCGCGTGCTCGAGACCGGCGAGTTCGAGCGCGTCGGTTCGTCGCGTACGATCCGGGTGGACGCGCGCGTCGTCTCCGCCACCAACGCCGACCTCGGCGCGGAGGTCGGGGCCGGCCGCTTCCGGCAGGACCTCCTGTTCCGGCTGAACACGATCGAGATCCGGATCCCGCCGCTGCGCGACCGGCGGGACGACATCCCGCGCCTCGCGCAGCACTTCCTCGCGGCACACTCGCGCCGCTACCGCAAGGAGCTCGACGGCTTCGAGGGCGCGGCTCTCGAGGCGATGCTCGCGCATCCGTGGCCGGGCAACGTGCGGGAGCTGGACCACGCGGTGGAGCGCGCGGTGCTGATGGCGACCGGCGACCGCGTGCGGGTCGGCGACCTCGCTCTGCGGCGCGCCTCCGAACCGGCCCGCCTCGACGAGCTCTCCCTCGAGCAGGTCGAGAACCTCCTCGTCCGCAAGGCGATGGACCGCTACGGCGGCAACGTGAGCCAGGCGGCGCGGGCGCTGGGGCTCTCCCGCAGCGCGCTGTACCGAAGGCTGGAGAAGCACGGACAGTAGGGGCTTCGAGGCGAGCTGGACGATCGATCTTGAAGCTCTCCCACGACGGCCGCATCCGCCTGCTGGCGCTCGGCGCGGCCATGCCCGCCGTCGCCGTGGCGCTCGGGATCCTCTGGACGGGCGACTACAGCTCCAAGGTTCGCTGGACGCTGACGGTCCTCGTCGTCGGCGCGTGGCTCGCCTTCACGCAGGCGCTGCGCGAGCGCGTGATCCGGCCGCTCCAGACGGTGTCGAACCTCCTCGCCGCGATGCGCGAGGAGGACTTCTCGATCCGCGCTCGTGGCGGCCGCGCGGACGACCCGCTCGGCGAGGTCCTGCTCGAGGTCAACGCGCTCACGGACACGCTGCGTGAGCAGCGCCTCGGCGCGCTGGAGGCGACCGCGCTCCTCTCGCGCGTCATGTCGGAGATCGAGGTCGCGGTCTTCGCGTTCGACGATACCGGCCGCCTGCGCCTCGTCAACCGCTTCGGCGAGCGGCTTCTCGGCCAGCCGGAGCCGCGGCTGCGCGACCGCGAGGCGGAGGAGCTCGGCCTCGCCGCGTTCCTCCGCGACGACGCGCCGCGGATCGCCGAGGCGCAGTTCCCCGGAGGAGGCGGGCGGTGGGAGATCCGCCGGAGCGAATTCCGCCAGGGCGGCGTGCCGCACCGTCTTCTCGTGCTCGCCGACGTCAGCCGGCCGCTGCGCGAGGAGGAGCGCCAGGCGTGGCAGCGCCTCATCCGGGTGCTCGGCCACGAGCTCAACAACTCGCTCGCGCCGATCCAGTCCATCGCCGGTAGCCTGCGCGAGCTGGCCGGCCGCGCGGAGCCGCCCGCGGACTTTCGCGAGGACCTGAGTCAGGGTCTCGCGGTCATCGCCTCGCGAGCCGAGGCGCTCTCCCGCTTCACCTCGGCGTACGCGCGCCTCGCCAAGCTGCCGCCGCCACGCGTCGAGCCCGTGGCCGTTCACGAGCTCGTCTCGCGCGTCGCCAGCCTCGAGACGCGGCTGCCGGTCGGGGTGATCCCCGGGCCCCAGCTCGTCGTCGAGGCCGACGCGGACCAGCTCGAGCAGCTCCTCATCAACCTCGTCCGCAATGCGGCCGACGCGGCGCTCGAGACACGCGGCGGCGTCGCGGCGGGCTGGCGGCGCGCGGCGGGCCGCGTTGAGATCTGGATCGCCGACGACGGGCCGGGGCTGCCGAGCACCGGCAACCTCTTCGTGCCGTTCTTCACGACGAAGCCGGGCGGGTCGGGCATCGGGCTCGTCCTCTGCCGGCAGATCGCCGAGGCGCACGGCGGCAGCCTGTCGCTCGAGAACCGGCGAGGCCACCGCGGGGCGATCGCGCGGCTCTTCCTCCCGCTGTGACGGTTCGGCACCCCCCGGCCCTTCCGGCGACAATGTCCTGAGAGCCTCGCGCCGTCCCTCGGAATCGGCTCCCCGTCCGTAGCGGGTCCGAGCCCGTCCGCGAGCCGTTGATCCCCGCGCTCCATCGGAGTTTTCTTGGAGCGTGCACCGTTTCCTGCGCGCCGCGGCCGCCCTCGTCGCCCTCCTGGCGGGGGCCTCCGCGGCGCGCGCCCTCGACCCATCGACGCCGCTGGCCCAGTACGGCCACGACGTCTGGACGAGCGACTCGGGCCTGCCGCAGAACTCGATCACCGCGATCCTCCAGACGCGCGACGGATACCTCTGGCTCGGCACGCAGGAGGGACTCGTCCGCTTCGACGGCGTGCGCTTCACGACCTTCGACTCCCGCAACACGCCCTCGTTCGGCGACGACTGGGTGCAGTCGCTGGTCGAGGCGCGAGACGGCACGCTCTGGGTCGCGACGGTGGCCGGTCTCGCGCGCATGCGCGGCGGCGAGTTCCTGCCGCCGCTCGCCGGACCGCTCGCCACCGCGATGATCGACGCGATCGAGGAGGGCCGCGACGGGTCGATGTGGGTCACCTCGGACGCCGGCGTCTTCCGTCTGCGCGACGGGCACGCGGCGCCCTACGGCGCGGCCGAGGGCCTGCCGGCGCACGTGCGCGCGTTCGCGACCGACGCGTCCGGCGCGCTGTGGGCCGGCGGCGCGTTCGGCATCGCGCGCCTCGCCGGCGATCGCTTCGAGCCGTGGCGCGTCTCGGACGGCTTCCCGGCCGGCGTCTACTCGCTCGCCGCGGATGCCGAGGGCGGGCTCTGGGCGGGCACGGCGAAGGGACTCGCGCGCGTCCGGGGGCGCGACGTCCGCCTCTGGACCGACGCCGCCGTCGGCGCCTCTCCCGCGGTCGCGCGGGTTCTCTATCCCGACCACGACGGCAATCTGTGGCTCGGCACCGAGAGCGGTCTGATCCGCTTCCGGGACGGTCAGTTCCTCCACCACGGAACGGCCGAGGGCCTTTCGAGCGACCGCATTCTCTCGATCGCCGAGGACCGCGAGGGCAGCCTCTGGATCGGAACCTCCGACGGCGGCCTGAATCGGATCAAGGAGCAGCGGATCGCGATCTTCACCTCGCGCGACGGGCTGTCGGACGACAAGCTGTGGTCTGTCTTCGAGGACCACGCCGGCAATCTCTGGGCGGGCACCGCCGAGGGCGTGCTGAACCGGCTCGTGCCCGGCTCCGACCGCTTCGAGCCGTTCGTGTCGCTCGGCGCCGCGATCATGTGCATGGCGGAGGACGCCTCCGGGGCGCTCTGGATCGGCACGCGCGGCGGCGGGCTCGTGCGCCTCGTCGGCCGGCGCATCACGCGCATCAGCACTGCCGACGGGCTCTCGGGCAGCTTCATCTCGAGCGTTCTGGTCGACCGCTCCGGCGACCTCTGGGTCGGCACGATGGGATCCGGCCTGAACCGCTGGTCGAAGGGCCGGTGGACCTCGTGGCGCGCGCGGGACGGGCTGGGCTCCGACGGCGTGTTCTCGATCTTCGAGGATCGCGCCGGCGCGCTCTGGGTCGGCACATTCGGCGGCGGCGTCGTCCGCGTCGAGGACGGACGCCTGACGCGGTTCACCACGCGGGACGGCCTCGCGCACGACGTCGTCATGTCGGCATATCAGGACTCCGACGGCACCTACTGGTTCGCGACGCGCGGCGGGCTCTCGCGGTACGCCGGCGGCCGCTTCACGACCTACCGGCAGAGGGAGGGGCTCTTCCACGACGCCGCGCAGCGCGTGATCGAGGACGGCCGCGGCTCCTTCTGGCTGACCAGCAACCGCGGCGTCTTCCGCATCTCGGCGTCGGAGCTCGCCGCCGCGGCCCAGACGCCGGCACAGCGAGGCACGAGCGACGCGCAGGGTCGCATCCCCGACCGCGTCACCTTCACGACGGCGATCGGGATGATCCGCGCGGAGTGCAACGGCACCCAGGAGGGCGCGCTGCGCACGCGCGACGGCCGGCTATGGTTCCCGACGGTGAAGGGGCTGGCGATGGCCGACCCCGCCCGGATCGAGCTGAACCCGGTCGCGCCGCCGGTCGTGGTCGAGCACGTGCTGGCCGACGGCCGGCCGACGGTCGGGCCGAGGATTCCCGTCGCCACGCGGCGCCTCGAGTTCCAGTACACGGCGCTCGCCCTCCGCTATCCGCACGACGTGCGCTTCCGCTACCGTCTCGAGGGATTCGACAAGGACTGGGTGGACGCGGGGACGCGCCGAGCCGCCTACTACACGAACCTCGCGCCGGGCCGGTACCGCTTCCGCGTCCGCGCCGCGAACGAGGACGGCGTCTGGAACGAGACCGGCGCGTCGGTGCCGCTCGAGATCCCTCGCCGCTTCACGCAGACGACCGCGTTCCGGGTGCTCCTCCTGGTCGCCGTCGCCGCCCTCGCGACGCTGCTCTACCGTCTCCGCGTGCGGCGGCTCGGGATGCGCGAGCGCCTGCGCACGGCACTCGTCGAGGCGCAGCTCGACGCGCTGCAGTTCCAGCTGCGCCCGCACTTTCTTTTCAACACCCTCAACAGCATCCTGCCGCTCGTGGGCCGCGACCCGGAGCGCGCGCGGCAGATGGTGATCCGCCTCGGTGAGCTGCTCCGCCTGTCGCTGCAGTCGGAGGACACGCCGCTCGTCACGCTCGAGGAGGAGATCGCGATCCTCGAGAAGTACCTGTCGATCGAGCGCGTCCGCTTCCGCGACCGGCTCGACGCTACGATCTCGGTTGCCCCGGACGTCGCATCGGCGAAGGTGCCGAGCTTCCTGCTCCAGCCCCTCGTCGAGAACGCGATCCAGCACGGCGTCGGCGGACGCGCCGGCGCCGGCCGCATCGCGGTCTCGGCCGCGCCCGACGGCGGCGACCTCGTGCTGCGGGTGCGGGACGACGGGCCCGGCCCGAAGGCCGACGCCGCGGAGAAGACCTCCGGCATCGGCCTGCGGAACACGCGCCGCCGGCTCGAGGCTCTGTATCCCGGCCACTACGAGCTCACGCTCCGGCACGGACCGCAGGGCGGCGCCGAGGCGACGATCCGGATCCCGCTCACGCACGCGTTCCCGCCGGCGGCCGCGCACCGGATCTCGCGAGCCTCCTGACCGCGCCGCGCGTCAGGCCTTCGGGCCGACGCTTCTCTCCCTGACCTGCTCCGACGTCAGCCCGTAGATCGGCGGCGTCTCGATCCCGAGCAGTCCGAGCGCCATGTAGAGCTGCCCGCGGTGATGGATCTCGTGCTCGACCATGAGCCGCAGCCACTTCCCGACCGAGATCCGCGCCCCGGCCGGCGTCTCGCACTTCGCCTCGAGATCGGCGTTGGAAAGCGAGCGGAAGATCTCCATCGACTCCGCGTGCAGCCGGTCGAAGTACGCGCGCACCGCGGCCGGCCCGTCCGCGAGCTCGCGCCCGTGCCCGCGATAGCGCGACGGCCGCAGCCTCGCGTTCTCCGCATACATGTCGCGCTCGATGCCCGCGAGATGCCGCACGACGTCGCCGAGCGTGAACTTCCCGGGCTGCCACGTCCACTCGAGGCGGTCGTCCGGGATCAGATCCGCGACGCGCCGCGTGCGGCCGCGCACCTTCTCCCACCAGTCGCAGAAGGCGGCGGCGCTCTGGACGTCCACGGCGGGATTCTCCGTCAATTCAGGTCAGGTCAGGTCGGACGGGCGGATCGGCAGCCGGCGCACGCGCTTGCCCGTCGCCGCGAAGATCGCGTTCGCGACGGCCGGCGCGACGGGCGGCACCGGCTGCTCGCCGAAGCCCGAGGGAGGCCGGTCGCTTTCGACCGTGTGCACCTCGACCTCCGGCATCTCGCCGTAGCGCAGCACCGCGTAGTCGCGGTAGCTCCCCTGCTCGATCGCGCCCCCACGGTAGGTCACCTCTCCCTTGAGCGCGAGCGAGAGGGCCCACGCGACGCCGCTCTCGACCTGCCCCGCGAGGCCGAGCGGGTTGACGACGATGCCGCAGTCGGCCGCGGTGACGATGCGGTGGACGCGGACGTCTCCCGCCGCGCCGACCGAGACCTCCGCGACGTGGGCCAGGCACGTCCGCCCGTGGTAGATGTTGCACGCGATGCCCCGGCCCCCGCGCCGCCCCGCGTAGCCCGGCCCGGTCAGCGGCGTGCCCCAACCCGACTTCTCCGCGGCGAGCGCGACGACCCGCTCGAGGCGGCGCCGCTCGAGCTTCCACGGCTTCGCGTCCGCGACCGGCTCGCCGGCGGACAGCAGCTCGCGCCGCAGCGCCACCGGGTCCTTGCCCACCGCCGCCGCGACCTCGTCGAGGAAGCACTCCCGCGCGAAGACGTTCGCCGGGTAGAACACGGATCGCCAGGCGCCCGTCCGCACGGGCGATTCCACGTCGTTGTTCTCGACCGCGAGGTTCGGGACCGCGTAGGGCGTGTCGACCCCTCCCCACGGCGAGTCCTCGTCGACGTCCTTCGGGTCGAACGGACCGAACATCGTCAGGTGCAGCGTCGACGCGCGATGGCGCCACGCGACCACGCGGCCCGACGCGTCGATCCCGGCCTCGAGGTCGGCGCGCGCGCCGGGGTGGACGAAGTCGCCGGCGAAGTCGTCGCCGCGGCTCCAGACGACCTGCACCGGCGCGTTCGCCGCGCGCGAGACCTCGGCGGCCTCCGTCGCATAGTCGGCCCCGAGGCGTCGGCCGAACCCCCCGCCGATGAGCGTGACGTGCACGACGACCGCCGAGTCGGGGATGCCAAGGAGCTTCGCCGTCTCCTTCTGCACGCGCTGCGGGTTCTGCGTCGGCGACCAGATCTCGCACCTTCCGCCGGCGACGCTCGCGACCGTGTTCTGCGGCTCGACCGACGCATGCGCCTGGAACGCGTCGCGGTAGCTCGCCTGGACGCGGCGCGCGGCTCCGGCCAGGGCTCCCGCGACGTCGCCGTCCTGCCGCGTCACGCGACGCATCGGACCGTCGAACGCGCGGTCGATCCGCGCCCAGAGCTCCGAGGTCGTGAGCGCCGCGTTGGGACCGGGCTCCCACTCGACCCCGAGCGCGTCCCGGCCCGAGAACGCCGCCCAGGTGTCGTCCGCGACGACGGCGATGCCGGTGGACACCTCGTGCACGCCGCGCACGCCGGGCACCGCGCGCGCCTTCGCCGCGTCCCAGCGGACGGGCCTGCCGCCGGCGGCCGGGCACCTCGCCACCGCGGCGTAGCGCATGCCCGGCACGCGCACGTCGAGGCCGTAGCCGGCGCGGCCGGTGACGATCTTCGGTCCGTCGACGCGGCGCACCGGCGTCCCGACGAGCTTGAGCTCGCCGCGCTCCTTCAGCCGCGGCTCCTTCGGCACGGGCAGCGCCGCCGCCGCCGAGGCGAGGGCGCCGAAGGAGAGCCGGCGTCCGGTGGCCGCGTGGACGACGCTCCCGCCCTCGGCGCGGCACGCCGCGGGATCCGCCTTCCACCGCGCCGCCGCCGCCGCCACGAGCATCTCCCTCGCCGCCGCTCCCGCGCGGCGCAGCGACGGCCAGCCATCCTCGACGCTGCCGCTGCCTCCCGTGTTCAGGTGCTCGTAGCCGGGGCCCGGCGACGCCTGCTCGAGCGCGACCTTCGACCAGTCGGCTCCGAGCTCGTCGGCGAGGATCATCGCGAGCGACGTCCGCACGCCCTGGCCCATCTCCGATCGGCCGACGACGAGGGTCACCTTTCCGTCCCGCCCGACCCGCACCCAGCCGTTGGGCGCGAAAGCCGGATCGTCTTTCTCCGCCGCGGAAAGGATAGGCACACGCAGCCCGATCGCCGCCGCGCCCGCGACCGAGAGCTTGAGGAGCTCGCGCCGTGTCTTCATCTGCGGCGCCCGCCGCGCCGTGCGGCGCGGGTGCTCACCTCGCCCCCATCACGCGGCGCGCGGCGCGCCGGATGCGCGCGTACGTGCCGCAGCGGCAGACGTGGTCGGAGAGCGCGGTCTCCACGTCCGAGTCCGACGGCCGGGCCGGACGCGCGAGCAGAGCCGCCATCTCCATGATCATCCCGGGCTGGCAGTAACCGCACTGCGCGACGTCCTCCTCGAGCCACGCGCGCTGGCACGGGTGGTTCCCGTCGGCCGACAGGCCCTCGATCGTCGTGACACGCTTGCCGGCCGCGAGCGAGACGGGCACCTGGCAGGAGCGCACCGCCTGGCCGTCGAGGTGGATCGTGCAGGCGCCGCAGACGCCGACGCCGCATCCGAACTTGGTCCCGGTCAGCCCGAGCCGGTCGCGGAGGATCCAGAGCAGCGGCGTATCCGGGTCCGCCGCCTCGACGGAGCGGGGCCGGCCGTTGACCGTCAGCAGGTAACGCATGCGCTCGCAGGTTCTAACGAACGGATGCGCCGAGAGTTTCCGATGGACGCCGTCGCCAGGACTTTCCAAGAAGCCCGGACATATTAGCCGCAGCTAATATGTCCCCGCTCCCGACCCTTCACGCGCTCCGCAGCGCCACCATCGGATCCACGGACGTCGCCCGGCGCGCGGGGAGGAAACAGGCCAGCGCCGCGACCGCGAGGAGCATCAGAGCGACGACAAAGAACGTCGGCGGGTCGTAGGGCGAGACCTCGTAGAGCAAGCTCGACCACAGCCGGGAAAGCGCGAGGGCCCCGGCGAGGCCTATCGCGAGTCCGATCGCGACCTGGCGCATCCCCTGTCCAAGCACCATCGCGAGGACGCTGCGAGGCTTCGCGCCGAGGGCCATGCGGATGCCGAACTCCTGTCGCCGCTGGCCGACGGAGAACCCGATCACGCCCGCTATGCCGGTGGCGGTGATGACCAGAGCGAGGCTCGCGAAGAGCAGCAGCAGCGTCGCCGTCAGCCTCGGAGTGTCGAGCGAGCCGGAGCGGACCTCCTCGAGCGTGCGGAAGCGGTCCACGGGCTGCTCGGGGCCGATGGCGTGGACCGTCTCGCGGACGAGGCGCTCCATGCTCCTGGGAGAGACCGTGGTCCGTATGAGGCACGTCAGCGCCATGCCGGGAAGCTGGCGGATTGCGAGATACACCTGGTCTTCCGGCGGATCCGCGATCGAGTACTGCCGGACGTCCCCGACGACTCCCACGATCGGCACCCACGTGATCTTTCCCGGATCGGTTTCGAGGCCGAGCCGGCGGCCGACCGCGCTCTCGTTCGCGAAGACGTGGCTCGCCATGTGGCGGTTTATGACGGCGACCATCTGGGTGTCCTCGCGGTCGCCCTCGGCGAGCGCCCGCCCCTGCAGCACGGGCACGCCGATTGTCTTGAAGTAGTCCGGGCTGACGCGCTGGAAGTCCGCACGAGGCAGCTGGTCTTTCGTCGCCTCGGGACGCCCCTCCAGCCGGTACTCGTTGTTCGCGGGTCCACCCCCCTCGTTGAGGGGGAAGGTCCCCGCGAGCGCCACCGAGGCGACGCCCGGCGCCGCGGCGAGCCTTTGCAGGATCTGGTCCGTGAAGATGCGGCGATCCTCGTTCGTCTTGTAGCGTGTGAAGTTCAGGCTCATGCGCGCTGTCAGCACCCTCTCCCCCTGGAACCCCGTGTCGACGCTGGACAGTTTCCAGAGCGTCCGCAGCATGAGCCCGGCGCCCGCGAGCAGCACGAACGAGATCGCGACCTGCACGGCGATGAGCGAGTTGCGCGCCCGCCGGCGGGCCGGGCTCGCGCCGGAGGTGTCGCGGCCGTCGTGGAGAGCGGTGACGAGATTCTCCTTGCGCGAGATCGCCGGGATCAGCCCGAGCACCACCCCCACGGCGAGGGACACGATCAGCGAGAAGACGAGGACCGGGGCGTCCACGGCGATCTCCCCCGCGCGCGGCGTGAACCGCTGCGCGAAGTGCACGAGCAGGCCGCGCCCGGCGATCGCCACGCCCAGCCCGATCAGGCCGCCGGCGAGGGAGATCAAGAGGCTCTCGGTCAACAGCTGCCTCGTCAGGCGGCCGCGCCCCGCTCCCAGCGCGGAGCGCAGCGCCATCTCCTTCTCACGCCGGACGAGCCGCGCGAGCGACAGGTTGGCGACGTTCGCGCAGGCGAGCAGCAGCACGAGCCCGACGGTGCCGAACAGAAGCAGGAACGTCGGCCGCGCCTGGCGGGTCAGCTCCTCCCGCAGCGGGATCGGCGAGAGCGAGACCCGCGCGGACGCAGGATAGTTCTCGGGGTGGTCGTGCGCCATGCGCGCCATGACGGACGCGAGGTCCGACCGCGCGCCCTCGACCGTCGCCCCGGGCTTCAGCCTTCCGAAGGCGGTCAGCATCCCCATGCTGCGGTCCGTGTCCATGGCGGGCGCAGACCGGAACGGGCACGCCGAGACCGGCATGTAGACGTCGTTGTCCTCCGGATAGCCCGGGATCGGCGGCAGCACGCCGATCACGGTGTGAGGCCGGTCGTTCATCGTGAAGACGCGGCCCACGACCGCCGGATCGCCACCGAGGCCGCGCATCCAGTAGTCGTGCGAGATGACGAGCACCGCCTCCGCGCCCTTCTTGTCTTCGCCCGGCAGGAACGTACGGCCGAGGATCGGGCGCACGCCGAGCACGTCGAAGAAATTGGCGGAGACCACGCCCGTCTGGACGCGCTCCGGCTCCGTGCCACCAAGAAGCACGAAGAACATCGAATGGTACTCGACGATCCCTTCGACGGTCCGGCTGAGCGCGCGCAGGTCGTTCATCTCCGGAACGGAGAATCTGCCGTCCTGGATGCCGGCGCCCGGCGCGTCGACGCGGATCCGCACGAGCCGGTCGCCCCCGCCGTAGGGCAGCGACTGGAGGAGCACGCCGTGGACGACGGAGAAGATCGCGGTGTTCGCGCCGATGCCGAGCGCGAGCGTGAGTATCGCGGCGGCGGCGTAGCCCGGGCTCTTCCGGAGAGAGCGCAGCCCGTACCGTACGTCCTGCAAGAGCGTCTCGAGGAAGACGGCGCGGTCGGCCTCGCGGACCTCCTCCTTCGTCTTCTCGATCCCGCCGAACTTCTGCAGCGCGGCAAGCCGCGCCTGCTCGGCGGGCATACCGCGCCGGAGGTTCTCCTCCGTCTCGCGATCGACGTGGAAGCGGAGCTCCTCGTCGAGGTCGCTCTCCATCTTCTTGCCCTGGAACACGGACCGCACGGTCGACGCGATGCGCTTGAGCACGGCCTCCTCCTTATGCGGACGCGAGCACGCGGCCGACGGCGGCCGCGAAGCGCTCCCAGCTCTCCGTCTCCTCGGCGAGCTGCTTCCGGCCGGAGCGCGTCAGACTGTAGAAGCGCGCCCTCCGGTTGTTCTCCGAGCTGCCCCACTCGGCGGCGATCCAGCCCTTCTCCTCGAGCCGGTGCAGAGCCGGGTAGAGCGACCCCTGGTTGACGGCCAGCACGTCCTCCGAGACCTGCTGGATGCGCGCGGCGATGCCCCAGCCGTGCATTTCGCCCGTCGCGAGCGTCTTCAGGATCAGGACGTCCAGCGTTCCCTGCAGCAGATCGGTCCGTTCGGTCGCCATCGGCCTCCCCTCGATCGTCTACAAGAGAGCATACGCGCGTTCCTGTCGAAGGTTTAGGGGAGATAGGCTGAGGGGAAGAAAACGAGAGTCCGGAGTCGGGAGCCAAGAACTGCAGCCGGAGGAAGCACTGTGACGAAACGACTTAGCCTCCTTCTCGGCATCGCCCTCCTCGGAACCGGGGTCGCCGCATCGGCCCAGCAGGCCAAGCCGACGCCTGCGACGGAAGGCGACTCGTTCAAGAGCCGCCCCGTCTACGTCCGCGCCGCTCGGCTGCTGGACGTCAAGGCGGGACGCTACGTCGATCATCCCGTCGTCGAGATCAGCGGCGACCGGATCTCCTCGATCGGCACCGCCGCGCCGGCGGGCGCGCGCGTCATCGACCTCGGCGACCGCACCCTCCTGCCCGGGCTCATCGACACGCACACCCACGTCCTGCTCCAGGGCGACCCGACGGCCGTCGAGTACGACGAGCAGATCCTCAAGGAGTACCCGGCGCACCGCGTCGCGCGGGCGATCCGGGCGATGAAGATCGCGCTCGAGCACGGCTTCACGACCATGCGCGACCTCGAGACCGAGGGCGCCGGCTACGACGACGTCGCGCTGCGCGACGCGGTCAACGAGGGCGTGATCCCGGGCCCGCGGATGAAGGTCGTCGGTCCCGCGCTCTCGACCACCGGCTCCTACCCGATCCAGCACTACCGTCCCGACTGGAAGTTCCCGTCGGGCGTCATGGTCTGCGACGGCGCGGACGGCTGCCGCAAGGCGGTCCGGGAGCAGCTCTCGTACGGGACGGACTGGGTCAAGGTCTACGCGAACACGGGCGGCCTGCACACGACGGGCGACGGCTACATCGACTCGCCGCCCAACTGGACGAAGGACGAGCTCGACGCGGTCGTCTCCGAGGCGCACGCTCACGGCATCAAGGTCGCCGCGCACGCACGGTCCGACAGCGGCGTGAAGATCGCGCTCGCTTCCGGCGTCGACACGATCGAGCACGGCGACTCGATCCGCCCCGAGGCCGCGGCCGAGATGGCGCGCCGCGGGATCTACCTCGTCCCGACGCTCGCCGTGGCGGACTACGTCGCCGGACCGCGCACGAGGGCCGGCTGCGCCGTGTGCGCCGAGACGGAGAAGTCTCACGCCAGGTCGTTCGACAACTGCCGCAAGGCGGGCGTGAAGATCGCGTTCGGCACCGATGCCGGCGGGTTCCCGTGGACGGACCTGAACCAGGCGAAGGAGTTCGAGTTCGAGGTCAAGAACGGCATGAGCCCGATCGAGGCGATCCGCACGGCGACGACCGTGGCGGCGGATCTGCTGTCGATGACCGGCCAGATCGGGACGGTCGAAAAGGGCGCGTTCGCCGACCTCATCGCGGTGCCGGGCGATCCGCTGAAAGACGTCTCGACGCTGCAGAAGACCGAGTTCGTGATGAAGGGCGGCGAGGTGATCAAGGAGCCGAAGCCGTAGCCCGCTCATGCTCCGAATCGGCCTGACCGGCGGGCTCGCGTCCGGCAAGTCCACCGTCGCGCGGATGCTCGCGGAGCGCGGCGCCGCGGTATTCGACGCCGACGACATCGTCCGCGCCCTCTACGCGCCGACGGGCGCCGGCGCGGCGGCGGCCCGCGAGCTGTTCGGCGAGCGCGTCGCGGGAGCCGGCGGCGCCGTCGACCGCGCGCGGATCGCCGAGATCGTCTTCCGCGACCCCGCCGCGCGCCACGCGCTCGAGGCACGGATCCATCCCCTGGTGCGCGCCGAGCGCGCGCGCCGGTTCGCGGAGGCGGAGCGAGCGGGCGCCGCGGTCGCCGTCGTCGAGGCCTCGCAGCTCCTGGAGGCGAACACGGAGTCGGACTACGACCGCGTTTTGCTCGTCGTCGCGCCGGACGCGGAGAGGCTCCGCCGCTGGGAGGAGAAGGGACATGACGGCGAGGACGGGCGGCGGCGGATGGCCGCGCAGATCGCGGCCGACGCGGCGCGCGCGCGGGCACACGACGTGATCATCAACGACGGCTCGCTCGAGCACCTGCGTCGCCGTGTCTCCGAGCTCTACGACGGCTGGGTCGCCGCGGCCGAAACCCGCGGCGGCGATTCCCCGTAGGATCTCGGTGACATTTTCATAGACTGAGGGAAACATGCCCGCGAAGAAGATCGCTCCCCCCAAGCCGCTCTCCGCCCACGACGGCGACGTCGTCCTGCTCGTGGGCACGATGAAGGGTCTTTTCCTCTTCGGCTCCTCTGCGGCGCGCCGAAGCTGGCGACGAACCGGACCGTTCTTCCCGGGGACCGCCGTCTACGCCGCCGTGCTCGACACGCGGGGCGGCCGCCGGCGGATCTGGGCCGCGCCCACGAGCTGGCACTGGGGCGCCGAGCTCGCCTACACGGACGACCTCGGGCGCAAGTGGACGCAACCCGAGACGCCGCTCGTGCGCTTCCCGGAGTCCTCGGGCGGCACGCTCAAGAACATCTGGCAGATCGCGCCCGGCCGCGCCGACGAGCCCGACACGATCTACTGCGGCGTCGAGCCCTCGGCGCTCTTTTCATCGCGCGACGGCGGCGCGAGCTGGAGCCTCAACGAGGGACTCTGGAACCACCCGCATCGCGAGAAGTGGAACCCCGGCTTCGGCGGGCTCTGTCTCCACACGGTGCTTCTCGACCCGTCCATGCCCGGTCGCATCACGGTCGCGAGCTCGACGGGCGGCGTGTACCGCTCCGACGACGGCGGCGCGACGTGGCGCGCCCGCAATCAGGGCGTCCGCGCCGAGTTCATGCCGGACCCGTACCCCGAGTTCGGCCAGTGCGTCCACAAGATCGCGCACCACCCCTCGGTCCCCGGCCGCCTCTATCTCCAGAACCACTGGGGCCTGTACCGCTCCGACGACGGCGGCGACACGTGGAAGGACGTCGCGAACGGCGTGCCGTCCGACTTCGGCTTCTGCATGGCGACGCATCCTACGGACCCGGACACCGCCTACATCGTGCCGCTGCACGCCGACATGTTCCGGTGCACGCCCGAGGGCAAGCTGCGCGTCTACCGCACGCGGGACGGCGGCCGGAGCTGGAAGCCCACCACTCGGGGCCTGCCGCAGAAGGACGCGTGGGAGACGGTCGTGCGCGACGCGATGGGCGTCGACTCGCTCGATCCGGCCGGCGTCTACTTCGGCACGCGCACCGGCCGGCTCTACGGGTCGCGGGACGACGGCGGCAGCTTCGCGCTGATCGCCGACGGGCTGCCGCCGATCGTGTGCGTGCGGGCCGCCGTGCTCGGTCGGACCGCGAAGAGCCGGCCCGCGGCGCCGCGAGCGAAGACGCCGAGGAGAGCGTCCGCGAAGACCGCCCGGCCGAAGCCCCGCACCTCGAAGGCGAAGCGGAGGCGCGCCGCCTGATGGTCCGCGTCCTGATCCCGGGACCGCTTCAGCCGTTCGCCGACGGCCGGCGCGAGATCGCTCTCTCCGGCCGGCCGGGCACCGTGGCCGACGCGCTGCGCGCCGTCGGCGAGGCCCACCCCGGCATCCGCGAGCGCGTCGTCACGGAGCGGGGCGAGCTGCGCCCGCACATCAACGTCTTCGTCGGCGCGGACAACGTGCGCGACAGCGACGGCCTCGCGACGCGCGTGCCGGAGGACGCCGAGATCTCGATCCTCCCCGCAGTCAGCGGCGGCTAGCCCGCCGCTTGCGCCTCCGGACTCCGACTCCGCCGGGCTGGGCCGAGGCCGTGAGAGCGGACCTCGACGCGTTCCTGCGCGACCACGCGGCGAACGAGCGCAAGGCCTCTGCGTCGGCGCTCTCGTTCGTCTCCCACTATCCGGACCGGCCGGAGCTGGTCGCCCGCTGCATCGCGCTCGCGCGCGAGGAGCTCGAGCACTTCGAGCGCGTCGTCGCCCTCATGGCCGGCCGCGGCCTGCGGCTCGGACCCGACGCGAAGAGCGCGTACCTGCGCGGGCTCTCGGCCCAGTTCCGCGAGGGCAGCGACGAGTACTTCCTGGACCGCCTGCTGACGTCCGCGATCGCCGAGGCAAGGGGCTGCGAGCGGTTCGGGCTGCTCGGGGCGGCGCTGCCGCAGGGCGAGATGCGAGAGTTCTACCGCGAGCTCGCGAGGACGGAGGCCCGGCACCACGAGACGTATCGCGAGCTGGCGAGGACGTACTTCCCCGCCGGAGCGGTGGAGCGGCGGCTCGGGGAGCTGCTCGACGCGGAGGCCGGGATCGTGGAGTCTCTCCCCCTCCGCTCCGCGCTGTACTGAAATGAATTAAGGTCCCAGCCGATGGCCGACTCACTCGAGCAGTACCTGTCTCGCCACGCCGAGCCCGAGGCCGCCGCCGCCGACGCGCTGCCCGGGGACTTCGCCCACGCCCTGATCGTGCCCGCCTACGGCGAGCGCGAGAGCCTCTTCACGACCCTGGGCTCGGTGCGCGAGGGACCCCGCGGCGAGACGCTCATCGTCGTCGTGCTGAACGCCCGCGCGGACTCTCCTCCCGGGATCCACGAGGCGAACGCCGCCGCGCGGGATCGCCTGCGCGCGGGCGCGTCCGAGGTCGTGGCCCTCTCCGCCGAGCTCGGCGTCGAGTCGCTCCGATACGCGCACGGCCGCGTCGTGCTCGTGGATCGCGCGTCGCCCGGCCGCTTCCTCCCCGAGGGGCAGGGCGTCGGCCTCGCGCGCAAGATCGGCAACGACCTCGCGCTGCGCGTGTCCGCGGCCGGCCGCCTCGCCGCGGGCTGGCTGCACAACACGGACGCCGACGTGGTCCTCCCGGACGACTACTTCGACCAGACCGAGGCGCGCGAGAAGGACGCCTGCGCCGCGGCGATCTACTTCTTCGAGCATCGCTTCGAGGCCGACGAGCGGCTTGCCCTCGCGGCACGGCTCTACGAGATCTCGCTCCGCTACTACGTCCTCGGCCTCGCGTGGGCGGGCTCGCCCTACGCGTACGAGGCCATGGGAAGCTGCATCGCGATCCGTCCCGCGGCGTACGCGATGGTCCGCGGGTTCCCGCGCAAGAACGCCGCGGAGGACTTCTACGTCCTGGACAAGCTCGCGAAGACGGATCCGATCCTGCGACTCGCGGGCACGCCGGTCCTGCTCGAGGGCCGGATCTCCGAGCGCGTGCCGTTCGGCACGGGCAAGGCACTGTCGACGCTCCTCGCGAAGAAGCGCGCGCTCGAGGGCTTCCGCCTCTATCACCCCGCGGTCTTCGCGCACCTCGCCGCGTGGCTGCGCGTCATGGACGAAACCGCGCGGTCGGGCGGCAAGGCCGAGGCCGCGCTCGCGGAGCTGCCGGAGGCGAGCCCGTTCTTTCGCGCCGACGTCCTCCTCGCGGCGCTCGAGCGCATGGGCGCCTTCCCGGCGATCCGGAAGGCGATCGCCGAGAGCACGAGCCCGGAGGCCATGCGCCGCCGGTTCCACACATGGTTCGACGCCTTCCGCACGCTGAAGCTCGTGCATGCGCTGCGCGACGAGGGCCTGCCGTCGCTGGCGTGGCGCGATGCGCTGGCCGAGGCGCCGTTCACGGGCCTCGCCGCGTCCACGGTCGAGGATCCGGAGCCGCTGCGCAAGTGGCTCGCCGTGGAGGAGCGGAAGCTGTCGGAGACTCCGGCCGGACTCGCCTGAGAGGTCCGCTACTGGACCTTGCAGGCGCCGGGTCCGCGCGGATCCCCGCACGAGCCGCACCCGCCGGCGGCTGTCGCCTCGCCCGACGGCGACGAGGCGCCGGACGACACGGCGAAGACCGACAGCAGCTTCCGGACCCTCCGGCCCTCGCACTTCGGGCAGCGAGGCTTCGCGCCCCCGAGGACGAACTCCTCGAACCGGCGCTCGCAGGAAAGGCACTGGTATTCGAAGAGCGGCATGAGGGAATTCTACGCGACCGTCAGAAGGGATACCCGATCGACAACAGGATCCGCCCCTTCTCCTTCGACGTCCCGCCGGCAAACGTGCACTGATCGCCCTTCGACGTATCGCACGGATCGCCGTTCTCGAGCTGCGTCCGCACGACGTCGAAGGCGATCGTCTTCGGCGACAGGGGCGCCGCGTACTCGAGCCGCAGCGGACCGATCGGCGTCAGGTAGTGGAGGCCGGCGCCGATCGACTGGCGCAGGCCGGTGTCGCCCTCGAAGCGGAAGTTGATGTCGCTCGGGTTCTCCCACACCTGCGCGAGGTCGTAGAAGACCGAGATCCCGAGGTTGCCGAGGATCGGGTAGCGGTACTCGAGCGACCACGCCATGAACCCGTTACCGCCGATGATTCGGGGGCCCGGGTTGCAGTCGTAGTGAGCGAGCTGCGGATAGGTCGGCAAGCAGGAGCCGGTCGCGTCCTTCGTGTTCAGCACGGCGGCCGTGTTGGGGTCCACCGTCACGCCCGGAATGCCCTCGAGGTCCGTGTCGAAGCCGCGCGCCGTCGCCGACCCGCCCGCGAAGAACCGCTCCGCGAGCGGCACCGGCGGCACGTCGGGCTGCACGTTGTACGGGAAGATCGCGCCCACGCGCCCCGACACGCCGAAGACGCCGCCGAAGACGCGGGTGAACCACGCGGCCTGCCCCGACACCTTGCCGTAGCGCGCCGTGGCGCCGAGGAACGGGAACGCGTACTTGCCCGCGAGCGTCGCGTAGTAGCCCGTGTGCGGGTCGAGGATGTCGTCGCGCCTGTCGTAGAAGAGGCTCGGCCCGATGGCGGACTGCTTGATGGGCTGGTCGGCCTTCGGAAACTTCTCGACCTCGATCGTGGAGAGGTCGGAGGCGTTGCTCGGCGCGATCCGCTGATACTCGTAGCGAAGGCCGAGGCGCAGGTTCCGCTGGACGAATTTCACCGACTCGACGTAGCCGCCCAGCCGCGAGATGTCGACGTCCTGGATCGGCTCCTTCGCCACGAAGAACACGGCGCTGAGCGGGAAGTCCGTGTTGAAGAGATAGGGCTCCAGGAATGTGGCGAAGACGTGGCCTCGGCCCGAGAGCGGCGCGTACTGGACCTCGAGCGACGCCGATCGCATGGTCCCCCACAGGTTGCGATACGTGCCGCCGACGATGCCGAAGACGTCGTTGCGGTTCGACTCGGCGCCCGGCGAGTTCTGGTAGCCGAAGCCGTACAGGAGCGAGAACCGGCGGGCCTCGGAGAGGGTGATGTCGACGTCGCGGCTCTGGTCCTCGGGGTCCGCGGGCTGCGGCCGCACCTGGATCTCGCGAAAGACGCCCGTGCGCGCGAGGTTCTGCTGGGTGTCCGCGACCTTCTCCTCGGAGAACGGCTCGCCCTCCTTCCACGCCACCTGCCGCATGATCCGGTCCGGGAGCGTGATCGCGTTGCCGCGTACGATCGTCTTGCCGAAGAACGAGCGCATGCCCTCGTCGATCTTGTAGGCGACCTCCGCCTTCGTGCGGTCCCCGGAGAGCGTGTAGCGGTCCTGAACCGACGCGTCGCGCCAGCCGTTGTTCCAGTAGTAGGTCGTGAGCGTCGACACGTCCTGCCTCACGGCGCGGGGATTGAACGCCTCGCCCTCCCTGACCGAGAGCATCGTCGAAAGGTCGGAGGTGGTGAGATGGTCGCCGCCCTCGACCGAGCGCTTCGTGACGAACGTCCGCGGGCCCTCCTGGATCTTGAAGGCGACGACGAGGCGCCCGGGCTTCGAGCCATCCGAGACCGCGCTCTCCACCTTCGCCGCGATCCAGCCGTGGGTCTGGTAGTAGCCGAGCAGCGCGGAGACGTCGCCGTCGAGGTCCGCGTCCGTGAGGCGGCCCTTCTCGATGAAGGGCAGCCCCTTCTTCTTGACGACGATCAGCCCGCGCAGCGTCTTCTCGTCGACCTCCGAGTTGCCCTTCACGTCGATCTTCTCGACCGCGTACTTCGGGCCGGGCTCGATCTTGAGCGTCACCGGGATCGGATCTCCCGACGTGCCCAGGTCCGCCGACACCTTGGCAAAGTAGTGCCCCGACGCCTGTTCCTGTGTGCGGCGGTCCTCGACCCACTGCTGGAGCAGATCCTCGTCGAAGGGCTGCGCCTCGACGAGCGCGAGGATCTCCTTCCGCGCGACCTTCTCCGTGACTCCCGTCGGCTGGATCGCATACCGCGGGCCGATCGTGACGCGATACACGGGCTTCAGGCCGCCGTCGGGCGTCGGCTCGGCCGCGATCAGCTCCACGGACGAGCGGAACCGGCCCTCGCCGACGAGGAACTTCCGGACGCGATCGGCGTCGGACCGGGCGCGCGACTCGCTGTAGCGCTTGCCCGGCTTCGTCTTCATCTTCGCGGCCAGCTCCGCCGCCGTGTAGGGAGCGAGGTCGCCGTCGAAGAAGGGCGCGGTCGTCCGCGCGCGCTCCCCCGCGTCGATCCGATACGTCACGTAGACGGCGAACTCCTTCTCGTCGTAGCGCGCGTCGGGCTCGACGGTCGCATTCAGATATCCCTCGACGGTCAGCCGCCGCGTCACCGCGTCCGCCCCGGCGTTCAGCGTCGCCGGCACGAAGAGCTGCCCCTCCGCGAACGGCAGGGCGCGGCGGAGCTCCTCACCCGAGAGGCCTCCCCCGCCGCGGAACGAGATCGAGTGGATGCGGTACGCGCGCCGGAGATAGACGACGACGTCGACGCGGCCGTCCTCGAGGACCGTGGCGTCGACGGCGACCTCGGAGAAGAGGAGGGTGCCGTACAGGTCGCGCACCGTGTTCCCCGTCTCGGACTCGGTGAGCGGGCGGCCGGCGGTGATGCTGATGAGGCGCTTCACCGTCGGCTCGTCGACGGGCCCGTCGGCGATCCAGCCCACGGAGGCGACCGTGCGGCCGAGCGGATCGGGCACCGGCGCCGCCTCCTGGCGCGAAATGGAGTCGGCGGCGATCGGACCGGCGAGCAGCAGGCCGACGAGCGCCAGCGAGGCCCGACGCATCAGAAGCGCTGCCTGCGCCGGAACGAGAGAGTGAAGTTGCCGTTCTCGTCGCGCAGGAGCTGGATGAGGATCGTGTTCGTCGCCTGCCACTCGATCCGCAGCGTCGGCTGGCGGCTCGAGTCGAGCGCGATCGAGGAGGTCACCGCGAGGTCCTGGGTGATCTGCTTGCCGATCGTCGTGCGGAAGGTCGAGAGGTTGCTGCCCTCGAACACGGGATCGATCTGGAACCGGTCCAGCCGGAAGAGCTGCTGCGTCCGGCGGGTGAGGCCGCCGGTCACCGCGCCGGAGATGACGCCGCCGGCCGCCGAGACGAGCTGCCCGGTCGTGTCCGCCTGGGCGCGCGTGTCGGGCGGCGAGCCGGAGAGGATCAGCCCGAGGATCGCGTCGTTCGAGAGCGGCGGGTCCGACGTGAACGTCGCCGAGATGCGCGGCCACGTTCCGATCAGCGTGACGACCAGGTCGTATCCCTTCACGTCGGCGCGGGCACGCAGGTCGATGAACGGCGCGATCCGCGTCGTGTTCGAGAACGTGATGGTGCCCGCCTCGATCTCGTAGCGGATGTCGCTGAAGACGACGCGCCCGCCCTCGTCGAGGAGCACCTGCCCGATCAGCATCGGATCCGCGAGTGTCCCGCGCACGGTCAGGTCCACCGTCCCGGAGAGTCGCGCGAGGTTGTTGCGCACCTCGAGCGCGGCGGCCGACACGACGCGCACCTCGAGCGAGGTGCGCTCCATCCACGGCTGCCGCACCGAAATCGCCGCGCCGGCACGGCCCCGCGAGAGCAGGTCGGAGACCGTGAGGTCGACGTCCTTCGTGTACGTCCCGCGCAGCAGGGTCACCTCACCGCGGATCACGTTGTTCGCCTCGCCGCCGCCCGTCGCGACGAGGTCCGCGTCCACGGTCAGGCGCAGCGCCGGGATCGCGCGGACCTGCAGCCGGCGCCCCTGGAGCACGAGGCGGTAGTCGGCGAGCGCGCCGTCGGCGAGTCGGAAGTTGCCGGCCACGAACACGTCACCCTCGGACGTGCGGGCGCGCAGGCTCTCGATCTCGCCGCCCGAGCCGCGAAACCGCATGCGCCCCTCGATCTGCTCGAAGGAGTAGCCGGCGGCGCGGAAGCGCCCGTCCTCGATGGCGACCGTGCCGGCGAGCGCGGGCTGCGCGAGCGGCCCGTTGGCGGAGACGTCGACGGCGAGCTTGCCGGTGAGCGCGAGGTCGGGCTCGACGAGGGCGAGGACCGACGCATCCGCGGTGCCGCTGACCTTCGCGTCGAGAACGGTCTTCGCCTGCGAGCCGTCGAGCGAGCCCGAGACGCGCAGGTCGACGCCGTCGCCGGCAAGCCGGAGCGGCTGAAGTGTCAGCGTCTTTCCCGCGATGTGCAGGCGGGCGGTGTCGGCGGTCCGGAGGACGCCGCTCTTGCCGCGCGCGTCGAGGCGCGCCTCCTGGACGGTCACGTCGGCGGTCAGCTCCTCGCGGTCGTTGTCCGGCACGTGGAAGACGGCGTCGAGGACGGCGGCGCCCCCGACGCCCTCCGGCGGTGCGAGAGGCGTCAGCGCCATGAGCGCGCCGAGGTCCTTCGCGTCCAGGTGGGCGCGAAACTCCATCGGGGACGCCGCGACGTCGCCGGTCGCGGTCAGCGTCCACGCGTCGGCCGCCGATGCCGTCGCCTCGAGCCGCCCTCCCGTGATGTGACCCTGGATCTTCGGCATCCGCGCGTCGGGGACGGGATGGCCGAAGAGCCGCGCGTCCGAGAGGGTCGCCGAGAGCGTCATGTCCGGACGGGTCATCGACCCCGACCCCGTGAGCTCGAACGAGGCGCGCCCGCTGACGCGGTCCGTGAAGTCGTGAACGGCGGCGACCGCCTCGAGCGGGATCTTGTCTCCCGCCGCGCGCACCTCGAACGTCTTGTCCTTGTACGAGACCCAGCCGCGGCCACCGAGCGCGCCGTCGCCGATCTCCGCGCGCACGTCGTCGAGGGCGAACTTCCCCGGCGACAGCGCCGCACGGCCCGTCAGCTTCGGCACGCTCTGACCCCAGATCACCGCGTTCTCGAGGGTCGCGATCCCGCCGCCGGCGAGGCGATCCGGCGGATCGCCGGAGAGCGGGAAGCTCGCGGTCACGCGGCCGTCGATCGGCAGGTCGATGTCGAGGTAGTCGAGGAGGCGCGCGACCGGGTACGCGTTGGCGCCGACGACGACGTCGAGCGCGGGCTTGCCCGTCTGCTTGCGGAACCGGACGGTTCCCTCGAGCGAGAGGCTCGCCTCGCCGTCGTAGACGCGGAGCGGG
Organism: Thermoanaerobaculia bacterium; assembly: GCA_036271035.1. Classification (GTDB taxonomy): domain Bacteria; phylum Acidobacteriota; class Thermoanaerobaculia; order UBA5066; family Gp7-AA6; genus DAHUXD01. The sequence goes on along the minus strand of DATBBK010000229.1, from coordinate 7,250 downwards.
TGGAAGACGAACGCGCCGTCGTGCATGTCGGCCGTGCCCCGCACGCTCCCGAAAAGCACGCCGCCGTAGCGGGCGTTCTCCGCCGAGATCTGCGCGGTCGCCTCGGGGTTGCCCCACGAGCGGGCGATGTGGCCGGCGAGCTCGGCGCTCCCTCCGAACCCGAGAGGCGACGGCTTCGACCCTCCGGCCGCGACGAAGTTCTGGAACACGCGATCGATCTCGCCGAGATCGTGCGTGCGCACTCGGAAGTCGAAGTCGGGCTGCCAGACGCCGATCTGCAGTCCGCCGGTCAGCTCGATCGTGGTCGCGGGAAGGCGAAACGGCGTCGCGTTAAGCCCGATGCGGCCGTCGACGATCGGCAGCGAGCCGCCGCCCGAGATCGGTACGCCGAACCGCCCGCGCACGATCGAGGACGCGGGTCCCGGCGCGATCGCCACCGAGGCCGCGCCGCTCGCGCGCTTGATCCCGCCATCGCCCCAGCGCAGCGTCACCGCGATCGCGGCGACTCCCGAGAGCCCGGTGCCGGGCAGCTGAATCTCCCCGAGGAAGCGCTCGACCGACACGTCCTTCGCGTCGAGGGAGATCGTCATCGGCTGAACGGCCCCCCGCGCCTTGTCGAGGTTGTCGATCTTGAGCTCGCCGCTCACCTCGCCGTTCTCCAGGCGCGCTTTGTCGATCCGAGCGAGCAGCGTGTCCGCCCGGGCCGTGAGGGTCGCGTCGAAATCCTCGATGGGGAACGGGCCCCCGACGACGCGCGGCGAAGTCACCCGGCCGGTGACGCGGAAGCCCGCGCGCGGCGCGGTCGAGAGTCTGCCGGCGACGTGGACGCCGCCCGTGAAGCCGAGATCGTTGCGGAGGACCCGCTCGATCTCCTCGATCTTCACGTCGCCCGAGAAGTCCACGATCGCCGTCGCGTCGCGGAAGCCCTCGACGTTGCCGACCGCGTGAAGCTTCCCGAAGTCGCCCGCCACGTCCAGGTTCTCGATCCATGCGCCGCGCGCGGGATCGAGCCGCGCCTTGAGCTCGAGGCCGAAGACGAGGGGCTCCGCGTTCGGCAGGCGCAGCGTCGCGCGCCGGCATGCGAGCTCGGCCCGATAGCGGTCGCTCGCCCGCGACTCGATCTCGACCGCGAAGTCTTCCATCTTCGCGTCCACGCCCATGCGGCGGCCGTCGAGCTCGAATATCCCCTGCTGGATGACCAGCTCGCCGAAGCGGACCTCGAGGCCCCCGGCGTTGCCGGCCGGCTTGGAGAGACCGGGCGGCAGATTCCAGGTGCCGTCCTCGAACTGGACGATCTGGAGCCGCGGCGCGACGGCACGCACCCGGCCGAACCGCAGCTCGCCGCGGCCGATGGAGAGCCCGCCGCCGATCGTCAGCTCCTCGGCGGAGAGCAGGGGCGCGCCGCCGAGGCGCGGGTCGTTGGCGATTCGCACGTCGGCCAGCTGGACCGACGGCGGGAACACGCGGAAGCTGACGCGGCGGAACTCCACCTTCCGCTGCAGCAGCTCCGAGAGCCGCGCCTGCGACGCGCCCTGGAGCAGCGTCTGGAACCGGTCCGAGTTCCAGATCGAATAGGCCGCGAGCACGAAGAAGAGGACGACGACGAGCAGCAGCCGCGACGCCGAGATCCGCTGCGGCTCGTGCGCCGTCGGCGGCTTCTCGCGGCTGGCGTCCTCGCCCGGCATCGGGGGGATCAGACGCCCCAGGAGAGCTTGCCGGCGAGCTGATCGAAGTGATCGCTGTCGGGCGGCCGGAGCAGAGTGACGGGCGACGCGCTCGAGCGCACGTCGACGGGAATGCCGGCGAGGATCGGAAAGCCCTCCTGTCCGTCCAGCGTCAGGTAGACGCCGCCGTCGCGGCGCTCGGGTCCGACGACGCGCACGCGGATCTCGGTCGACGCCGGTACGACGAGCGGCCGCTGGGAGAGGGTGTGCGGACAGATCGGCGTGATGACGACGGCGGGCAGCGCCGGGTGCAGGATCGGTCCGCCCGCAGACAGGTTGTAGGCCGTCGAGCCGGTCGGAGTCGAGACGACGACGCCGTCGGCGCGGAACTCGGAGACGGTCCGGCCGTCGAGCGCGATCGAGAACGTCGAGATACGCGCGAGCGCCTCGCGGTTCAGCACCGCGTCGTTCAGCACGCGGTAGGTGCCGTGGTGCGGGCCGCGGGGCACGAGCACGTCGAGACGGCGGCGCCGGTCCTCGCGGAAGCGGCCCGCGAGCACGTCGTCGAGCCGCCCCAGCGCCTCGTCCTGGGCGAGCCCGGAGAGGAAGCCGAGGAGCCCGACGTTGATCCCGAGCAGCGGAGTCCGCGAGGGGGCCAGGCGGGCGACCGAGAGGAGCGTGCCGTCTCCGCCGAGGACGAGCACGAGGTCCACCTCGCGCGAGATGCGGGCGCGGGAGGTGCCGTCCGGCCGCCGGAGCGCGGCGGCGGTCTGCTCGTCGAACCGCACCGTCCGCCCCCGCCGGACGAGCGCGCGCTCCAGCGACCGCGCCAGCCGGACCGCCGGCGCGGAGGCGGTTTTCGCCACGATCCCCACCCGCTGGAAACCGCGGCCGGACGGGCGGGACCCCTTCATTCCGGGCAATTTACACGAAATTCGAGAAGAAACTCCTCGTTGCCGCGTGCTCCGCGGATCGGAGACGGAATCGCGCCTCCGACCGAGAGCCCGAGCGAGCGGCCCGCTTCCGCGACCTCCTCGACGACCCGCCGCCGGGTCTCCTCCGAGCGGACGACGCCGCCGCGCGGGACCTCGCCGCGTCCCGCCTCGAACTGCGGCTTCACGAGCGCGACGATCGCGCCCCCGGCCTCGACGAGGGGCGCGACGGCCGGCAGCACGAGGCGCAGGGAGATGAACGAGACGTCCATCGCGGCGAGCCGCACGGGCTCCGGAACGTCCGCCCGCGACAGTGACCGCGCGTTGATCCGCTCGCGCACGACGACGCGGGGGTCCGCGCGCAGGCGCGCGTCGAGCTGCCCGTGGCCGACGTCGACCGCGTAGACGCGCGCGGCGCCGCGCTGGAGGAGGCAATCCGTGAAGCCGCCGGTCGAGGCGCCGACGTCGAGGCACACGCGGCCGGCGGGATCGAGGCCGAACGCGTCGAGCGCGGCGGCGAGCTTCACGCCTCCCCGCGAAACGAACGGGTGCGCCGGCCCTGCGACCGCGACCTCGGCGTCCTCGTCGATCGGCGTGCCCGCCTTGTCGGCGCGGCGCCCGGCGACACTGACCGTTCCGGCCAGAATCATCGCCTGCGCCTTCTCGCGCGTCGGCGCCAGGCCGCGGAGGACGAGGAGGCGGTCGAGGCGGAGCTTCATGGACGAAAGACGTCCGACGGGAGACGTGAGAGGAAGAGAGATTTCACGGCCATCCGTCTCATATTAGCCGTGGCTAATATGTCCGGCTACCCCGATCCGCCGCCGCCGCCGAACTCGATCACGACCTTCATCGCCCCCTCGGGATTGCGCGCGCGCGCGAACGCCTCGGCCGCGCGCTCGATCGGGAACCGGTGCGAGACGAGGTCGTCGACGCGGACCTTCCCGGACGCGATCGCGTCGAGCGACTCGGCGGTGTCGTCGGGTCCGCAGGAATAGGACGGCACGACGGACACCTCGCGGAAGTACAGGTCGTGCAGCGGCGCGTCCCACTCCTCGCCTCGCGGCGCCATCGTGAAGAGGAGCAGCGTGCCGCCGTCGGCAACCGCGTCAAACGCCTCGCGGACGACCTCGCGCTTGCCCGGTCCGACGAGCACGACGTCGAATCCCCGCCCGCCCGTCAACGCGCGGGCCGCGGGCACGAGCCTCTCGCGCGACGGATCGATCGCCCCGTCGGCGCCGGCCGCCTCGGCCGCCGCGCGCCGGAAGGCCGCCGGGTCCGAGCCGGCGACCCGCGAGCCACCGCGGGCGCGCGCGAGACGGACGACGAGCTGGCCCGCCGGCCCCAGGCCGATGCAGAGCAGCGACTGACCGCGCTCGAGGCGCGCCCGCGAGAGCGCCTTCACGACGGTGGCCAGCGGCTCGACGAAGGTCGCGGCCTCGTCGGAGACGCCGTCCGGGACTCGCGCCGTGTCGCGCGCGAGGTTCCCAGCCGGGATCCGCACGAGCTCCGCGAATCCGCCCGGGTCAAGCCGCGAGCGCCTCCACTCGGCGCAGTGGACGTACCGGCCCGCGCGGCACGCGTCGCAGCCGAGGCACGGCGCATGATGGTGCGGCGCGACGCGGTCGCCGACGGAGAACCCCGGAGCGCCCCCGCCCACGGCGGCGATCGACCCCGAGACCTCGTGCCCGAGCACGGTTCCGGCCTTGCCCCGGACGTACCAGTCGAGCAGATCGGAGCCGCAGATTCCGGCGACCCGGGTCCGCATGAGCGCCTCGCCGACGCCGGCGACGGGCTCGGGGACGTCGACGACCTCGACGGATCCGGAGGACGTCGCGCGCAGCGCTTTCATGGGCGGATCACGACGGCGCCGACGCGGCGGCTCCGACTCCCTGCAGCAGCCGGTCCACTTCCTCCCCGGTCGTGTACGCCGCGATTCCGGCGCGGACGAGTCCGTCCGCCTCGTGGCCGAGGCGGCGCACGACGGTCAGCGCGTAGAAGTCGCCGCTCGACGCGAAGACCGCGCGGCGCGCGAGCTCCTCCGCGACCGCGTGCGCGCCGCGCCCCGCGACGACGAACGACACCGTGTCCGTACGGGGGCGCCCGGGAGGCGGGCCGTAGCGCGTGACGCCGGGGATCGCGCCGAGCCCGTCCCAGAGGCGTCGGAAGAGGGCGCGGCCGCGTTCGCGAAGAGTCTCGAACGTCGACTCGAGCGCCGTCCTCCGGGAGGCGCCCGGGCCCGCTCCGGCCAGCCCGGCCAGAAAGTCGACCGCCGCGGCCGCGCCGACGATGCCCTCGTGCGAGAGCGTCCCGGTCTCGAGGCGTTCCGGGGCCCAGTCCGGCGCCGGCTCGAGCCGCGGCACGTCGAGCGCGTCGATGATCTCGCGCCGTGCCCAGAGCACGCCGAGGTGCGGCCCGTAGAACTTGTAGGGGGAGCACGCGAGGAAGTCGCAGCCGATCGCGCGAACGTCGGGCGCGGCGTGCGCCGCGAAGTGCACGGCGTCCACGAAGGACAGCGCGCCGGCGGATCGCGCCAGCGCGCATGCCGCGCGCACGTCGTTGATCGTGCCGAGCGCGTTGGACGCGGCGCCGATCGCGACGAGCCGAGTCTTTTTCGACACGGCCTCCGCGAGCGCGCCGGGGACGAGCTCTCCCGTCGCGGGGTCGAGCGGCACGGCCCGGACCGTCACGCCCCGCTCGACCGCGAGCGCGCGCCACGGGTCCGAGTTCGCGTGATGGTCGAGCTCGGTGACGACGATCTCGTCGCCGGGCCCCCAGCCGCGGCCGAGCGCGCGCGAGAGGTGGTACGTCAGCGACGTCATGTTGGCGCCGAAGGCGACCTCCTCCGGCGCGCCGTTCACGTAGTCGGCGAGCGCGTGCCGGGCCGCCTCGATCGCGGCGTCGGTCTCCGCCGAGCTCGGGTAGTGCCAGTGCGTGTTCGCGTTGTGCCGGTACAGGTAGTCCGTCATCGCCTCGGCGACCTCGCGGGGCACCTGCGTGCCGCCCGGGCCGTCGAAGTAGGCGACGGGCAGCGCCTCCTGCCGGCGCTCGAGCGCGGGGAAGCGGGCGCGGATCGCGGCGACGTCGGCGACTCCGGCGCCGCGCGCCGATTCGGGCGCGCCGGCAGACGCGGAGGAGGTGGTCGTGCTCATGACGCGCGGCAGGATATCGCGGCGCGAGGCCGGGAACTGATAGCGTCCGCGCGATGTCGTCCCGGATCGCGACGAGCCGGCCGCGCCTCGCCCAGGCCGACGCCGAGCGCCTCGCGCGCGAGCTCTGGGACGTCGAGGGCGCCGCCGCCGAGCTGCCGAGCGAGCGCGACCAGAACTTCCGGATCCGGACCGCCTCGGGCGAGTCGTTCGTGCTGAAGATCGCCGGCGCCTCGGAGTCCGACGACGTGCTGGACCTCCAGAACCGCGCCCTCGCCTGGCTCGCCGAGCGCGACCCGTCGCTTCCGGTTCCCCGCGTCGTTCCCGCGAGGGACGGCGGCGCAATCGCGCGCGTTCCGTCCGCGGACGGGCCGGCCCGGGTCCGCCTGCTTACCTGGCTGCCGGGCACGATGCTCGCCGACGCGCGTCCGCGGCCGCTCGCGCTGCTCGCGAGCGTCGGCTCCCTCCTCGGCCGGGTCGACGCCGGGCTCTCGGGCTTCTCGCACCCGGCCGCCCGGGACCGCGATCTGATCTGGGATCCGGAGCGCTCGGCCGCGATCGTCCGCCGCGGACTGCCCCGCGTTACGGACTCCGCGCGCGCCGCGCTGATCGAGGCCGTGCTCGACGATCACGCGCGCGTCGTCGCCCCGCTCTGGGAGCGGCTGCCGCGCGGCGTCGTCCACAACGACGGCAACGAGCACAACGTCCTCGTCGGACCGCCGTCGCTCGCGGGCCGCGCCGCGTCCGGACTGCTCGACTTCGGGGACATGGTCGAGGCGCCGCTCGTCTGCGAGCCGGCGGTCGCCGTCGCGTACGCCGTGTTCGGCCACGCCGACCCGGCTGCCGCCGCGGCCGCGGTCGTGGCGGGCTACGACGGAACGCGTCGGCTCGAGGACGAGGAGCTCGAGGTGCTCTGGACCCTCGCGGCGCTGCGCCTCGCGACGAGCGTGTCGATCTCCGCCGAGCGCCGGCGCGCGGACGCGTCCGAACCCTATCTCTACGTCAGCGAGGCGCCGGCGTGGAACGCGCTCGCGCGCATGCGCGAGATCCATACCCGACTCGCACACTACCGCCTGCGCGGCGCGTGCGGACGCGTGCCGTGCCCGCGCGGCGCCCGGATGGCGGCGTGGCTTTCGGGCCACGCGGCGGAGCTGGGGCCGATCCTGGACGCCGACCTCTCTCGCGCGGAGATCTTCGACGTGTCGGTGGGCAGCCCCGTCTTCGAGACGCCGGCCGACGCGACGGACACGGCGCGGATGACGGAGCGCCTGTTCGGCCGGCTGCGCGAGACCGGCGCGCCGGCGGGCATCGGCCGCTACGACGAGGCGCGGCTGATCTACGCGACCGACGCGTTCGCCGGTCCCGGGGGCGAGCACCCGGAGCGGCGGACCGTGCACCTCGCGATCGACGTGTTCGTCCCGCCCGGCTCTCCGGTCTACGCAGCGCTCGACGGCCACGTTTACGCCGCGCGCGACAACGCGGCGCGGCTCGACTACGGCCCGACCGTC
>DATBBK010000228.1:0-26966 GCA_036271035.1 Thermoanaerobaculia bacterium | reverse complement strand
GAACGTCATTCCGTTGAGCCGTCATCCTGAGCGCAGCGAAGGATCCCCGACTCGATCGCCATCGTCTCGTGAAGCCGGGAATCCTCCGTCGCTTCGCTCCGCGGGATGACTTTCAGAATGCTCAGGCGAAATGGAAAGGGGCGCCTTGCGGCGCCCCTTTGTTTTGCGGCTTGCGGCCCGTCACTCCACCCTTACGTTCGATTTCGCCGTTCCCATTTTCCCCGACGCCGTGTCCAGCACGTTGACGACGATCCGGTAGTTGCCCTTCTTCGTCTGCAGCGTCGCGTTGTACGCGAGCGGCTGATTCGTCGTGACCTTGTCCGACGGGACCTGGAACGACGTCTCCTGGTGCGTGATCTCGCTCATCCGGCCCTTGTCGTCGATCGAGCCGATGTACAGGTCCGCCTTCGCGGTGGCCTTGTCGCCGTCGGGCACGAACGTCAGCCCGGACGCCGGCACCGTCACCGTGATCGGCAGCGTGTAAAGGCTCTTCTGAGACGGCGTCGCCGCGCCGGCCTGGATCTGCACCGGCACCGCGCCGTAGCCCAGATCCGTCTGCAGGGTGGCGAGCGTGCGCGAGCCGACGATCTGGTCCTGCGACTTGGGCTCGTAGCCCTTCCGCGACCGGACCGTCACGCCGGGACGGTTCACCGTCACGGCGATGTTCTCGTAGCCCTTGAGCTGCAGCTTCGACAGTGTGACGCCGAGCGAGTAGTAACTCGACACGGCCTGGTACACGCGTCCGAGCCCGCCCTTGAAGTCGTTCGTATTCAGAAGCGCGAGCCCGCCGGTGTCGTCCGCGAGCTGGCGGAGCCCGCTCTGCCGGTCCTGCCGCGCGTTGAAGGAGACGCTCGGGCGCGAGCTCAGCGGATCGTCGCCCGCGGCGCTGATGCCCTCGCCGAGGAGGCCGTTCGCGTCAATCGTGTAGAACGTGATGTTGTCCGAGTTGGCGTCGCGGCCGAGCGTGGTGACGCGCTGCGGCACGTCGCGGATGTTCGAGAACGTGAGCGAGCTGACCGGAAGGTTGCCGCCGGACGCGTACTGGGACATGACCCACCCGGGCTGGAACTCGAAGCCGCCCGACAGGAAGATGAACGCCCTCTGCCCGTGCAGCGGCGTCAGGTTGACGAGCTCGCGGCGCATGCCCGTCAGCATCGTCTCGATCTCCTGGCCGACCTCCTGTGCGTACTGGTAGACGAAGGAGCTGCGTGCGCGCCGGCTCGACGAGTCGATCATCGAGACCGCCTGTCGCTCGGCGTTCAACCGCGACATGCCGACGCCCTGCTTCTCGATCGACGAGAGCGCGGACATCGCCGTCTCCTTGCTGGTCGTCCAGTCCGTCAGGACCTTCTCGCTGCGGTCGAAGACGACGACGCGCACGGAGTCGCGAGGCCCGAGTTTGGTCACGAGGTCGCGGAGCGCCTCGAGGCTGCGGTTGCGCAGGCCCGGCGACAGCGTGCCGAGGTCCACGTAGACGAGGAAGTTCCGCGGCACCAACGCGTCGTCGCCCTGCCGGTAGGCCTCGAGGACCTGGTCCGGACTGGCGGTCGAGAGATCGGGCGAGTGGATCGTCCCCTGATCCACGCGCGTGAAGTAGTCGATCGGCGCAGGCTGTTTGCCGATGCGGACCGTGAAGTCTTCCTTCTTGAGGTCCGTGACGGGGTTGCCCTGCGCATCGGTCACGTCGACGTCGAGATTCAGAACTCGCACCTCGACCCGCTCGGAGAAGCTCGGAGGCGAAGGGGGCACCGGCTGCTGCGCGGCCGCGGAACCGGCGGCGAGGAGCGCCGGGAGGAAAATCCAGGGTTTCGATCGCATGACGATCCTTTCTGGCGGCTCCGACTCCGACTCGACTCGGCTCCATCAGTCCGGCTACCGCTGTACGTTGAGCTTCAACGCGTGCGGCCGCGCAAGGATTTCCGAGGCGTCCTGTTTTGAGGAATCGCTCAGGCGGCGCGGTCGCGAAGCCCTCGCGGGAGGACGGCATTCGCCGCCTAGGGTCACTTTCGCGGCCGCGCGGGGCCGGTGTCAGTCCTTGTCGACGGGAACGGCTTCCAGGCCGAGGTACTCGAAGACCATGTTGAGCTCGGCCGTCAGCTCCTCGGTCTCCAGGCCGTCGCCGGGATCGACTCCGAGGCTGCCGATGGCGCACGAGGGAATCGCGGAGCGCGACTTGCGGACGAGCGCGGCGGAGGCGCTCGGGTCCGTGCCGTCGTCCGAGAGGACCGCCTCGAAGTCGCGGGGCAGACCCCAGATCTCGGCGCGGGAGCGGCCCACCGCCGGGCGGTAGGTCTCGAGGACCGCGCCGCGGAACGGCCCGGGCGGGAAGCTCGTCTCCTTCACGATCTCGAACAGGTCCGAGTAGCCGATGTAGTCGAGCAGCCCCAGCGTGTAGCCGCGCTCGCGGCCGATCCCGTAGCGCTCCGCGAAACGGCCCGCCGAGATGGCCGCGGCGAGGCTCGCGCGGCGCACGGCGCGCGAGGCGGGATCCTGCCGGGGCAGCGCGGGGAAGTCGGGCGAGGAGAGCCGGTCGATGAGCACCGTCGTGGCGCGCGGCCCGATCCGCTCCAGCGCCTCGGGCACCGTGCCGACCGAGTTCTCGCGGTCGACCGACAGCGAGTTGGCGAGGATCAGCAGGTCGAGCGTCAGGTATGGGTCGAGCGCCGCGATCGGGACGATCCCCGACATCTCCAGGGGCGCCTTCTTCAACAGCTCGAGCAGGAGCTCGGCCGTGTCCGGGAAGACCGGCCGCATGAGGTAGTTCTTGATCAGCCGCTCGCGCAGGCGCCGCGCGAACTCTCGGAAGCGGAAGGAGTGGCCGCGTCCGTCCGACGGATCGAGGGAGGTCTCGACCCTCTCGAGCGCGTCCCACAGGTGCTCCTCGATGCCGTCGGGCAGGAAGGGCAGGACCCAGGCGTCCGCGGCCTCCCACGTCTCCCGCCTCTCGCGACGCGACAGCCGGTGCGTGTCGTCGAGCTGCTTGACGCCCTGGAACGCGAGCGCCTGCCCGCGCAGCGTGAGCCCGATGCGGAGGATCGGCTGGACGCGGTAGGTCGGGTCGTACTCGAAGTTGGCCTCGCGCCACTCGAAGATCTCGAACAGGAGCTTGCGCGCGAGATCCTCGACGCGCAGAGAGAGGCCGTCGAGCGTGTCATGGCCCATCTCCAGGATCAGGCGCGTGAGGTTCTCCTGCGTCGTCATGTTGCGCGCGAGGAGCTCGTAGAGCGTCGCGGCGGGCAGCGCGCCGCTGCGCAGCAGGTGCACGCCGAGGCGATGCCGCGGCAGCGACCCGGACACGTAGACGATCTCGCCTTCCTTCCAGTCGAGGGTGCGCCGGTCGTGGCCGCGGATGACGATGAGGCGGCCCGAGCGGCGGTTCAGCTCCATCCACTGGAGGAGGTCCGCGAGTCCGAAGACCTCCAGCCGCCCCCGGAAATGGTCGGTCATGGGATCTATGAATTTTAGCACCCGCGGCGGGGGCTGAAGGCGCGCGAAGGAGGGGCGACGTATTAGCCGCGGCTAATGGATTCGCTCGTACCCGCGGACGGCGTGACAGAATTCCGGCCGTGAAGAAGGCTGGCGAGAAGGAGAAGACCCGCGAGAATCTGCCCGCGGAGACGAGCTCGGGGATCCCGATCCGGCCCTTCTACGGCGAACCCGGCGAGCCCGTGCCCGGCGAATACCCCTTCCGCCGCGGCATCTCCGCGGAGATGTACCGCGCGCGCTACTGGACCATGCGCCAGTACGCCGGATTCGGCTCGGCGCGCGAATCCAACCTTCGCTACCGATACCTGCTCGAGAAGGGCCAGACGGGCCTCTCGGTGGCGTTCGACCTGCCGACGCAGATGGGCTACGACTCCGACGACCCGATCGCGCGCGGGGAGGTCGGAAAGGTCGGCGTCGCGATCGCGACGATCGAGGACATGCGCATCCTGACCGAAGGCCTTCCGCTCGACCGCGTGTCCATCTCGATGACCATCAACTCCACGGCCTCGATCCTCCTCGCGCTGCTCCTTGCCGTCGCGCGCGAGCGCGATGTGTCTTGGGACACGCTGTCCGGGACCGTGCAGAACGACCTGCTCAAGGAGTACGTCGCGCGCGGCACGTACATCTTCCCGCCCCGCCCGTCCCTGAAGATCACGACGGACATCTTCGCGTTCTGCGCGAAGGAGGTCCCGCGCTGGAACACGATCTCGATCTCCGGGTACCACATCCGCGAGGCGGGATCGACGGCGGTGCAGGAGGTCGCGTTCACGCTCTCGAACGCGATCGCGTACGTCGAGGCCGCGCTCGCCAGCGGTCTCGCGATCGACGACTTCGCGCCGCGCCTCTCCTTCTTCTTCAACGCCCACTCGAACTTCTTCGAGGAGGTCGCCAAGTTCCGCGCGGCGCGCCAGCTCTGGGCGGAGATCGCGCGGGACCGCTTCGGCGCGAAGGATCCACGCTCCTGGAAGCTGCGCTTCCACGCGCAGACGGCGGGCTCGACGCTCACGGCGCAGCAGCCCGACGTCAACGTCGTCCGGGTCGCCGTGCAGGCGCTGTCGGCGGTCATGGGCGGCGCGCAGAGCCTCCACACGAACTCGAAGGACGAGGCGCTCGCGCTGCCCACCGAGGACTCGGCCCGGCTCGCGCTCAGGACGCAGCAGGTCCTCGCGTACGAGACGGGCGTCGCCGACGTCTCCGATCCGCTCGGCGGATCGCATCTCGTCGAGACGTGGACCGACGAGATCCGCTCGCGCGCGAAGGCGCTGATGGCGAAGATCGAGTCGCTCGGCGGCGCCGTGGCGGCCATCGAGCAGGGATTCCTGCAGAGGGAGATCGAGGAGGCCGCCTACGTCGCGCAGAAGGAGATCGAGGACGGGCGGCGCATCGTCGTCGGCGTCAACGCGCTGCGCGAGGAGAGCCAGCCCCCGCCGATCCTGACGGTCGATCCGGCGATCGAGGAGGAGCAGGTCGCGCGCCTGAAGGCGTTCCGCGCCTCGCGCGACGGCGCCGCGGCGCGAGACGCCCTCGCGGCGCTCGAGCGGGACGCCGCGGAGAACCGAAACGTCATGCCCGGACTGATCGCGGCCGTATCGGCGAAGGCGACGCTGGGCGAGATCGTGAAGTCTCTGAAAAGGGTCTACGGCGAGCACGTCCCGCAGTGAGCCGCGGCCGGATCGGTGCGGCGTTTTCGACCGGCCTTCGTCTTTCGACCGCGCCCGTTTTTTCCGTTTGGTCCGCCTTAAGTTCCACTTTCTGAACCCCTTGCACGTGTGGAAAATCGCCCGCCGGCGTTTTCGACCGGTGCCGTGCGCTGCACAAGGGGCTGGGCATCCGGGCTAAACCACTGATGGAACAAGCCTTGTCGGATCGCACACTTCTCGGTGCATTTCGCACCGGAGGCGCCCGTTTTCGTGATTTTTCGCCTGTTTCCGCAGGCTTTTTGACAGGGTTTTCCGCCGACTCTACGGAAAACTGATTTCCGCGAAGCGGGCGTGTATTTTTCGCCCCTTCGCGTCCGACTACTCGCTCAGGGTGACCCCCGTCTTCGGGCAGAGCGGATTGACCGGGCAGACCGAGCACCGGGGCTTTCGGGCGATGCAGATGGACCGTCCGTGGGCGATCAGAAGGTGCGCGCCCATGGTCCGCCGCCCCTTCGGCACGAGCGCGTTCAACTCCTGCTCGACCTTCACCGGGTCGGTCTGCCGCGTGAAGCCGAGACGGATCGAGAGCCGGCCGACGTGCGTATCCACGACGAAGCCCTCGTCCTTCCCGAACGCGTTGCCCAGGACGACGTTCGCCGTCTTGCGGCCGACGCCGGGCAGTGCGACGAGCTCGTCCATCGTGTCCGGCACGCGTCCGGCGTGCTCGGCGGCGACCGCGGCGCCCATGGCGCGCAGGCTCTTCGCCTTCGAGTTGAAGAAGCCTGTGGAGTGGATCTCGCGCTCGAGCACTCCTCGCGGCGACCGCGCGTAGTCGGCGGCGGTCTTGTATCTTGCGAAGAGGGCGGGCGTCACGGTGTTGACCATCTTGTCCGTGCTCTGAGCCGAGAGGATCGTCGCGACGAGCAGCTCGAGCGGCGACGAGTGGTCGAGCGCGCACTTCGCCTCGGGGTACGCCTTCCGCAGGCGTCGGAAGACGAGCGAGGCGCGGCGCTTCTTCTGCTCGAAGGTCTCTTTCGGGGCGCGCGGCACGGGGGGATTCTAGCCGTGAGCCGTGAGACGTGAGCGGGCAATGGGAAGCGGGAAGTCGGAAGGGGTAAGCCGTGAGCCGTCCCTTGTAGACTCTCCGGCAATGCTCCTCGGTCTCCTCCTCACTCTGCTCGCGCAGGCGCCGAGTCCGCCGACTCCCCACTCCGTCACGCTGACGATCCTCCAGACGTCGGATCTCCACGGCCGCGTGCACCCGCACGACTCCGTCGCCGATCGCGACCTCGGAGGCTCGCTGTCGCGCGTGGCGTCGGCCGTGCGGACGATCCGCGCGGAGGGCCGTCCGATGCTCCTACTCGACTCCGGGGACACGATCCAGGGTGCGCCGGAGCAGGCCGTCGCCTTCGCGGCGAACCACCCCGATCCGATCGTGGCGGCCATGAACCTCGTCGGCTACGACGCGATGGCGCTCGGCAACCACGAGTTCGACTTCGGGATCGCTCGCACGCGCGCCTCCAAAGCCGAGGCGCGATTTCCCTGGCTGTCGGCGAACACGCTCGGCTCCGACGGACGGCCGGCGTTCGATCCGTACACGGTGAAGACGCTCGCCGGGGTGCGGGTCGGGATCCTCGGCCTGACGACCGCCTCCGCGGGCGCGGCGAGCCCGACGCTGGTGGGCAGCGTCTCCTTCGAGGACCCGGCCGAAGCGGCGAGCCGCTGGGTCCCCGTCCTGCGGGAGAAGGAGAAGGCCGACCTCGTCGTGATCGTGATCCACGAGGGGCTTCCGAGAGCGGATGCGGCGGGCGGAGGAGGGGACCGTCGGGGCCGGCCCGAGCCGATCCACCGGATCGCAGAGGTCCCCGGCGTGGACCTGATCCTGATGGGCCACACGCACGTCGTGATCCGGCCGATGCGGATCGGGAGCGTGTGGGCCGCTGAGCCCGGCCGGTGGGGCGAGGCGCTGACGCGCTTCGACGTCTCGTTCGCCGGCGCGGAGGGCGCGTGGCGGGTGACCGGCGTGCGGGGCATGACGCTGCCGATGCGGCGCGTCGCTCCCGACGCCGAGGTCCGGGCGGTGTCGGAGCCGTCCCACGCCGAGGCGATGCGTGAGCTCGGCGAAACCGCGGCGATCCTCGACGTGCCCGTCCCGGCCGCCGACGCACGGCGCGGCGACAGCGCCGCGCTGGACTGGGTCCACGAGGTGCAGCTCCGCGAGGGCCGCGCCGAGCTCTCGTTCGCGGCGATGCTGCCCGGCAGGCCGCCGGAGTGGCCCGCGGGTCCGCTATCGGTGCGCGAGATCTGGAGCTTCTACCCGTACGAGAACAGCCTCGTCACCCTGCGCGCGACGGGCCAGCAGGTCCGCGAGGCGCTCGAGTGGGCCGCGTCGCGGGCGACGGACCCCCGGGCGCTCAGCTACGACTGCGACACGCTCGAGGGAGCGGACTACGCGCTCGACTTCTCGCGGCCGGCCGGGCATCGCGTCGTCTCGCTGTCGCGGGGCGGCCGGCCCGTCGGGGACGCCGACACGTTCGTCGTCGCGCTGAACTCGTTCCGCGCCGCGGGCGGCGGCGGCTACGGGATGTGGCGCCGCGCCGAACGGCTCTCGGACCGCGGCAACCTGAGGGACATGCTCATCGCGGACGCGCGCGCCAGGAAGCACCTCGCGCTCGCGGCGACGGGCAACTGGAAGGCCGCGGTGGGCGAGTGACCGACGGCGGACGGCGCGGCGAGGAGGAGGCCCGGATCGTCCGGGACTTTCACCGCCTCTACTTCGACGGGCCGGCGGGGGAGGGGCGCGTCCACCACCGCACGACGTGGATGGGCGTGCCGTGCCTGAAGACGCCTCTCGACCTCTGGATGTACCAGGAGATCCTCTTCGAGACGCGGCCCGCGCTGGTCGTCGAGACCGGCTCGCACAAGGGCGGCAGCGCTCTCTTCCTCGCCAACGCGCTCGATGCGATCGGATCCGGCGAGATCGTCTCGGTCGACGTGCTCGCCGACCCGGGTCGGCCGAGCCATCCCCGGATCCGCTGGGTGACCGGCTCGAGCGCCGATCCGCGCGTGGTCGATCCGATCTTCGAGGGCCGCGATCCGGCCGAGCGCCGCGTCGTGATCCTCGACTCCGACCACTCGAGGGCGCACGTGCTCGCGGAGCTCGCCCTGCTCGCGCCGCGTGTCGCGCCCGGAGGCCGGCTGATCGTCGAGGACACGAACGTCAACGGCCACCCCGTGCTGCCTGAGCACGGCCCGGGACCGTGGGAGGCGGTGGAGGAGTTCCTGGCGAGGAACCGGGAGTGGGAGCGGGATCGGTCGAGCGAGAAGTTCCTGTTGACCTACAACCCGGGCGGGTACCTGCGGAGACGAGCCTGAGCGTCTAGCTCTTCGCCGTCTTCAAATCCCGCAGCACCTCGCGGCTCGCGTTCTGCCCGGGTGCGCCCGTGACGCCTCCGCCCGGATGCGTCCCGGAGCCGCAGAGGTAGAGGCCGCGGACCGGCGTCCGGTACTGCGCCCAGTCCATCAGCGGACGCATCGTGAAGAGCTGGTCGAGCGCCGGCTCGCCGTGCAGCACGTGGCCGCCCGTCGTGCCGAACGTGGTCTCGAGATCCTCCGGGGTCAGGACCTGGCGCGCCTCGATGAGGCTCTCGATGCCGGGCGCATAGGCCGCGAGCGCGCCGATGACCGCGTCGCCGAGCGCCTCACGCTTCAGGCCCCAGCCGCCCTTCAGCTTGTAGGGCGCGAACTGCGCGATGACCGACATGACGTGCTTGCCCTCGGGGGCGAGCGACTGGTCCGTCACGGTCGGGATCGTCGCCTCGCACCACGGGTGCGGTGAGAAGTCGCCGTACTTCGCGGCGTCGTACGCGCGCTCGAGATAGTCGATCTCCGGGCCGATGTGGATGCGTCCCGCGAGCGTCGCGCCGTTGCCGCCCGCCGCCTTGGCGGACGGGAACTGCGGCAGCGCGGAGAGCGCGAGGTTGACCTTCGCGAGCGCGCCGGTCGACCGGTAGTTGCGCATCTTCTGCAAAAACGCCGGGTCCAGGTCGACGGGGTCGATGAGGCCGAGCAGCGTTCGCTTCGGGTCGGCATTCGAGACCACGACGCGCGCGGGGATCTCCTCGCCGCTCGCGAGGACGACGCCCGAGACGGCGCCGTTCTTCGTCGAGACGCGCGTGACCTCGGCGTTCGTCCGGATGTCGGCGCCGAAGCCCTGGGCCGCCTTCGCGAGCGCCTGCGTGAGCGCGCCCATCCCGCCGCGCACGAACGTCGCGGGGCCGGCCGCGTTGCCGTCGAACGCGGACTGCATGATCAGCCCGAGGCTCGTGCCCGCCGACCACGGTCCGGCGAACGCGCCGAAGATCCCGCGCGCGGCGATCGTCGCGCGGAGGAGCTCGGTCTCGAAGAACTCGGAGACGAGGTCGGCGATCGCCATCGGCCCCCATCGCAGGAGCCGGAAGGCGTCGCGGCGCGGCAGGCCGCGGAACTTGCGTCCGATTCCGAAGAGCTCCCACATCTCCCCGAACGACGGATCCTCGATCGAGGGCGGCGTCATCGACACGAGCGGCGCGAGGACGGCGCCGATGCGGCCGAGGCTCTCGTGGAACGCGATCCAGCCCGACGCGTCGTGCTTCGAGACCGCCTCGAGCTCGCGCGCGGTGTGCGCGGCGTCGCCGTAGAGCACGATCCCGCGGCCGCCGTCGGGTGCCGGCGAGAAGACGCGCGCTTCCGTCTGGATGAACGAGAGGCCGTGGCGCTCGAGGCCGAGGTCCCGGACGACCGACGGCCGGAACGGGCCCGCTCCATGGAGGACCGTCGAGCAGCGGAAGCCCGGCGCGAACTCCTCCGTCACGGAGAGCCCGCCGACGACCGGCCGGCGCTCGAGGACGATCGGGCGATGCCCCGCCTTCGCGAGGTACGCGGCGGCGGTCAGCCCGTTGGGCCCCGCCCCGACGACGATCACATCGTTGGCGGCCATCGCGTCAGGCCGCCGCGCCGCGGCCCCAGTCCTCCAGGACCTTCTCCGCGGCGTTCTTGCCGTTGGCGCCCATGATCCCGCCTCCCGGATGCGTCGCGGAGCCGCACATGTACAGGCCGCGGATCGGTGAGCGGTACTGCGCCCAGCCCGGGGCGGGTCGGAGGAAGAAGAGCTGCTCGAGCGTCAGCTCGCCCTGGAAGATGTTGCCCTCGGACAGGCCGAAGTCGCGCTCGAGGTCGAGCGGCGTCAGGACCTGCCGGTGCTTGATGATGTTCTTGATGTTGGGCGCGTACTCCGCGATCGTGTCGACGACCGTGTCGCCGAACGCCTCGCGCTCCTTGTCCCAGTCGCCCTTCAGGTTGTAGGGCGCGTACTGGACGAAGCACGACATGACGTGCTTGCCCGGGGGCGCGAGCGACGGATCGGTGAGCGTCGGGATGACCATGTCGATGTACGGCCGGCGCGAGTACCGCCCGTACTTGGCGTCGTCGTAGGCGCGCTCCATGTACTCGACGGACGGCGAGAACGAGATGGCGCCGCGAAGGTGCGCGCCCGGCCCCGGCATGCACGTGAAATCCGGGAGCGCGTCCAGCGCCAGGTTGACCTTCCCCGAGGAACCGCGAAACTTGTAGCGCTTGATGTCCTCGACGAACTCGCCCGGCAGCTCCTTTTCGCCGACCATGCGGAGGAACGTCAGGCGCGGGTCGACGCTCGAGGACACGGCTTTGGCCGAGATCTCCTCGCCGCTTTCGAGAACGACGCCCGTCGCGCGGCCGTTCGAGAGCTGGATCTTCGCGATCGGCGCCTTCGTGCGGATCTCGACGCCCGCCTCGACGGCCGCGGCGGCGATCGAGTTCGAGATCGCGCCCGTCCCGCCGCGGGCGAAGCCCCACGAGCGGAATGCGCCGTCGATCTCTCCCATGTAGTGGTGGAGCAGGACGTACGCCGTCCCCGGCGAGCGGACCCCGAGGAAGGTCCCGATGATGCCGGACGCCGACATCGTCGCCTTGAGGACGTCCGTCTCGAACCACTGGTCGAGGAAGTCCACGGCCGACATCGTCATCAGCTGGACCTGGTTGTAGCGGTCGTCGAGCGACAGCCCGCGGAACCGCTTGCCGAGGAACAGCAGGTCCTGCAGCCCCTTCCAGTTCAGCTTGGTGGGATCCGGCGGCGTCATCGCGAGGATCGGCTTGACGAAGCGGCCCATGTCCGCCATGGCCTTGCCGTACTCGTCGTACGCCTCGGCGTCCACCTTCGAGTGGCGGGCGATCTCGCGGTGCGTGCGTCCGTGGTCGTTGACGCGCCAGAGGTAGTCGCCGCTGGGCATCGGCGTGAACGTGCCGTCGAGCGGCAGGATCTCGAGGCCGTGCCGCGGGAGATCGAGGTCGCGGATGATCTCTGGGCGCAGCAGCGAGACGACGTAGGAGCAGACGGAGAAGCGGAAGCCGGGGAAGACCTCCTCGGTCACCGCGGCGCCGCCGAGCACGTGGCGCCTCTCGAGAACGAGGACCTTCTTGCCGGCGCGAGCGAGATAGGCGGCGTGAACGAGCCCGTTGTGCCCGCCGCCGACGACGACGACGTCGTAGCTCGTGCTCATCCCGCTTCGCGCTCCTGCATCGAAATTTGACCCTCGGTTTCGGGGAGCGGCCTTGCCGCGAGCGCGCGAGCATACTTATAATCCCGCGCTCCGACAAGGTCCTCATTGACCCCGGGTCTGTTTCGACGAGGACCGATTGCGAGGTAAGCCGCTTGCCGATCGGGACCGCGGTCCACGAACGAACGTTTCCGCTGTGCGAGAGCCTGAACTTCCGTGAGTGGTCGGGTTACTACGCCGTCAGCGCGTACGAGGCTCACCACGAGCACGAGTACAACGCGATCCGCCAGGCCGCGGCGCTGATCGACATCTCGCCCCTCTACAAGTACCGCGTCACCGGGAAGGACGCGACCCGCCTCGTCGATCGGATCGTGACGCGCGACGTGCGCAAGGTGTCGGTCGGATCCGTCATCTACACGCCGTGGTGCGACGAGCAGGGCAAGACGATCGACGACGGCACGGTGGCGCGCCTCGAGGAGAACGTCTACCGCTGGACCGCCGCCGACCCGAGCCTGCGCTGGCTCCGCCAGAACGCGCCCGGCCTCGACGTGCAGATCGAGGACGTCTCCGAGCAGATCGCGGCGCTCGCGCTGCAGGGCCCGACGTCCGGACGCCTCCTCCGCGCCGTGGCCGAGGCGGACGTCGAGAACCTGAAGTACTTCAAGGTGACGAGCGGCAGGATCGCCGGCGTGCCGGTCGACATCTCCCGCACCGGCTACACGGGCGACCTCGGCTACGAGGTCTGGATGCCCTGGAACGAGGCGGTCCGCGTGTGGGACGAGCTCATGACCAAGGGCAAGGCCTTCGACGTTCACGCCGCGGGCATGCTCGCCCTCGACGTCTCGCGGATCGAGGCGGGACTGCTCCTCATCGACGTGGACTTCCACGGCTCCAAGAAGGCGCTCATCGATTCGCAGCGTTACTCGCCGTTCGAGATGGGCCTCTCGCGTCTCGTGTCCCTCGACAAGAACCGGTTCGTCGGCCAGGACGCGCTCCGCGCCGAGGCGAAGAAGGGTCACGCCCGCGAGATCGTCGGGCTCGAGCTCGACTGGAACTCCATCGAGTCGATCTACGAGAGGCTGTCGCTCGCGCCGCAGATCCCCGCGGCGGCGTCGCGCACCGCGGTGCCCGTCTACGACGGCGGCGACTGGGTCGGCAAGGCGACGTCCACGACGTGGTCCCCGACGCTTAAGAAGATGATCGCGCTCGCGACGATCCGCGCCGGCCACATCGCGCCCGGCACGAGGCTCGAGATGGAGTACACGGTCGAGGCCGTCCGGCATCGCGTGCCGGCGACCGTCGTCAAGCTGCCGTTCTTCAACCCGCCGCGAAAGACGGCCACGCCGATCCGGTAGGGCAGTCAGCCGCCAACACGAAAGGGAGGATCCCGTGATGCCGCCGTTCGACATGAGCCTGGTCCAGAGGGGAGCCCGCAACCGGCGGACGCCCTACTACGAGGCGACGCAGAAGTACTCGCCCAAGGCCTTCACCGTCTACAACCACATGTACTTCCCGATCCGCTTCGACTCGTTCGAGGCGGAGTTCGACGCGCTCTTGAACGACGTCACGATCTGGGACGTCGCGGTCGAGCGGTGCATCGAGGTCAGCGGTCCGGACGGGTTCAAGTTCGCGCAGCTCCTGACGCCGCGCAACCTCTCCAAGTGCGCGGTGGGCCAGGGCAAGTACGTCCTGATCTGCGACTCCGACGGCGGCATCATCAACGATCCGGTCATGACGCGGATGGACGAGAACACGTTCTGGTTCGCGCTCGCGTCCTCGGACGTCCTGCTCTTCGCGAAGGGACTCAAGAACGCGTTCCCCAGGCTGAACGTGTCCATCAAGGAGCTCGACGTCGCGCCGCTGCAGGTGCAGGGTCCGAAGTCGAAGGACCTCATGAAGGACCTGGTCGGTCCGCAGATTCTCGACATGAAGTACTACTGGTGGACGAGGGCCGAGATCCGCGGCGTCCCCGTCGTCATCACGCGCACGGGCTGGACGAGCGAGGTCGGCTACGAGATCTACCTGCTCGACCCGACGAAGGGCACGACCATCTGGGAGGCGCTCATGGAGGTCGGCAAGCCCTACAAGGTCAAGCCGACCGGCCCGTCGGACATCCGCCGCATCGAGGGCGGGATCCTCAACTGGGGCGCCGACATGACGTACGAGAACAACGCGGTCGAGCTCGCGTTCGAGCGCCTCGTCGACTTCTCTTTGCCCGAGGACGCGTGCATCTCGATCGGGGCTCTCAAGAAGGTCAAGGCGCAGGGCGTGAAGCGCCGGCTCGTCGGCGTGGAGCTCGACGGTGAGCCCTTTCCCGCGCTGAACGCGGTGAAGTGGCCGGCATTCCGCGGCGAGGGCGGCGAGTCGATCGGCAAGGTGACGTCGGCGATCTACTCGCCCCGCCTGAAGAAGAACATCGGCTACTGCTGGGTGCCGGCCGAGATGGCGCAGAACGGGACGAAGGTCCGCGTCGAGAGCGAGTGGGGACGGCGGACGGGAACGGTCGTGCCGATGCCCTTCGTGGATCCCGACAAGCGCATCCCGGTCTCCTAGTCGCTGGGCGCTAGGCGCGCCGGACGCTATCCCTCGGCGCTGGCCGAGGCGGACGCGAAGCGCCAGGAGCTAGGCGCTCAGCCGCGGCCGCCGGTGCGCGGGCGTCGGGCCTCTGGCCGGGCGGCGCGCGCGCGGGGGCGGACCGCGATCCGCGCCTCGTGCGTCTTCGACGCCTGCAGCGCCGCGCGCTTGCAGTCGGCGATCGTCGGCTCGAGCGTCGAGAGGAGCCGCTCGATCTCTCCCGCGAGCGTAATGGCGCCGCGCTCTTCCGCCTCCTGACGGCTCTCGGCGAGGCGGCGGCAGAACAGACGTAGATCGTTCCAGTGCCCGAGCGCGTCCTGAAGCGCGCGCTCCCGCTCCGCGAGGGACTGCCACGGATGCACGCCGAGCGCGGCGAGATCCTCGGCGAGGTACCGCGCCTTCTTCACCGCGATCCGGTAGCGGTGGAGCATGCGGTCGTCGCGCGAGTCGAGCGGCCTCTCGAGCGCCTTCTGCGCCCGAAACCGCGCGCGCTCGATGCGGGACGCCGTGTTATCGGGAGATTTTTCGGAGAGTCGGCCCAGCCGCCTGACGATCGTCTCGATCGGCCGACCGGCCGCCTTCGTGAGCCGCCGCTCGCCGCGGCCCGACAGCTTCTCCCAGCGCGCCGCGAGCGCGGTCGCGGAGTCCGGCGAGAGGAAGCCGAGCCGGCGCAGCTTCGACAGCAGCTCCCGATCGACCTCGAGCTGGCGCTGCTCGGAGAGCGAGCGCACGATCCGTTTTGCATCGCGCGAGAGCTCGTCGCGTCCGAGCGCACCCGCGGTCGCGGAGAGGCGCCGCAGAGCCACGCGAAGGTCGTGCAGACCCTCGGGCTCGCGGCGGCGGACCGCCTTGCGCGCGCGCGTGAGCGCGCTCGCGCGAAGCTGCCAGAGAGAGACGGGTTCGGGCACGGAGGCGGTATTATAAGGACACGCCCGACACTTCTTCCTTCACGCGCGCTTCACATCGTCTTCACGGCGTTCGGTCCGTGCTCCCACAGAATCGGAGCTCCATGCGGACCCTGGCCGCCATCGACATCGGCACCAACTCCATCAAGCTCCTCGTCGCGAACGTCGAGGACGACGGGGTCCTGGAGGTCGTGTCGCGCGAGAAGGCGATGGTCCGCCTCGGCAGCGAGACCCTCCGCACCGGGAAGCTCTCGCCGGAGGCGATCGAGGCCGGCGCGTCGACCGTGGAGCACTTCGTCAAGCTCGCGGAGGCGTCCGGCGCGAAGGTGGTCCGGGCCGTCGCCACCTGCGCGGTGCGCGAGTCCTCGAACTCCGGCGACTTCGTCGAGGCGATCCGCAAGCGCACCGGGGTCAAGGTGGAGGTCATCTCGGGGGAGGAGGAGGCGCGGCTCATCACGCTCGCGCTCCGCAGCGAGTTCCCGGCGCGCCAGGATCCGCTGTTCCTCGTGGACATCGGCGGGGGCTCGACGGAGCTCGTCATATCGGACGGCTCGCGGGTTCTCATGACGGAGAGCCTCCCGATCGGTGTCGTTCGCCTCTCCGACCGGTTCGCCCGCAGCGATCCGCCGTCGGACAGGGACCGCAAGGCGATGAAGAAGGCGATCCGCTCGGTCGCCCGCCGGGCCGTCGAGGCCGTGCGCAAGAAGGGCTTCAAGACGTGTGTCGGGTCCTCCGGCACGATCCAGTCGCTGTCGCTCGTGCACGAGGCGGCGATCCTCGGACGCGAGCCGAGCCCGACCGGCCACCGCACGCTGACGCTCGCCGGGCTGAAGCGCGTCAATCGCCTGCTGAACCGGACGACCGAGAAGGAGAAGCTGCGCGTCCCGGGCCTCGACCCGCGGCGCCGCGACATCGCGGTCCCGGGCGGCATCCTGCTCGCCTGGATCCTCAAGCGGACGGGCGCGGACGCGATCGTGGTCGGGGAGCGGGGCCTGCGGGAGGGGCTGCTGCTCGACTTCGTCACCCGTCACGGCGAGTCGAAGGCCGCCGGCAACCGCGACATGCGGGCCCGCAGCGTCGACCGGCTGCTGCGCCGCGGCAACGCGGAGGTGCTCCACGCCGCGCACGTCGCGCGGCTCGCGCTCGAGATCTTCGACCAGACGCACGCGCTCCACCAGCTCACGGCCCGCGAGCGCGAGTGGCTCCAGTACGGCGCGCTGCTCCACGACGTCGGCTGCTACGTCGGGTACTCGAAGCACCAGCGCCACTCCTACTACCTCATCACCCACGGCGACTTGACCGGCTTCTCGGCCGAGGAGATCGAAGTGATCGCGTCGCTCGCCCGATACCACAAAGGCGGACGGCCCCGGGACACGCACGAGAACTGGCGGCGCCTCGACCCGTACCTGCGTCCGGTGGTCGAGAAGCTCGCCGGGATCCTTCGGATCGCGGACGGGCTCGACCGGAGCCATCGTCAGGTCGTCACGGACGTCTCGTGCGGGACGCGCGGGCGCAAGCTCGAGATCGAGGCGTCGGCGCGGGCCGACTGCGAGCCCGAGCTGACGTTCGCCCGGAAGAAGTCGGACCTGTTCGAGCGGGTGTTCTCGCGCTCCGTGGTCCTGCGGGCCGTGCCCGCCGGCCGCGCGGAGGACATTCGCCAGACCGATCTGGAGATTCTGTCCCCCGAGGCGCTGTGGGGCTGACGAAGACGTTGCGGATTCACATCTGAGAGTTAGGGGAATGGCGTGAAAGAGCATTTTTCGGAGCAACTCGAGGACCTTCGGCGCCAGCTCATCCTGATGGGCGGCGAGGTCGAGCGGCAGATCCATCGCGCGATCGAGGCGCTGACGGAGATGGATGCCGAGAAGGCGCGCAGCGTGATCGCGGCGGACGAAGACGTCGACCGGCTGGAGATCTCGGTCGAGGAGTCGGCAATCTCCCTCCTCGCCCTCCAGCAGCCGGTCGCCGTCGACCTCCGATTCCTGGTCGCGGTGCTCAAGATCAACAGCGATCTCGAGCGCATCGGCGACCACGCCGTCAACATCGCGGAGGGCGCCGAGAGGCTCGCCGGGCAGAGGCCGTTCAAGCCGTTCATCGACATCCCGTACATGGCCGAGGTTGCGATGTCGATGCTCAAGCAGTCCCTCGACGCCTTCGTGAGCCGGGATGCGGACCTGGCCCGGAGGGTCATCAAGAAGGACGACATCCTCGACGAGAAGAACGTCTCCATCATCCGCGAGCTGCTGACCTACATCGCGGAGTACCCGGCGCTGACGACCTACTGCATCGAGCTGATCTCGATCTCGAAGAACCTCGAGCGGGTGGGCGATCTGGCCACGAACATCTGCGAGGACACGATTTTCATCGCCGAGGCGAGGTGGGTGAAGCACCACGCGACGGAATTGCCGTAGGCGCTCGCAGGTTTCGGGTCTCAGGGATCGGGTTCGGAACCTGAAACCTGAAACGTGAAGCCTGAAACCTCACCCCTCGTCGTGTCCGACAATCCGTTTCCCGGTTTCCTCTGGGGCACCGCCACCTCCGCCTACCAGGTCGAGGGCGCGCCCGACAATGACTGGACCGAGTGGGAGTCGCTCGGGCGCCTGAAGGCGGCCGCCGAGCGGTGCGGCGCCGGCAGCGGGCACCGCGAGCGCTGGTCCGCGGACTTCGCGCTCCTGCCGTCTCTCTCCGCCAACGCCTACCGCTTCTCCCTCGAGCGCAGCCGCATCGAGCCGGAGCCCGGCCGCTTCTCCGAGGCGGCGCTCCGGTTCGAGGCCGACCGGGTCGCGGCCCTCTCGCGGCTCGGCATCGAGCCGTGCGTGACGCTGCACCACTACACGAACCCCCGGTGGTTCCACGCCGCGGGCGGCTGGGAGGCGAAGGAGAGCGTCGCCGGCTTCCGCCGCTACGCGGAGAGGGTCGCGGACGCGCTCGGGCCCCGCGTCCGGCTGTGGGTCACGCTGAACGAGCCGGTCGTGTTCCTTCTCGGCGGCTACCTCGGCGGCGAGATCCCGCCCGGGCGGCGCAGCTTCGCCGCCGCCGCGAAGGCGTTCGAGCATCTGCTTCTCGCGCACGCCGAGGCGGCCGCAGTGCTCCGCGAGGCGTCGCCGGGCAGCCGCGTCGGGATCGCCCACAACATGCTCGAGTTCGCCCCGGCCCGGCCCGGCAGCGCGCTCGACAGGCGGCTCGCGCGCGAGGGCGAGAGGCTCTACAACGCCGCGCTCCTGGAGGCGATCGCGACCGGCGTGCTCGACTGGTCGTTTCCGGGCCAGGGACGCGTCCGGCGGCGGCTGCCGGACTTCGCCGGGTCCAACGACTTCGTCGGGGTCAACTACTACAGCCGCGTCCACATCCGATTTCGCGGCACGCCCGGCGCGATCGGCGAGTTCTTCTACCGTGACCCGGCCGCGCGCGGTCTGACGGACATGGGCTGGGAGATCCGGCCGGAGGGATTCGACGCGGTCCTGCGCCAGGCGGCGCAGACGGGGCTGCCGCTCATCGTGACCGAGAACGGGATCGCGACGCGCGACGACCGCCGCCGCGCGGACTTCCTCCGCGAGCATTCGCTCGTCCTGGCGCACCGCCTCTCCGCGGGAACGCGGATCGACGGCTACTTCTACTGGTCGCTGCTCGACAACTTCGAATGGCTCGAGGGCTTCCGGCCGCGCTTCGGGCTCTTCGGCGTGGACTACGCGACGATGTCTCGGATCCGGAGGCCCTCGGCGGACGTGTTCGCGGCGCTCGGGAGGCAGTTCCTCCGGCGGGAGTCGAGTGAGGGGCGGGACCGCCGCACCGCAACATATTAGCCGCGGCTAATACGTCTCAGGCGGGCGGCAGCGGCCTCGCGACCTTCCGCCGCTTCTCGAGCGTGACGAACTCGGTCGCGCCGGCCTCACGCGCCAGCACGAGCGTCTTCTCGAATCCCCAGCCGACCTCCGCCGGGGCGTGCGCGTCCGAGGAGAACGTGATCGGCACGCCCGCCGCGACGAGGCGCACGAGGAGGTCCGGCGCGGGGTAGGCCTCGCCGACCGGCTTGCGGAGACCGGCCGAGGAGACCTCGACCGCGCAGCCCGCGCGCCCCGCCGCTTCGATCGCGCGGCCCTCCGCCTCCGCGCGAGGGCGCTCGGGGCGGTGGCCGTGCTTCTTCGGCAGGTCGAAGTGCGTCAGGACGTCGAAGAGCCCCGTCGCAGCGGCCTTCGCGAGCAGCCGGTAGTACTCGTCGTACAGGTCGTCGGCCCCCTCCACCGCGAACCGGCGCGGCGAGGTCGCCGGATCGTCGATCCATCCGCCGGCGACCCAGTGGACGGAGCCGAGGACGAGATCCCAGTCCGCGCGCGACAGCCAGCGGACGAGGTCCTCCTCGCGGCCCTCGGCGTAGTCCGCCTCGAGGCCGAGGCGCACCTCGATCGAGCCGGCGAACTCGCGGCGCAGCGCCTCGACCTCCGCGACGTAGTCGTCGAACTGGTCTTCCCTCATCGCGAGCCTCGGGTCGCGCTGCGCCTCCGGCAGGAAGTACAGGGGGACGTGGTCGGTGAAGGCCATCTCGATCAGCCCTCGCTCCACGGCCCGGCGCACGAAGTCGCGGGAGGCGCCGCCGGCGTGCCCGCAGCGGAAGGTGTGGACGTGGTAGTCGCAGACGCCCGGCATACAGCGATTATGTCCTCCGCCCTCTTCACACCGTCTTCATCCCCGGCCCATAGCGTGGCTTGCATGAACGATCACGCTCTGGGCCTTCGATGCGAATGCGGAGCGGAGATCGCGCCTGCCGCGGCCGGCGCGTTCGAGCACCAGGAGTTCGCGTGCGCCTGCGGCCGGCGTCACGACCTGCTTCGGACGGCGCACGGCTGGAGCTCCGTCGCGCAGTTGATGCCGGAGCGTTCCGTCCCTCTGGCGGGATTTTCGATCGAGCTGCGCGCGGCGCCCGACGCGGAGAGATTCTGGTTCCGCTACCCGGTTCAGGGCGACGTGCCGCTGCCCGTGCACGTCGTCGTCTCGCGCTCCGCCGCTCGCGCCGAGGTCAAGAGCGGCGCGCAGAAGGTCTTCGCGATCGAGCATGAGGTCTCCGCGACCGAGGCGCGCCGCCTCTGGGTGAGGTGGTGGCAGGAGGAGCGCAAGAGCCTCCACGGGCCGCATACGCTCCTCGTCCCCTCCCGCATCGGCCGCCTGCCCCATCGGCTCTCGCCGCGCGCCTGACGCCCGTCCGCCGGCCGGCGTCGACGGGCCGGTCGGCGTCGCGCACTTCAGGAATTCCTTACGCCGGCTCCGGGTCCGCCTTTCCCCGGCCACGACCCGTCTTCGCGGCCGCCGCCGACAATGGCCGCGGTCGACATGCTGCTCTGTGACTTCCACATCCACACGACGTACTCGGACGGCGTCGTGCCCCTGCCCGAGGTCGTGGACCTCTTCGGACGGTCCGGCCACGACGTCATCGCGATCACGGACCACGTCGTCAACCGCGACAACGGGCTCGGGAGGATCGCGCATCGGATCAAGCACAGCCTGAACGCCGAGAGCTGGAAGAGGTACGCCGAGGAGATCGACCGGGAGGCGGATCGGGCCTGGCGCACGTACGGGATGGTCGTGATCCCCGGCGCGGAGATGACGCGCAACACGATCAACCGCGACACGTCGGTCCACGTGCTCGCCCTCGGCCTCGACGAGTACCTCTCGGCGGACGGCGATCCGATGGAGATGCTTCGGGAGATCCGGCGCCGCGGCGCGGTGTCCGTGGCATGCCACCCGCATGAAATGAGCGAGTGGTACGCCAACACCTGGTACCTGTGGAACCGGCGAAAGATCGTCGCCCCGCTCGTCGACCTCTGGGAGGTCGGCTGCCGCTGGGAACTCTTCCCGGTCGTCTCGCGCGAGAGCCTGCCGCACATGGCGAACAGCGACTTCCACCGGCCCGAGCACCTGTACGCCTGGAAGACATTGCTGAGCGCCGAGAAGAGGCGCGAGAGCGTGCTCGCCGCGCTGCGGCGCGGAACTGGCATCGGCGTCCTCCGCCTCACCGAAGAGGCGGCGGCGACGGCGTGATCGAGTCCGTCGCTCTCGCCGCCCTCGCCGTCTCCGCGGCGGCGTACGTCGTCTCCGCGGTCGCCGCGCTGCGAATGCGGCGGCGGTCGCACCGCGCCGAGATCCGCGGCACGACGCCGCCCGTCTCCATCCTGAAGCCGCTCGCGGGCGTGGACGACGGGCTCGAGGAGAATCTCGAGTCGTACTACCGGCTCGACTACGAGACCTTCGAGCTCGTCTTCTCGTTCGCCTCTCGGGACGACCCGGCGTTCCGAATCGCGCGCGCGGTCGCCGACCGCCACCCCGAGCGGCCGGCGGCGTTCGTCTTCGACGCCCGCGAGCCGGGCGGCAACGCGAAGGTCAACCGCCTCGCGGCGGCGATGCCGTACGCCCGGCACCGGCTCCTGCTCATGTCCGACGGCAACGTGCGCGTCCGGCCCGATTTCCTGCGCCGCGCGGTGAGCCCGTTCGTCTCCGATCCGAGGATGGGCCTCGTCTCGAACCTCTTCCGCGCCTGCGGCGCACGGAGCCTGGGCTCGCGCCTCGAGACGCTCTACCTGAACGGCTGTCTCCTCCCGGGCACCGCCGCGGTCGCCGCGGTGCTGCGGATGCCGTGCGTGGTCGGCAAGTCGGTCCTGGTCTCGCGGCGAGCGCTCGAGGCGATCGGCGGGATCGCGACGCTGCGCGACCACCTCGCCGAGGACTACCTGCTCGGGAAGGCCATCCGGCGCGCCGGCTTCCGGGTCGCGCTCTCGGCGGACGTCCTCGACACGACCGAGATCTCGAAGCCGCTCCGCGCGGTCTGGGCGCGGCACCGGCGATGGGCGCTCATGCGTCGCCGTCTCGCCGGCCCGCTCTACGCGAGCGAGCTCTTCACGGCGCCGTTTCCCTGGTTCGTCGCCGCCGTGCTCGCGGCGGACGGAGCGGCGGCGGTCGCGGCGGCCGCGGGCCTGCTCGCGCTGCGCTGGGGCGCGGAGCTCGCGCTCGCGCGCGCGGAGGGGCATCCGGTGTCGCTTCGCGACGCGGCCCTGCTTCCGGCACGCGACGGCGGCGCGTTCGCGCTCTTCTGGGCGGGCCTGTTCGGGCGGGAGGTGAAGTGGCGGGGGAGAGAGGTGGTCATCGGGCCGCAGACGCGGATCGAGAGCACGGCCTAGCGGCGGTCTAGAGCGACGGCACCGCCTTCAGTCCGCGCCGCCCGCCCTTGTCCAGCACGGTCAGCTGCGTGTCGCACGCCGTCTCGCCGGCCGCGGGGTGGCGCCGAACGTACGTCCCGTCGCTCTGGAGGTCGCGCGCGCGGCAGTTGTCGGCCGTGACCGGGTCGAGGACCTCCTGCCGGAGCTTCTCCTTCGCCTTGTCGTCGAGGATCGGCGTCATGATCTCGACGCGGCGGTAGAAGTTGCGCGGCATCCAGTCCGCGCTCGAGATGTAGATCTCCTGCTCCTCGCCGGCGCCGAACGCCATCACGCGGCTGTGCTCGAGGAATCGTCCGACCACGCTCGAGACGCGGATGTTCTCCGAGACGCCCGGCACGCCCGGCCGCAGGCAGCAGATGCCTCGCACGGCAAGGTCGATGGGGACGCCCGCCTGCGACGCCCGGTAGAGCGCGCGGATCACCGACGAGTCCACGAGCGCGTTCAGCTTGGCGACGATCGCCGATGGCTTGCCCTCTCGCGCCTTCTCGGCCTCGCGGTCGATCAGCGCGAGGACCTTCTCGTGCAGCGTGAAGGGCGCGACCGAGAGGCGGCGGTACTTCGTCTTCTTCGAGAAGCCGGTCAGGAAGTTGAAGAGCTCCGATGCGTCGAGGCCGAAGTCGGCGCGAGCGGTGAAGAGGCCGACGTCCGTGTAGACGCGCGCGGTCACCCGGTTGTAGTTGCCGGTGCCGATGTGCACGTAACGTCGCATCGTCGCGCCCTCGCGGCGGACGACGAGCGCGATCTTGGCGTGCGTCTTCAGCCCGCCGACGCCGTAGGCGACGTGGACGCCCGCCCGCTCGAGCGAGCGCGCCCACTGGATGTTGTTCTCCTCGTCGAAGCGCGCCTTGAGCTCGACGAGGACGGCGACCTGCTTGCCGTTCTCCGCGGCCCGCGCGAGCGCGGCGACCATCGGCGAGTCGGCGCCGACGCGGTACAGCGTCATCTTGATGGCCAGCACGTCGGGATCGTCCGCCGCCACCTCGAGGAACCGGAGGATCGGGTCGAACGCGTCGTACGGGTGGTGGAGCAGGATGTCGCCCTTGCGGATCGTCTCGAACACGCCGCCCGGCGGGTCGAAGATCGAGCGCGCCGACGGGATGAAGGCCGGGTCCTTGAGATTCGGGAGCTCGAGCTTCATGACCGACATGACGTCGGCGCAGCCGAGCGGTCCGTTCACCGCGTACACGTCGCCCGGCTCCAGCTCGAGCTGGGTGCGGAGCAGCTCCCGGACGTTCTCCGGGCAGCGCTCCTCGACCTCGAGGCGGATCGCGGCGCCGAAGCGCCGGCGCCGCAGGTTGTCGGTCATGCTGCGCAGCAGGTCGCCGGCCTCGTCCTCGCGGATCTCGATGTCGGCGTCGCGGGTGACGCGAAAGGCCGACGCGCCGAGGATCTCCATCCCCGGGAACAGCCGGTCGAGGTTCGCCTCGACGACCTTCTCGAGCAGCACGAAGTCCTGCGTCTTGCCGGACCCGCCGGGAACCGGCACGAATCGCGGCAGCGAGGGTGGAACCTTCACGCGCGCGAACGCCGCACGCTTCTGCTTCTTGTCGGAGAGCTCGACCGCGAGCGAGAGCGAGAGGTTGGACACGAACGGGAACGGATGCGCCGGGTCGAACGCCAGCGGCGTGAGGACGGGAAACACCACGCTGTCGAAGTAGGCGGCGAGCTCCTTGCACCGCTCCGGGTCGACCTCGTTCCACTCCAGGATCCGGGCGCCCGCCTCGGCGAGCTTCGGCCGGAGCTCGTCGCGCAGCAGCCGCATTGCGAGGTCGGTGTCGCCGAGCACGATCTCCCGGACCATCCGGAGCTGCTCCGCCGGAGAGAGTCCGTCCGCGCTGCGCTCGGCCACGGACGCCTCGATCTGCTCGTGGAGACCGGAGACCCGGATCATGAAGAACTCGTCCAGGTTCGAGTAGAAGATCGAGAGGAACTTCATCCGCTCGAGCAGGGGCCAGGCGGGGTCCATCGCCTCCTCGAGCACCCGCCGGTTGAAGGCGAGCCACGAGATCTCGCGATTGAAGTAGAGGGAGTGGTCCTCCAAACGGTCGTCCGGGGCGGCTTCGCCGCCGAAAAAGTGGGCTTCGCTCATCGGCTCGAACAGTCGAGGTGCCGCAGGCTACCACCACCGACCTCCGGCGATGTGAAGTTGCGGGAAACGGGTTCCGGCGGCCGGCTTTCATTGCCGGATCGCTGCGTTTGCCTTCGCCGTCCTTCGAAGCGCCCATGGCGGCGGCGCGATCTGTCTAGATATAGACTTGGACGGAATCTGGCCGCGGAGGATCGATGGAGACGATCGGAACGGAGAAATGGTCGATCGGAGCCGTGGCTCGGGCGACGGGTCTGTCGCCTGACACGCTGCGGGTCTGGCAGAGGCGCTACGGATTTCCCGTGCCGCGACGGAGAGCGTCCGGCCACCGGCTCTACACCGCGGGCGACGTGCGGCGGCTGCGGCGGATCTCGGAGGCGATCGCGCGCGGCCACCGCGCCGGCCACGTCGTCCGGATGACGGAGCCCGGTCTCGAGACGCTGCTCGGAGGCGCCGCGACGCCGGCGACGCACGCGCCGGGTCATCGGCCGCTGCGCGCGCTGATTCCCCTCGTGCGAGCGCTCGACGGCGACGCGCTCTCCGCCGCTCTGCGCGCCGACGCCGATGCGCTGGGCGCGGCCGAGTTCCTGCTTCGCCGCGTGGCCCCGATGGTCCACGAGGTCGGAGAGGCCTGGTCGCGCGGCGCGATCGGAGTCCATCACGAGCACTTCTTCTCCGAGCGGCTCGAGGACGTGCTGCGCGCGCTGCGAGCGCGGTTCGAGCGCGGCGGCGCCCGCCCGGCCTTCCTCCTCGCGGCGCTCCCCGGAGAGACGCACGGGCTCGGGCTGCAGATGGCGGCGCTCGTCGCGGCCGTCTCCGGCGTCGCGCCGCTCGTCCTCGGGACGGACACGCCCGTGTCCGAGATCGCCGCCGCGGCGCGCGCGCGCCGGTGCGCGGCCGTCGGGATCAGCATCTCGATCTCGACCGGCGGACCCGCCTCGCGGGATCTCCTCGCCGGGCTGCGCGACGCCATCCCGCCGAGCGTGCCGCTGCTGGTCGGCGGGATGGGAGCGCGCCGGAGCCGGCCCCCCGGAGGGTGCGTCATCGTCGACGACCTCGAGACTCTGGGCGCGTGGATGCGGCGGCTCGCGCCGGGGTCCCAGGCGCCGCCGCGGCCCGCGAGGGGCCGCGCCTAGGGCCGCTCTCTTTACACAGATTTCACGCCGCCCGGCGCGCCGCTTAACGCGTTCTCGGCAGATTTCACGGGCCCGCGCGGCCCCGACTTCAGGCGGACGTAAAATCCCGCGCGGCCGGAGACGGAATGAGATCGAAGGTGACCCTCGCGACGCTGTCGGCGCTCTCCCTCGCGTGCGGCACGCTCCTGTTCGGCACGGGCTGCGCCACGACGAAGCTGACGCCGGGCGGCGCCGCCGTTAAGGTCTACGAGACCGACCGGCGAAGCGGCCAGCCCGACGCGACGCTGCCCACCGGCTGCCGGATGCTCTCCGCGGCCGCGCCGTTTCGCCAGCAGGCGAGCGACCGCGTCAACGTCAAGGATCCGTATCGCGCCGACCGCAACGCGACCGCCGATCGCGGCGGCAACGTCCTGCTCGTGCGTTCGTCGCGGATCATCGACCTCAAGAAGACCGAGTGTCCGACGACGGATCGCTCGCCGGACTGCCAGGGGACGGACCAGAGCTGGTACAACGTGACGCTCGAGTCGTACGCGTGCGATGAGCCGGCGGTGCAGGCGCTCGCCGCTTCTCCCTCGCCGGACGCGCGCAGCTTCTGGTGGCCGTTCGAAACGAACGGGAATCGGCCGGCCGCATCGGCGCCGGCGAGCGCGGCGGTTCCCGCGACGGCCGCCGCTCCGGCGGCTCCCGCCGCGCCCGTGGGCCTCAGCGCGTCGGAGCTCAAGTCGAAGATCCTCTCGCTCATGCAGGAGGGCGTCGGCAGCGACGTGCTCGTCGCGTACGTGAAGACGCAGCGCGTATCCGCGCCGCTCACCGCGGAAGAGATCGTCGACTGGAAGCGCTCCGGGATCGTCGAGCCGGTCATCGAGGCCGCGATTGCACAGGCGCCTGTGCACTGACGCTCGATTGGGCTCTGACTCGCGGTTCTTCACCTCGAATTTACCGAAGCTTCCATCGTCATTGACTGGCGGGGCCGATAACTCCCGCCTCAAAGAGGAGGATCAACCGACATGAAGCAGAGGCCTGGTCTCTTTCTCGCGGTGTGCGCGGCCGCCGCGTTCATCGGGCTCGGAGGCGACGCGGCGAGGGCACAGGTCACGGTCGCGGAGGGCTACACGCCGCCCGACGACACGCCGTCGGTGAAGGTCGGCGGCACCATCTTCGCGGACTACACCTGGATGGCGGAGCCGAAGGTCAAGGACTCCGATGGCAACCTGGTTCACTCCGACGCGTTCAACCTCTCCCGCGCCTACATCAACATCACGGGTCAGATCAATCACCTCATCTCGTTCCGCATCACTCCGGACGTCGTGCGCGTCGGGCCGGTCAGCCTGCCGAACAACGGCGGGAACCCGAACGTCCCCG